>NZ_JBEZYB010000076.1:0-35655 GCF_040638285.1 Amycolatopsis sp. NPDC026612
CTTTCCGCATACCCACCCCCGCCCGGTCACGCGACTCCCGCCCCCAATCACGCGAGTCCCGGCCCCAATCACGCGAGTTCCGGCTCAGATCACGCGAGTTCCGGGTTGAGGGACTCCGACTCCGGGGCTTGGGCCGGGGTTCGGCGGGCTGTTCGGCGGGCCTTGCGACGTTCCTTGCCGGTCTCGACCATCGTGTAGAGGGTCGGGACCAGGACCAGGGTCAGGAGTGTCGAGCTGACCAGGCCGCCGATCACCACGATCGCCAGTGGCTGGCCGATGAACCCGCCCTGGCCGGTGATGCCCAGCGCCATCGGGACCAGGGCGAAGATCGTCGCCGCCGCGGTCATCAGGATCGGCCGCAACCGGCGCCGGCCGCCTTCGGTGACGGCGTCGGTGACGCTCATCCCCTCGGCGCGGTACTGGTTGACCAGGTCGATCAGCACGATCGCGTTGGTCACCACGATCCCGACCAGCATCAGCATGCCGATCAGCGACGGCAGGCCGAGCGCGGTGCCGGTGACCAGCAGCAGCCCGATCGCGCCGGTCGCCGCGAACGGGATCGACACCAGCAGGATCAGCGGCTGGATCAGGCTCCGGAACGTCGCGACCATGATCAGGAAGACGATCGCGATGGCCGCCAGCAGCGCCAGGAACAGGTTCGAGAACGCCTCCTGCTGGTCCTGGCTGACGCCGCCGAGCGAGTACGCCGCCCCGCCGGTGAACGTCAGGCCGTCCAGTTTGGACTTGATGTCCGCGGTGGTCTTGCTCAGGTCGGCACCGGTGTTCTTCGCGGTCACCGTGGTGCTCAAATCGCCGCCGGTGCGGTGCACCGACGCCGGTCCGTCCACAGTGGACACCTTCGCGACCTCGTCGAGCCGGACGACGCCGGTGGGGCCGGGGATCGGCAGGCCCTTCACCTGGTCGACCGTCACCGGTGCCGTGCCGGCGCGCAGGACGATGTCCGTGCGCTGGCCGCCGACCGGCAGCTGCGTGACCGTGCGCCCGGCGATCGCCTGGTTGGCGACCTGCCCGATGGTGCTCGCCGACAGCCCGTGCGCGGCGGCCGCGGCGTCGTCCACCTCGACCTGCACCCGCGGCGAGCCGACGGCCAGGTCACTGGTCACCTCGGTCAGCCCGGACACCCCGCGCAGCGCCTGCGCCACCTGGTCGGACGCCGGCTTCAGCGCCGCTTCCGACGGCGCGGTCACCGTCACCGACACCTGGTCGGAGTTGAACCCGGACGCGGCCGCGCCGACCTTGATCTCGCCCAGCTCCGGCCGCGACGTCAGCTTCGCGCGCAGCCGGTCCGAAAGCGCGTTGAGGTCGGTGCCCTTCGCGACGGTGACGGAGATGCTGGTCGACGTGCCGCTGCCGAAGCCGAACGGACCGCCCCCGCCGACGCTGACCTGGTACGTCTGCACCGCGGACTCGGCGGCGAGTGCCTGCTCGACCGCCGTGGCCGCCTTTTCCTTCGCCTCGACGCTGGTGCCGGCGGGCAGCTTCTGCGTCATGTTCAGCGTGGTGCCGCCGGACTGGTCGAGGAAGTTGGTGTCGAGCCGCGTCGCGAGCCCGACCGTGCCCGCGAAGATCAGCAGGGCCAGCAGGACGACGGTCAGCCGCCGCCGCGTCGCGAACCGGATCACCGGCAGGTACGCGCGCTGCAGGATGCTGCGGCGCTCCTTGTCGACGGCCACTTTCCGCGCCCGCTCGGCCTCGACGGCGTCCGCCGGAACCGCGGGCCGCTTCAGGAACCAGTACGCCAGCACGGGAACCACGGTCAGCGAAACGAGCAGCGAGGCCAGCAGTGCCACCGTCACGGTGATCGCGAAGGGCGAGAACAGCTCGCCGACGAAGCCACCGACGAACGCGATCGGCAGGAACACCGCGACGGTCGTCAGGGTGGACGACGTCACCGCGCCGGCCACCTCGCGGACGCCGTCGAGCACCGCGCGCTGCTTGTCCTCCCCGTAGGTCAGATGCCGTTTGATGTTCTCCAGCACGACGATCGAGTCGTCGACCACCCGGCCGATCGCGATGGTCAGCGCGCCGAGGGTGAGCAGGTTCAGGGACAGGTCACCGGTCCACAGGGCGATCAGCGCGACGACGACCGACAGCGGGATCGACACCGCGGTCACCAGCGTCGAGCGCACCGACAGCAGGAACAGCAGGATGACGATGACCGCGAACGCCAGCCCCAGCAGGCCTTCGGTGGTCAGGCCGCTGATTGCGTCCTTCACCGGCGTGCCCTGGTCGAACACGACGCTCATCTCGGCGCCGGCCTTCTTCGCCAGGTCCGGCAGCTTGTCGCGGACCGCGCCGGAAATGGCGACGGCGTTCCCGTTGTCCACCATGGTGACCGAGAGGCCGAGGCTGGGCTTGCCGTTGGTGCGCGTGATCGACGTCGGCGGCGCGAACCCGGCCTGGACGTCGGCGACGTCACCCAGCTTCACCGGTCCCCTCGCCGGTGCGCTCGTCCGCCCGGCGGCCCCGGGAGTCAGGTACAGCGCACGGAGACTGTCCACAGTGGTCTGTCCACCGCCGACCTGTACCGACAGCGTCTTGCCGTTTTCGGTCAGCGTGCCGGCCGGCACCGCAGCCCCGGCCGTCTGCAGGGTGGTGGCGATCGACGCCGGGTCGACGCCCGCGGCGGCGAGCTTCGCGTAGTCGAGCGTGATGGTGACGCGCGGCTGGCGCACGCCGGTGACGGTCACCGTGCGGACGCCCTCGATCTTCCGCAGCTCCGGCGCGACCTGGTCGGTCAGCGCGGGCGCGAGGGCCTGCGGGTCTCCGGTGGTCCCCGCGGCGACCAGCACCACCGGCAGGTCGTCGGTGCTGCCCGCGGACACGGCGGGCTCGCTGTTCTGCGGCAGCCGCGGCCGGACCTGGTTCACCACCTGCTGGATCTGCGAGACGGCGGCGTCGATGTCCGTGCCGAACTCGAACTGCGCGACGACCCGCGAAACGCCGTCCGACGACGTCGAGGTGACCTGCTCCAGGCCCTTCAGCCCCTGGAGGCCGCCCTCGAGGGGCTCGGAGACCTGCCGGTCCACCGCGTCCGGTGCCGCCCCGGGGTACGCGGTGACGATCTGGGCCTGCGGGAACTGCAGCGACGGGAACAGCTGCTGCTTGATCTGCGGCAGCGCGAAGGCGCCGAAACCGATGACCACCAGCGCGAGCAGGCCGATCAGGCTTCGGTTGCGCAGGCTCAATCTGGCCAGCACGGACATGACGTGGAACCCCCTAGGAAACGACGCGGCGACCGGTGCCGCGCGTCAGTGACCGGAAGAGCCTTTCACGACTTTGCTGAGGAGCGACTCAGCCTGGGGGTGGATTCCGGGTCGTTCCCCGGGCGGATCCGCGACCCCGGGCTGCGCTGGGTGCCGGTTCCGGTGCGCTCGGTGACGAGGTGTCCTCTTCGGACGGCTCAGCCCCGTTGGCCGAGACGTCACCGTCGGCCGAGCCGTCACCGTCGGCCGAGCCGTCACCGTCGGCCGGGACGTCTTCGGTGCGCGGGCGCCGCAGCGGCGTGGTCGAGCGGTCCCGCAGCTTGCGGCCCTCCTCCGAACGCAGCCGCTCCGAGGCGCGTTCCATCTCCAGCCGCCGCCACTTGCGCCGCTGGCGCCGGGTCGCCTTCGCCGGCCACAGCTCCTGGATCGCGCTGTTGAAGTACGCGCCGCCGACCACGGCGAGCCCGATGAAGAACATCAGCAGCAGGAACGCGATCGGCGCGGCCAGCGCACCGTAGGTGTAACCCGTCTTGGTGATCCAGTTCAGGTAGACGCGCAGGCCGACCGAGGACAGCAGGAACACGACCATGGCGAGCACCGCGCCCGGCAGCCCGCGGTGCCACGGCAGCTTCCGCGGCAGCGCGAGCTTGTACAACGTGGTCAGCGCGAGGGTGATCATCGCGCCGAGGGCCGGGAAGTACAGCGTGCTCACCCACGACGTCACGGTCGGGCGCCACTCCGTGGGGAAGAACTCCGGCAGCAGGTCCGGGCCGATCGCCAGCAGCGGCAGCCCGACCACCAGGATCACCAGGCCGCACAGGTACAGCAGGAGCGCGAAGATCCGCTGCCAGACGTCGTTGCGGACGCCGTACTGGTCGTGCGCGACGGTGATCGCGTCCACGAACGACGACATCGCCGACGAACCCGCCCACAGCGAGATGAGGAAGCCGATCGAGACGATCTCGCCCTTGCCGACGGTGAGGATGCTGTTCACGGTCGGTTCGATGATGTCGTGGACGGCGTTGCTGCTGAAGACGGTCTTGCAGAAGCCGATGATCCGGTCGTGCACCTGCGCGACCACGTTCTGGCCGAACCACTCGCCGACGAACCCCAGGCTGCCGAGCAGGCCGAGCAGCAGCGGCGGCAGCGACAGCGTCTGCCAGAACGCGGCCTCGGCGGCCTCGGAGAAGATGTTGCCCTCCCAGGCCTTGCCGAGCGTGCGCGTGAGGAGGCGCCACGGCCCCTTGCGGACCACCTTCGCCCCTCCGGACGGCTGCACCTCACCCATGACTCGTCCAGCATGGTCCATCTGCGCTGATTTGGCTCGTCACCACCCGTGCACCCGGGCGTGTCGGGGAACGTCACCCGTGCCGGTGCCCGGAACCGTCGGACCCGGCCGGTAGACTCGCTCCGGTGCCCTCACCGCAGCCGCCGACACGGAAGTCGGTGGCACAGTGAGGGTTTTCGCACGTCAAAGCACTTGAGCGAGGGGGAGGACCGGCGATGACGGGGACGCAGCTCGGGGCACCTCCCGCGGAGAAGGACTCGACCGCGCGCCCGCTGCGGGCGTGGCAGCGGCGGGCGCTCACCAAGTACCTGACGCAGAAGCCCAAGGACTTCCTCGCGGTGGCGACGCCGGGCGCCGGCAAGACGGTGTTCGGCCTGCGGATCGCCGCGGAGCTGCTGTCCGACCGCACGATCGAGGCGGTCACCATCGTCACCCCGACCGAGCACCTGAAGCACCAGTGGGCGTCGGCGGCGGCCATGGCCGGGATCCAGATCGACTCGAACTTCCGCAACACCACCGGCGTCACCTCGTCGGACTACAACGGCGTCGCGGTGACGTACGCGCAGGTCGCGGCCCATCCGACGCTGCACCGGGTGCGCACCGAGAACCGCAAGACGCTGGTGATCCTCGACGAGATCCACCACGGCGGCGACGCGAAGTCGTGGGGCGACGCGGTGCGCGAGGCGTTCACGCCCGCGGTGCGGCGGCTGGCGCTCACCGGCACGCCGTTCCGGTCCGACGACTCGGCCATCCCGTTCGTCAGCTACGAGGCCGACGGCGAGGGCTTCCAGCGCAGCCGGGCCGACCATTCGTACGGGTACGCGGACGCGCTGGCCGACGGCGTGGTCCGGCCGGTCGTCTTCCTGGCGTATTCGGGCGAGGCGTCCTGGCGCACCAGCGCGGGCGAGGAGTTCACCGCCCGGCTCGGCGAGCCGCTGACGGCGGAGCAGAACGCCCGGGCGTGGCGCACGGCGCTCGATCCGGCGGGCGAGTGGATCCCGGCGGTGCTGCAAGCCGCCGACACGCGGCTGTCGCAGGTCCGCCAGAGCGTGCCGGACGCGGGCGGGCTGGTGATCGCCACCGACCAGGAGACGGCGCGGGCGTACGCGAAGATCCTGGAGCGGCTCTCGGGGGAGACGCCGACGCTGGTGCTCTCGGACGACCCGAAGGCGTCGGGGCGGATCAAGGAGTTCTCCGAGACGAACGAGCGCTGGATCGTGGCGGTCCGGATGGTCTCGGAGGGCGTCGACGTCCCGCGGCTGGCCGTGGGCGTGTACGCGACGAGCGCGTCGACCCCGCTGTTCTTCGCGCAGGCGATCGGCCGGTACGTGCGGGCGCGGAAGAAGGGCGAGACGGCGAGCGTGTTCCTGCCGTCGGTGCCGGTGCTGCTCGAGCTGGCCAGCGAGCTGGAGGCGCAGCGCGATCACGTGCTCGGCAAGCCGCACCGGGAGAAGGAAGGCTGGGAGGACGAGCTCCTCGCCCAGGCCAACCGCACCGAGGACGAGCCGGGCGAAGAGGAGAAGGCGTTCACGTCGCTGGGTGCCTCGGCCGAGCTCGACCAGGTGATCTACGACGGCAACTCGTTCGGCACGGCGGTGTTCTCCGGCTCGGACGAGGAGCAGGAGTACCTGGGCCTGCCCGGTCTGCTGGAGCCCGACCAGGTCCGCGCCCTGCTGCGCAAGCGGCAGGAGGAGCAGCTCGCGGACGGGAAGCGCCGCAAGCCCGCGAAGGAGGAGCCGGCGCCGGCCCCGCAGGCGCGGCCGCAGTCGGTGAGCGAACGGCTGGGCGCGTTGCGCAAGGAGCTGAACGCGCTGGTGGGCATGTACCACCACCGCACGAAGAAGGCCCACGGCGCGATCCACAACGAGCTGCGCCGGGTGTGCGGCGGCCCGCCGACCGCCATGGCGACCGTCGAGCAGCTCGAAGAGCGGATCGTCACCCTCCGTTCCTGGTGAGGCCGGGATGCCGGCCGGGCGGCGTCCCGTCGCCCGAGAGGCTGAAGTTCCGGTGATCACCCTCAGTTCCCGGGACGGCGTGCTCACCGCACGGCCGGGCTTGTGACGCTCTGTATTGCGATGTCACCTGCGAGGCCGCTCCACGGTCGCCGGCGGGGTGTCCGTCCGGGCGTCCGGCCGTGAAGTCCGCAAGTCGGCGACCAATCATCGGCGGGTCGCGTGGATTCGCCACCGGTCGCGCTCGGTGCACACGACCGGAGTAGCCGTCGGCCCTCATGAAACGTGGACGTAACTTATCGTGAGTGCTGGCGATCACATCGTCAGCGGATCTACCCTTTCCGGGCGAGGTCCAGCCTGTGTTGCCGAACCGTGTCCAATTGGTGTCGTTTAATCGATCCAGCTATCTTCCCCGCAGCCGCTCAGCGGCATATGTTGTCGCCCACAACATATGCGCGACGGTGCGCCGGGGCCTCCCGGATCACCGCCTCGCTGGCCCGAAGCACACGCCGACGGCCGCTCGACACAATGCTTGGATCCGGAAGGAACGAGGATGCGCAGCAGAACCCTTACCCTCCTCGCCGCGACGGTGAGCGCCGGCCTGGTGCTGACCGCCTGCGGTACCAACAGTTCGAACAGCGGGGGCACGGGGAGCAACTCCGCTTCCGCGTCCGCCCCGGCCGCCGGCGGCGCCAGCGGCAAGGTCGGCGTCATCCTGCCGGAGACCGCCAGTTCGGCCCGCTGGGAAGCCTTCGACAAGCCGATGCTGCAGGCCGCCCTCGCGGCGCAGGGCTTCGACGCCGACGTCCAGAACGCCCAGGGCGACGCCCAGAAGTTCACCACGCTGGCCGACGGCTTCATCAGCTCCGGTGTCAAGGCCCTGATCATCGCCCCGTCCGACCCGGCTGTCGGTGCCGCGGTCGAGGCCAAGGCGAAGGCTGCGGGCATCCCGGTCATCGACTACGACCGCCCGAGCCTCGGCGGCAGCGCCGACTACTACGTCTCGTTCGACAACGAGAAGGTCGGCCAGCTGCAGGGCCAGGCCATGGCCGACGCGCTGAAGGACAAGGCCGGCGCGGGGTTCGTCCAGATCGAGGGCGCCCCGACCGACAACAACGCCACGCTGTTCACCAAGGGTCAGGACTCCGTCCTCGAGCCGCTGATCAGCTCCGGCAAGCTGAAGCGGATCCAGAAGCAGCCGATCAACGACTGGGACAACCAGCTCGGCGGCACGACGTTCGAGCAGATCTTCACCGCCAACGGCGGCAAGGTCGACGGCGTCGTCGCGGCGAACGACGGCCTGGCCGGCGCGGTCATCACCATCCTCAAGAAGAACGGCCTCAACGGCAAGGTCCCGGTCACCGGCCAGGACGCCACCGCCGACGGCCTGATGGCGGTCATGCGCGGCGAGCAGTACATGACCGTGTTCAAGCCGATCAAGGAAGAGGCCGAGGCGACCGCGAAGCTGGCCGCCGCGCTGGCCAAGGGTGACAAGGCCGCGGCCGACGCCATCGCGACCGGTTCGCTGCACGATCCGAAGAACAACCGCGACATCAAGTCCGTGCTGCTGACCCCGACGACGGTCGTGGCGAAGGACGTCAAGACGGTCGTGACCCAGGGCTACGTGAAGGCGACCGAGATCTGCGGTGGCGACCTCGCCACCAAGTGCGCCTCGCTCGGCATCTCCTGAGCGCCCGCAGTACCCCATGAACAGCCGGGCCGGGACGCGCACCCCGACGGCGCGTCCCGGCCCGGTCCCCACCCAGGAGAAATGCCAGCCATGAGTGAGCCCATTCTCGAGATCAAGGGTCTGAACAAGAGTTTCGGCCCGGTCCACGTCCTCCACGACGTGGACTTCGATGTGCGTGCAGGCGAAGTGACCGCGTTGGTCGGTGACAACGGCGCCGGCAAGTCGACCCTCGTCAAGTGCATCGCCGGCATCCACCCGTACGACTCGGGGGCCGTGCGGTTCAACGGCGAAGACACGCACATCCGCGGGCCGCGCGACGCCGCGGACCTCGGCATCGAGGTCGTCTACCAGGACCTCGCGCTCGCCGACAACCTCGACATCGTCCAGAACATGTTCCTCGGCCGCGAACGCGGCAGTTCGTGGAAGCTCGACGAAGCCAGCATGGAGAAGGCCGCCCGCGAGACGCTGGCCTCCCTGTCGGTCCGGACCGTGAAGTCGGTCCGCACGCCGGTCTCCTCGCTGTCCGGTGGTCAGCGGCAGACGGTCGCCATCGCCAAGTCGGTGCTGTGGAACAGCAAGGTCGTCGTGCTCGACGAGCCGACCGCCGCCCTCGGTGTCGCACAGACCCGGCAGGTGCTCGACCTGGTCCGCCGGCTGGCCGAGCAGGGCCTGGGGGTCGTGCTGATCAGCCACAACATGGCCGACGTGTTCGAGGTCGCCGACCGCATCGCGGTGCTCTACCTCGGCCGGCTCGTCGCCGAGGTGCACACCAAGGACGTCAGCCACGGCCAGGTCGTGGAGCTGATCACCGCCGGTCGCTCCGGTGACCTCGGCCTGGCCCGGCCCGAAGCCGTGGTCCTGTGAGTGGGAAGAAAGAACCGGAAATGACTGAAACCCCTGCCAAGCACGAGGCCGGCACCCCGGCCGCGGAAGCGCTCGCCCAGACCCAGAACCCCGGCGCGGCGATCACCGACTTCGGGATCGACACGACATCGATGTCAACCGGCGAAGCGGTGCGCGACTACTTCGCCCGCCTGCGGGCCGGTGAACTCGGCGCGCTGCCGTCGCTGTTCGGCCTGCTCGTGCTCGTCATCCTGTTCAGCGCGCTGTCGGACAACTTCTTCACGCTGGCCAACATCGCCAACGTGTTCCCGCAGGGCGCGGGCGTCATCATCATCGCGATGGGCATCGTGTTCGTGCTGCTGCTCGGCGAGATCGACCTCGCCGCCGGCGTGGCCTCCGGTGTCGCCGCTTCCGTGATGGCCCTGCACTACGTGCACGCCGGCAACCTGCTGGGCACCTTGGGCACCGGTGTCTTCATCACGTTCATCGGGGTCCTCGCCGTGGCCATGCTGCTGTCGGCCTACCAGCGGATCTGGGCCGGTGCCGGGCTTTCGCTGGTGGGCTTGCTGATCGTCGCGATCGGCGTGCCCGCGAACGCCTGGCTCGAGATCCTGCTGGCCATCTGCGTCGGCACCGCGATCGGCTGCATCACCGGCTTCCTCGTGTCGAAGATCGGCATGCCGTCCTTCGTCGTGACGCTGGCGCTGTTCATCGTGTGGCAGGGCGTCCTGCTGCAGTTCATCGGTGAGGGCGGCACGATCGGCATCACGAACTCGGACATCCTGTACAAGATCTCCAACGGCAACCTGAACATCCTCGGCAGCTGGATCTTCTTCCTCGTCGCCGCGGGCGGGTTCGCGGTGATCACGCTGACCAGCCACTTCAAGCGGCTCCAGCGCGGCCTGGTCGTCCAGCCGACGGCGCTGGTGATGGTCAAGGTCGGCGTGCTCGTCGTGCTGTCGGCGGTGGGAACGTGGCTGCTGACCATCAACCGCTCGCCGAACAAGGCGGTCGTCACGATCGAGGGCGTCCCGTACGTCATCCCGATCATCCTGGTGCTGCTGGTGGCCGGGACCTACGTGCTCAACCGGACCCAGTACGGCCGGTACGTCTACGCGGTCGGCGGCAACAAGGAAGCCGCCCGCCGCGCCGGTATCGACGTGCCGAAGATCCGGGCGAGCGTGTTCGTCATCGGCTCGGCGGTCGCGGCCATCGGCGGCATCGTCGCCGCGTCGAAGGTCGGTTCGGTCAGCCCGCAGTCCGGTGGCCTCAACACGCTGCTGTTCGCGGTGGGCTCGGCCGTCATCGGCGGCACGTCGCTCTTCGGTGGCAAGGGCCGGGTTTCCGACGCGGTGGTCGGCGGGCTCGTGATCGCCGTCGTGATCAACGGTCTGGGCCTGCTCAAGCAGCCGGCCGCGGTGGTCAACATCATCACCGGTCTGGTCCTGCTGCTCGCCGCCACGGTCGACGCGCTGTCCCGGCGCCGCGCGGCTGCGTCGGCGCGCTGAACCACCATGGGATGATCAAGCCCGTGACCAGCACACCCGTTGCACGACCGGACGAGGTGCGCCGGCACAACCGCACGACCCTGCTCCGCCTGCTGCACGTCGGCGGGCCGAGCACCCGGGCGACCCTGGCCGCCGAGCTGGGGCTCAACCGGAGCACGATCAAGACCCTCGTCGACGGGCTCGCCGAAGCCGGCGTCGTCGAGGAGAAGGTGCCGAGGCCGGGACGAGGGGCGGGCCGCCCCTCGCTCCTGGTCCTGCCCCAGCCCCACGCGGCGGTCGTGCTCGCGGTCGACCTGCAGGTCGAGCACGTCGCGATCGCCCTGGTCGGGCTCGGCGGCCAGATCCTGGGCCGCAACAGCTGGAACCTGCGCGGCCGGATGGGCCAGCCGGACGAGGTCATCACCCACGTCATCGAGTCGACGGCCATCCTGGCCGGCGACCTCGACGTGACCCCGGTGGCGGCCGGGGTGTCGGTGCCCGGCGTCGTCCGGCGGGCGGACGGGTACGTGCACGAGGCGCCGAACCTGCGCTGGACCGACGTCGCGCTCGGCGACCGGCTCGGCGGGGTGCTGCAGATCCCGATCCTGGTCGGCAACGACGCCGAGTTCGGCGCGGTCGCCGAGCACCTGCGCGGCGCGGCCCGCGGGGCGTCCGACGTGGTGTACATCTCGGCGGACGTCGGCGTCGGCGGCGGTGTCATCGCCCAGGGCTCGGCGCTGCGCGGCGGCTCGGGGTACGTCGGCGAAATCGGGCACATGGTGATCCGGCCGGACGGGCGCGCCTGCTACTGCGGCAGCAGCGGCTGCTGGGAGACCGAGGTCGGCGAAGCTGCGCTGTGCCGGGCGCTCGGGCTGGCCGAGGACACCCCGCGCGGGGCGATCCTGTTCGAGCTGCGCGAGCTGGGCCGGGACCCGGAGGCGGCGCTGACGCGGCTCGCGGAGTTCGCCGAGTGGCTGACGCTCGGGCTGATCAACATCGTCAACCTGCTGGGGCCGCAGCTGGTGGTCCTCGGCGACCTGCTGACGGTGCTGCCGGAGGCGGTGCTGCGCCACGTCGGCGCCGAGGTGCGCCGGCGCAGCCTGGTGAGCCGGGCGGTCGGGGGCACGCGGATCGTCAGCTCGGCCTTGGGTGCCGACGGAAGGCTCCTCGGCGCCGCCGAAGTGGCCTTCGAAGTCGTGCTGGATTCTGTCTGATTTCCTGTCCGGTTTCGTGACCGGAATCACCGCTTTCGCGGCCGTGCCATGATTTTCGGCACGCAATCTGCAAGATGCAGAAAGGCGGCCGGTGCCTGTGCGCACCGGCCGCCTTTCTCTCGTCTGTGGTTACCGCTGGATGTCGGCGGACAGTTCCTTGAGCTTGGCCTCGTGCTCGCGGGCGTGGTGCCCGCAGAAGAGCAGTTCGCCACCCTTGAGGATGGCTCGTACCTGAGCTGCTGCTCCGCACCGGTCACAGCGGTCGGCGGCGGTCAGTTCGGGGCGGGTGAGCGTCGGCGATGTCATGGGGGTCTCCCTCCGTCCCGGCACCGGTCGCCCGGTGCCATCGATCCAGCTACGCCCACTTCGGCACTGATGCCGGTGGCGGCGATCGCCTTCGGCTCCGCGGTGTTCGTGCTTCCACTCTTCCAGACGTTTCGCGGCTCGCAAGTGTTCCCGCGCCGGTGGGACCTGAGTCACGCCGATTTACCCCGTATGCCGTAGCGGCGTCCCGCAATCCAGGAGACGAATACCCGGAGAGTTACGTTTTCGGTGCTCAGGCACCATGGGAACGTGCGTAAGGTGAGTTCCCCGCGACGGCTTTCCGGCGCGCCCGCTCCGCTCTTGTTCGTTCTCAGCGGAATTTCGATGTACGCCGGAGCGGCGGTCGCGGTCGGTCTTTTCGGGCATGCGACGCCGGCGGGGGTGGCGTGGCTGCGCTGCCTCGGCGCGGCGGCGGTCCTGCTGGCGTGGCGGCGCCCGGGGCGCCCGGCCTGGCGGGGGAGGCGCCTGCTGCTGGCGATCGTCTTCGGCGTCGTGACGGCGGGCATGAACGTGCTCTTCTACGAAGCCATCGCCCGGCTGCCGCTGGGCACGGCGGTGGCGATGGAGTTCGCCGGCCCGGTGGTCGTGGCGGCGCTCGGGTCCCGGACGGTGCGGGACGTGGTCGCGCTGGTCCTGGTGGCCGCCGGGGTGGTGGCCATCGCGGACGTCCGGCTCGGCGGGAGCTTCTGGGGAGTGGTGTTCGCCCTCGGTGCGGCGGCGGCCTGGGCGGGCTACATCCTCCTGGGCAAGCGCGTCGCGGCGGACGGCGACGGCATCGACAGCCTGGCGATCGGCTTCGCCGCGGGGACGCTCGTCCTGTCGCCGCTCGCCCTGGGCACCGGCGAAGTGTGGTCTTCGCCACGGCTGTTGCTGCTGGGTATCGGGGTCGGAGTGCTCTCGACGGTGGTGCCGTACGGCCTGGACCAGGTGGTGTTGCGCCGCGTGGGCCAGGCGCGCTTCGCGACCCTGCTGGCGCTCCTCCCGGTGACGGCGGGGGTGATGGGGTTCGCGCTGCTCGGCCAGGTGCCGAGCCTGCCGGAGGCGATGGGGACGCTGGCGGTGGTCGCGGGGGTGGCCTTGCGGAGCCGGGAGGGGCCGGGGGTGGGTGGGGAGCCGCCGGGTTGAGGGTTTGGTGCTGGCGCGCGGGGCGGGGTGCGCGGGGCGGCACGCCGAATGGGTTCGCGTCGGGCGCGCGGGCGGGCTCGGGGACTGCGCGGGGCTGAGCCGCCCGGGATGCGGTCTCGCGTCGGGCGCGGCCGGGCGAACGGGCCCACGGCCAGCGACTCCGGAGGTCCCCGAATGACTCATTCGGGGACCTCCGCCGTCCCTCACGAGTCGTTCGCGACGCTGAGCTTCCCCGCCGCACCGGCACCGCCCCGAGTTGTCCACAAGCCGCCCGTGATGTGGACAACCGGTCCCCGGCGAGGGCTTCCCGGCGGTTCTCGTCGGCCGTCCTCGATACGCTGGAGCGGGGCGGAACCCCCAGGGAGGGTGGGCCCTGCTGGGCGGCGCCGAGGCCACCGGACCCGGCCACGGCCGGATCGTGCTGGTCCGCGCCGCGCCTGCCCGGGATACTTACCCCGGGCGCCAGGGAAGCGGGTGGTCATGACCAAAGCGGCGTCGGCGGCGGCGAAGGACTTCGCGGCCGCCGGAGTGGGTGGGGTGCACCTCGCCTGGGCGGACAACAACGGTATCCCGCGCTCGCGGATCGTTCCGGTTGCCGGGCTGGCCGATGCCGCCGGGCGCGGGGTGGGGGCGACTTCGCTCTTCGCCGTCTTCGACAGCCACGACGCCATCACCTACGCCCACGCCGGCCTCTCCACGCCGTCCGGGGACGTGCGGCTCGTGCCCGTCGTCGACCGCCTGCGGCGGCTGGCCGGGCAGCCCGCGCTCGCCTGGGCGCCCGTTCGGCAGCTCACCCGGGACGGCGATCCGTGGCCCTACTGCCAGCGAGCCGTCCTCGAACGGCAGGTCGCCGAAGGCGCGAAGCGGGGGCTCGAGTTCCGGGCGGGCTACGAGCTGGAGTTCGCCGTCGCCCCCGCGGGCAGCCGGGACGTCCTGGCCGCGCCCGGGCACCCCGGGCCCGCCTACAGCCCGCACGCCCTCGTCGGTCTCGATGGCTTCGTCGCCGCCCTCCTGCACGACTTCGCGGCCAACGACCTGCGGATCGGCCAGCTGCACGCCGAGTACGGCGTCGCTCAGCTCGAGCTGTCGCTGGCCGCCACCGATCCCGTCTCCGCCGCCGACGACCAGCTGCTCGCCCGGCAGACCATCCACGCCGCCGCGCGCGTGCACGGCCTCGCCGTCAGCTTCGCCCCGGTGATCGGCCTCGGCGCGGCCGGGAACGGCTGGCACCTGCACACCTCCGTCCACCGCCGGGGCCGCAACCTGCTCCACGGCGACGGGCGCCCGGACGGGGACGGCGCCGGCTACCTCGCCGGGCTGCTGCGCGACCTGCCGGCCCTGACCGCGATCACCGCGCCGAGCGTCCCCTCGACGCTCCGGCTGCGGCCCGGCTTCTTCGCGGGCGCGTACGCGTTCTGGGGCGTCGAGAACCGGGAGGCGCCGCTGCGGTACGTCCCCGGCTCGGCGCTCCTGGGCGAGGGCCACGCGAACGTCGAGCTCAAGACGTCCGACGCCTCGGCCAACCCGTACCTCGCCCTGGCCGTCGTGCTCGCCGCCGGGATGGCCGGCATCGAGGACGCGCCCGCGCTGCCCGAGCCGATCGGCGAAGACCCGGGCGCCTGGACGGACGAAGACAGGGAAGCCCGCGGGGTGCGCCGGTTGCCGGCGGACCCCGCCGAACAGGCCGCGGCGCTCGCGGCGTCGCCGCGGATCGCCGGTGTGCTCGGCGAAGAGCTGCTGGGTGCCTTCCGCGCGGTCCGGGCCTCCGACGCGGCGTGGGCGGCCGAACGCACGGCCGACGAGATCGTCGCCGCCCACCTTTGGCGCTACTGAGAGCCTTATTCTGGTCAGGACGGCCCTACGGACCGCAGGGCCGGCCGCCTGTGGTGACACTCGCGCCGGCCGACGGCTGAATAAGGCTCTGAGGGGACCGATGTCTTCGGGGATCGACGGCGGGCAGCTCGACCTGTCCGGGGTGCGGTGGCTGCCGGGCGGGGCCCGGCTGGCCGCGGTGGCCCAGGCGGAACTGCCCCAGAAGGACGGCCTGGCCGCGGCGTTCTGCGGGCTCGCCGCGCTGCGGGCGGCCGGGCTCGACGTGCCCGACCAGGACGCCGTCGCGGCGGCCGCGGGCACCGTCCGGGGCCCGGCGGTGTGGCCGCCGGGCGAGGCGGGCCGTCGTGACTTCCGGCTGCCGCTGCCGGTCGTCGACGACCCGGCCGCGGCAGGCACCCGGGTGTCCGGGCTGGCGGCGGCCGTCGGATCGCTGTCGCGCGGCGCCCTCGCGGCGGTGCCGGTGACGGGGGAGTGGACCACCGGGGCGCTGTTCGACCTGCTCATCGGGTTGTGGGACGTCCCGCGCGTCGCGGTGCTCGCCCGGATCGACGGCGCCGAGGTCGGTGCCCACGACACCCCGGAACGCGCGCTGCTCGACTACCTCGACACCGGCGTCCCGCCACTGTGGACGTCCCGCTGGCGCCCGCCCGGCGGCCACTTCGTGCTCCTGGCGGGCATTCGCATCGGCGCCGAGGGCACCCTGCTGTCCGTTGTGGACACTTACCCGTCGTTGGGCGACCACGGCCGCCACGACCAGCCGGTCGAGTGGGTGACCGCGGCGCTGGCCGGGCTCGGCGTGCTCGTGGTCGTCGACGCGGACCAGGCCGGCGTGGTCCGGGGAGCCGCTCGCGCCGCCGGGCTCACTCCGTCCTTTTGGGACTGACCGCCGCTCCGGGCGCGAAGCGGGAATGGCGGCGGCCGTAGGCGAAGTAGAGCGCCAGGCCGAGCACCAGCCACACGGCGAACCGGATCCACGTGAGCACGTTGAGGTTGAGCATCAGGTACAGGCACGCCAGCGCGGCCACGACCGGCACCACGGGCGAGAACGGCACCTTGAACGGCCGGTCGAGGTCGGGACGGCGGCGCCGCAGCACCGGGACCGCCACGGCCACGATGATCATCGCCGACAACGCGCCGATGCTCACCATGTCGGCCAGCTCTGAAATCGGGATGAACGCGGCCAGCACGGCGATCAGCCCCGCACCGCCGATGGTCATCCGGTGCGGGGTGCCCCAGCGCGGGTGCGCGGTGCCGAGCGCCTTCGGCAGCAGGCCGTCGCGGCCCATCGCGAAGCCGATCCGCCCGATCGTGACCAGTTCGACCATCATCACCGACGTCAGCCCGGTCACCGCGCCGAGCGAGATCAGCGCGCCCACCCAGTGCTGGCCGACCCGGTCGAACGCGTCGGCCAGCGGGGCGCCCGTGTCGATGTCGGTGAACGGGATCATGCCGGTCAGCACGATCGAGACGCCGATGTAGAGCAGCGCGCACACGACGAGCGCGCCCAGGATGCCGACCCGCAGGTCCTTGCGCGGGTTCAGCGTCTCTTCGCCCAGGTTCGCGAGTGCCTCGAAACCGGTGTAGGCGAAGAAGACCACGGCGGCCGCGGTGATCATCCCGGCGATGCCGTAGACGGACTGCTCCAGGCCCAGCGCCGCCTGGACGATCGGTTGCTCCAGCACCGTCGTGCCGCTTTCGGGAGCGCGCGCCGGCGGGATGAACGGTGTGAGGTTGGCGCTGCGGACGTAGAACAGGCCGACCGCGAGCACGAGCACGCAGACCGCGACCTTGACGCACACCAGCAGGTTGGTCAGCCAGGCGGATTCCTTGATGCCCAGCACGGCGACCACCGTCAGCACGGCGATGATGAACACGGCTCCGACGTTGACCTTCGCGTCCTCGCCGAACCACTCCGGCGACAGCCCGAGCAGGTTCGCCAGGTACCCCGACCAGCCGCGCGACACGACGGCGGCGCCGAGCGCGAACTCCAGCAGCAGGTCCCAGCCGATGATCCAGGCGAACACCTCGCCGAGGGTGGCGAAGGCGTAGGTGTAAGCACTGCCCGCGGTCGGGACGCTGGACGCGAGTTCGGCGTAGCACAGTGCCGCGAGCCCGGCGACGACCGCGCCGAGCACGAACGAGAGCGTCACCGCGGGCCCGGCGTGGGTCTTCGCCTCGACGCCCGCCAAGGTGAAGATGCCGGTGCCGATGATGATCCCGACACCGAACCCGATCAGGTCGCGCCCGCGCAGCCGCCGTTTGAGCTCCCCGGAGTCCTGGCGTTCCAGGACCTCGTCCACGTTCAGCGTTCGCCGCTCACCCATGAGGAGAAGTTAGAAGGTCACGAGCGTTCCCGCAGATCGGCCGCGCCCGGCTTTTGCCCCGGTCAGGCCCCGGTCAGGCTCCCGCGCGGCCCGGGGGCACAGGCCACCGGAGTGACGAAGTCGCGCGCAGATGGCGGGAACCGCCGGGCACCGGAATGCTGGTCCCCGTGCCCGAAGAGATCCCCGCCCGCACCGCCCTGCACGAGCTCGCCGGCCACCACGGCGTCGCCACCTGGTACGAAAACGCCGATCGCGTCCGGGTCGAGGTGGACGACGACGTCGTCATCGCCGTCCTCGGCCAGTTCGGCGTCGACGCGACCAGCGACGAAGCCGTCGCCGCCGCGCTGACCGCCGCGCGCGAAGCCCCGGCGGCGCTGCCCCCGACGATCGTCGTGCGGGAAGGCACCGGCCGGGCGCTGGGCGTGGCCGCCGAAGTCGTGCTCGAGGACGGGACGCGGCGGCAGGCCGACGGCGAGCTGCCGGCGGACCTGCCGCTGGGCTGGCACCGCGTCGTCACCGCCGAGCAGGACGTCGTGCTTGCGGTCGTGCCGGCGAAGCTGCCGCAGGTCCGGGACGCGTGGGGCTGGATGCTGCAGCTCTACGCCCTGCACTCGCCCGGGTCGTGGGGCATCGGCGACTACGCCGACCTCGCCACCTTCGCCGCCCGCTCGGCCGCGGAGCTGGACGCGGGTGTCCTGCTGGTCAACCCGGTCCAGGCGATCAGCCCCGCCCACCCGATCGAACGTTCGCCGTACTCCCCGGCGAGCCGCCGGTTCGCCAACCCGGTCTACCTGCGCGTCACCGCGACCGAGACGTTCGCGCGGGCCGGCGCCGCGACGCAGGAGACGGTCGAGTCCCTCGCCCCGGACCGCGAGGGCGAGCTCGTCGACTACGACGCGGTGTGGACGGCCAAGCGCGCCGCGCTCGAGCTGCTGTGGCCGCACCGGGCCGAAGAGGTGCCCGAGGACGGCGACCTGCAGGACTTCGCGCTGTTCTGCGCCCTCGCCGAGCGGCACGGCGGGGACTGGCGGGACTGGCCGGAAGAGCTGCGCGACCCGGCCGCGCCGGCGGTCGCGAAAGCCCGCGAAGAGCTGGCGGAGCGCGTCGGCTTCCACGCGTGGCTCCAGCACCTCTGCCGGGTGCAGCTGGAGACCGCCCGCCGGGCGGCGCGCGAAGCCGGGATGACGGTCGGGATCGTGCACGACCTGCCGGTGGGGGTGCACCCCGGCGGGGCCGACACGTGGGCGGTGCGGGACGTCTTCGCCGCCGACGTCCGGGTGGGCGCGCCGCCGGACGCCTTCAACCAGCAGGGCCAGGACTGGAACCTGCCGCCGTGGCGGCCGGACAAGCTGGCCGAGGCCGGGTACGCGCCGTTCCGGGACGTCATCCGCGGCGTCCTGCGCTTCGCCGACGGCATCCGCGTCGACCACATCGCCGGCCTGTGGCGGCTGTGGTGGATCCCGCCGGGCGAGCCCGCGCACCGCGGCACGTACGTCCACTACGACGCCGAGGCGATGGTCGGCGTGCTCGCCCTGGAAGCACACCGCGCCGGTGCGGTGGTCGTGGGGGAGGACCTCGGCACGGTCGAGGAGGTCGTCACCGACACGATGCACGAACGGGGCATGCTCAGCTCGGCCGTGCTGTGGTTCGAGCGCGACTGGGACGCCCCGGGCCAGCCGTTCACCCGCCCGGCCGAGTGGGACCCGGACGCGATGGCCAGCATCTCCACGCACGACCTGCCGACGGTCTCGGGCTGGCTGGCCGGCGAGCACGTCCGGGTCCGCGCCGAGCTGGGGCTGCTGGATCGCGGGGTCGAAGCGGAGGAAGAGGCGGCCGCCGCCGAGCGCAAGGCGCTGCTGGAACTCGTTGCGCGGGAAGGGATTCCGGCCGACGACCCGGTCGTCGCGCTGCACACGCTGCTGGCCTCGGCCGCGTCCCGGCTCGTGCTGACCTCGCCGGCCGACGTGGCGGGCCAAGTACGGCAGCCGAATCTGCCCGGAACGGTCGACCAGTACCCTAACTGGCGGATTCGCCTTCCCGTCAGCGTCGACGGCTTCTTCACCGCGAAGGGGGTCCGCGCCGCGGTCGCACCGCTGGCGGCGGCCCGGCCGCTGCCCCGGTAACGACCAGCCCCGTGGCGCACGACCCCCAGTGATGCGCGTCCGCGGAGCGGACGCCGAACCAAGCTCGAGGAGACCCCAGTGCGGCCCTGGCCAGGAACGCCCTACCCGCTCGGCGCCACCTACGACGGAGTCGGGACGAACTTCGCCCTGTTCTCCGAGGTGGCCGAGCGGGTCGAACTGTGCCTGTTCGACGCCGACGGCACGGAAACGCGGCACGCGCTCGAAGAGGTGGACGGCTTCGTCCACCACGGCTACCTGCTCAACGTCGGGCCCGGGCAGCGGTACGGGTTCCGCGTGCACGGCCCGTACGACCCGAAACGCGGTCAGCGCTGCAACCCGAACAAGCTGCTCATCGACCCGTACGCGAAAGCCGTCTCGCACGGCGTGAAATGGGACGAGTCCCTGTTCGGGTACAAGTTCGACAACCCGGACGAGCGCAACGACGACGATTCTGCCGGCCGCGTGCCGTATTCGCTGGTGGCGAACCCGTTCTTCGACTGGGGCAACGACCGCCAGCCGAAGCGGCCGTACGCCGAGACGGTCATCTACGAGGCCCACGTCAAGGGCATGACCGTGCATCACCCGTTCGTGCCCGAAGCGCTGCGGGGCACGTACGCCGGGCTCGCGCACCCCGCCGTCGTGGAGCACCTGCAGAAGCTCGGCGTGACCGCCGTGGAGCTGCTGCCGGTGCACCAGTTCGTCACCGACCACGGCCTCGCCGAGAAGGGCCTGACGAACTACTGGGGCTACAACACGATCGGCTACTTCGCGCCGCACGACGCGTACTCGGCGATGCCCGGTGAGGGCGGCCAGGTCCAGGAGTTCAAGGGCATGGTCAAGGCCTTCCACGAGGCCGGGATCGAAGTGATCCTCGACGTGGTTTACAACCACACCGCCGAGGGCAACCACCTCGGGCCGACCCTGTCGATGCGCGGCATCGACAACGAGGCCTACTACCGGCTGGTCGAGGGGGAGCCCGAGTACTACATGGACTACACCGGCACCGGGAACTCGCTGAACGTGCGCAACCCGCACACCCTGCAGCTGATCATGGACTCGCTGCGGTACTGGGTGACGGAGATGCACGTCGACGGCTTCCGGTTCGACCTCGCTTCGGCGCTGGCGCGCGAGTTCTACGACGTCGACCGGCTGTCGACGTTCTTCGACCTCGTCCAGCAGGACCCGATCGTGAGCCAGGTGAAGCTGATCGCGGAGCCGTGGGACGTCGGTCCCGGCGGCTACCAGGTGGGCAACTTCCCGCCGCTGTGGACGGAGTGGAACGGGCAGTACCGCGACACCGTCCGCGACTTCTGGCGGGGCGAGCCGTCGACGCTGGGGGAGTTCGCGTCGCGGATCACCGGCTCGTCGGACCTCTACCAGGACGACGGCCGCCGTCCGTTCGCGTCGATCAACTTCGTCACCGCGCACGACGGCTTCACGCTGCGGGATCTGGTGTCCTACAACGAAAAGCACAACGAGGCCAACGGCGAGGACGGCCGCGACGGCGCCGACGACAACCGGTCGTGGAACTGCGGGGTCGAGGGGGAGACCGACGACCCCGAGGTGCTGGAGCTGCGCGCGCGGCAGCAGCGCAACATGCTGGCCACGCTGATCCTGTCCCAGGGTGTGCCGATGATCCTGCACGGCGACGAGCTCGGCCGCACCCAGCAGGGCAACAACAACGTCTACTGCCAGGACTCCGCACTGTCCTGGCTGGACTGGGAACTGGCGAAGGAGAACGCCGACCTGGTGCAGTTCACCGCCGGGCTGACCGCGCTCCGGCGCCGGCACCCGGTGTTCCGCCGCCGCCGGTTCTTCCAGGGCGGCCCGGTCGGCAAGGGCGAGAAGCTGGGCGACATCGCCTGGTTCACCCCGGCCGGCGAGGAGATGACCGAGCAGAACTGGGACGACGGCTTCGGCAAGGCGGTCGTGGTGTTCCTCAACGGCCAGGCGATCCCGGACCTCGACCAGCGCGGGATGAGCGTCTCGGACGACTCGTTCCTGCTCGCCTTCAACGCGCACTACGAGGACATCGACACGACGCTGCCGGGCAACGGGTACGGCCAGAGCTGGACCGTCGTGATCGACACGGCGACCGGCGAAGTGGACCCCGCCGACGCCAAGCCGATCGAAGGCGGCGGCCAGTTCCTCCTCCCCGCCCGATCCCTGGTCGTGCTGCAGCGAACGGAGCCCGAATGACCGTGCCGGAGTCGACGTACCGGGTGCAGCTGCGCCCGGAGTTCACCTTCAGCGACGCGGCCGGCATCGCCGGCTACCTGCGCGACCTGGGCATCGGTGCGCTGTACGCGTCGCCGGTGCTGGACGCGGCGCCGGGCTCGACGCACGGCTACGACGTCGTCGACCCGACCCGCGCCCGGCCCGCGCTGGGCGGCGAAGGGGCGCGTCAAGAGCTCGCCGCGCTGCTCAAGGAGCTCGGATTGGGCCTGGTGGTGGACATCGTGCCCAACCACATGTCGGTCGAGGTGCCGAAGGCGAACCGCTGGTGGTGGGACGTGCTCAAGCACGGTCGCGACTCGGAGTTCGCGGCCTCCTTCGACGTCGACTGGGACAGCGGCCCGATCCTGCTGCCGGTCCTGGGCGACGACGACGCCGTCTCGGAGCTGTCGGTCGAGGGCGACGAACTCGTCTACTACGACCACCGGTTCCCGGTCGCGCCCGGCACGGAAGGCGGGACGCCGCAGGAGGTCCACGGGCGCCAGCACTACCGCCTGGCCGGCTGGCGGCGCGGCAACGCGGAGCTGAACTACCGCCGGTTCTTCGACATCACGACCCTGGCCGCGGTCCGCGTCGAAGACCCGAAGGTGTTCGCCGAGACGCACGGCGAGGTCCTGCGCTGGGTCGCCGACGGCGACGTCACCGGCCTGCGCGTCGACCACCCGGACGGGCTCGCCGACCCGGGCGGCTACTTCCGGCGGCTGCGGGAGAACGCGCCGGACGCGTGGATCGTGGCCGAGAAGATCCTGCACCCGGGCGAGCCGCTGCCGCAGAGCTGGCCGGTCGACGGCACCACCGGCTACGACGCCCTGCGCGAGATCGCCGGCGTCTTCATCGACCCCGCGGGCGAGCCCGACTTCACCGCCTTGGCGAACGAGCTCGGCGTGAAGACCGGCTACCACCGCGTCGAGGCCGAGGCCCGGCGCCTGGTCACCGACCGCATCCTGGTCGCCGAGGTCCGGCGGATCGCCGCCCAGCTGCGCTACGTCGATCCCGAAGCCGCGCGGCAGGCGGTGGCCGAGACCATGATCGCCTTCCCGGTCTACCGCTCCTACCTCCCGGAGGGGGCGGCGCACTGGGCGGCGGCGATCGACGGGGCCCGCCGTGCCCGGCCCGACCTCGCCGAGCCGCTGGCGATGCTCGACGCCGTCATGCGGAAGAACCCGGACAGCGAGCTGGCCACCCGGCTCCAGCAGACCTCCGGCATGGTCGTGGCGAAGGGCACCGAGGACACGACGTTCTACCGCTACACCCGGTTCGCGGCGCTCAACGAGGTCGGCGGCAACCCGGACCGCTTCGGCCTGGGCGTCGACGAGTTCCACCGGCTGGCCGCCGAGCGCGAAGCCGGCTACCCGGCCGCGATGACGACGCTGACCACTCACGACACCAAGCGCTCCGAGGACACCCGGGCCCGGATGGCGGTGCTGGCCGAAGTCCCCGGCGAGTTCGCCCAGGCCGTCCGGCGGTGGACCGCCCGGCGCGGGATCGACGAGCCGTCGCTCAACCTGCTGGCCTGGCAGACGCTGGTGTCGACCTGGCCGATCGAGCCGGCCCGGCTGCGGGACTACCTCGACAAGGCGGCCAAGGAAGCCAAGCTCCGGACGAGCTGGACCGACCACGACGAGGCCTTCGAAGCCGACGTCGCCGCGTGGCCCGAAGACGTCATGAACGATGCCGAGCTCGCGGCGGACGTCGAGGCGTTCGTCAAGCGCATCGAGGGCCCCGGTTACGCGAACTCGCTCGGCCAGAAGCTCGTCCAGCTGACCGCGCCCGGCGTCCCGGACGTCTACCAGGGCAGCGAGCTGTGGGACTTCTCGCTGGTCGACCCGGACAACCGCCGCCCGGTCGACTACGCCGCGCGCCGCGAGCTGCTGGCCCGGATCGCCGACGGCGAGCGGCCGGAGATCGACGCTTCCGGCGCGGCCAAGATGCTGGTCGTGCACAAGGCCCTGCGGCTGCGCCGCGAGCACCCGGCGCTGTTCCGCGGCTACCGGCCGCTGCGGGCCGAAGGGGCCGCGGCGGCCCACTGCCTGGCCTACACGCGCAGCGCCGACCTCGCCGTGGCGGTGACCCGGCTGCCCGTCGGCCTCGAAGCCGGCGGCGGCTGGCGCGACACGGTCCTCCCGCTGCCCCCCGGCGTCTGGACCGACGTCCTGACCGGCCGCGAGGTCACCGGCGACCTGGTCACCCTGTTCGAGCGGTACCCCGTCGCGTTGCTGGTGCGAGGAGACGTATGAGGTTCAGCGTGTGGGCCCCTTCGGCCCGCCGGGTCCGGGTGAGCGTCGACGCCGGCGTGCACGAGATGACCGCGGCCGACGACGGCTGGTGGTACGCCGAGGCCGAGGGCATCAACTACGCCTTCCTGCTGGACGACGACGAGAAGCCGCTGCCCGACCCGCGATCGCGGTGGCAGCCCCACGGCGTCCACCAGGAGTCGCGCGTCTACGACCACGCGGAATTCGCTTGGACCGACGACGCCTGGACCGGCCGGCAGCTGCCCGGCGGGGTGGTCTACGAGCTGCACATCGGCACCTTCACCGAGGGCGGTACCTTCGACGCGGCCATCGACCGGCTCGACCACCTCGTCGACCTCGGCATCACGCACGTCGAGCTGCTGCCGGTCAACTCGTTCGACGGCACCGCGGGCTGGGGCTACGACGGCGTCCTCTGGGGCGCGGTCCACGAGCCCTACGGCGGCCCGGACGGGTTCAAGCGGTTCGTCGACGCGGCCCACGCGCGCGGCCTGGCCGTCGTGCTCGACGTCGTCTACAACCACCTCGGGCCGTCGGGCGCCTACCTGGACAAGTTCGGGCCGTACTTCGCCGGCCAGAACGACTGGGGTCCCGGCCTCAACCTCGACGGGCCCGGCTCCGACGAGGTCCGCCGGTACGTGCTCGACAACGCGCTGGGCTGGTTCCGCGACTTCCACGTCGACGCCCTGCGCCTGGACGCCGTGCACGCGCTGCTCGACCGGCGGGCCGTCCACCTGCTCGAACAGCTCGCCACCGAGGTCGACGCGCTGTCGGCGGCGCTGAACCGGCCGCTGACGCTGATCGCCGAGTCCGACCTCAACGACCCGCGGCTCGTCACGCCCCGCGAACGCGGCGGGTTCGGCCTGCACGCCCAGTGGTCGGACGACCTGCACCACGCCCTGCACGTCAAGCTCACCGGCGAGACGTCCGGTTACTACGCGGACTTCGCCGCGCCGGACGCGCTCGAGCGGGTCCTGCGCGAGGTGTTCTTCCACGCGGGCACCTGGTCGTCGTTCCGGGAGCGGACCCACGGCCGCCCGGTCGACACGCGGACCGTGCCCGGCCACCGCTTCCTCGGCTACCTGCAGAACCACGACCAGATCGGCAACCGCGCGACCGGCGACCGGCTGTCCGCCACCGTCGCGCCCGGCCGGCTGGCCTGCGGCGCGGCGATCCTGTTCTGCTCGCCGTACACGCCGATGGTGTTCATGGGGGAGGAGTGGGCGGCGAGCACGCCGTGGCAGTTCTTCGCGTCCTTCCCGGACCCGGAGCTGGCCGAGGCCGTCCGCACGGGCCGCCGTCGCGAGTTCTCCCGGCACGGCTGGGGCGAGTCGGACGTGCCCGACCCGATGGACCCGGCCACGGTGGCCCGTTCGCGGCTCGACTGGGCCGAGGTCGAGCGGCCCGGTCACGGTGAGGTGCTGGAGCTGTACCGTGCGTTGATCCGGCTGCGCCGCGAGCGGCCCGAACTGGCCGACCCGTGGGTCGCGGACCTGCGCATCGACTCCGCGCCGGACGGGTCCTGGCTCGTGCTGCACCGCGGCGGGCTGCGGCTGGCCGTCAACTTCGGGCCCGGCCCGGTGACGCTGCCGCTCGGGGCGACCGTGTCGCTGCTCACGTGGGGAGACGCCACGGTGGACGGTGGGGCCGCGCACCTGCCCCCGGACACCTTCGTACTGGCCGAGACGACACCCTGACGGCGGTTGCCTCGCGGTAACTCTCCTGGCATGACGCGCACGGACCACTGCTTATCTGGGACGATTCAGGAATGGCCACACGACCCTCCGCCGACCACGTCCTCGCCGGCCGCCCCTTCCCGCTCGGAGCCCACCCCGAGGCGGGCGGCGTGCGGTTCGCGATCACGTCCGCCGTCGCGGACGCCGTCGAGCTGTGCCTGATCGACGCCGACGGGTCGGAACGCCGGATCGCGCTCACCGAACGCACCTTCGGCGTCTGGCACGGCCTGGTCCCCGGGGTGACGCCGGGGCAGCGGTACGGCTACCGGATCCACGGCCCGTACGACCCGGCCCGCGGCCTGCGGTGCAACCCGCACAAGCTGCTCCTGGACCCGTACGCCCGGCAGATCACCGGCGGGCTCACCGACCTGCGCGCCGCCCAGGGCTTCACCGGCGACCCGGAGCGCGGGCCGATGTCCACTGTGGACTCCCTGGGCAGCGTGCCGCTGTCGGTGGTCAGCTCCCCGGGCGGCCCGGACACCGGGATCAAGCCGGAGGTGCCGTTCGAGGAGGCGGTGGTCTACGAACTGCACGTCAAGGGCTTCACCCAGCGGCACCCGTTCATCCCGGAGGCGCTGCGCGGCACCTACCTCGGCCTGGCCCACCCGGTGGCGATCGAGTACCTGACCCGCCTCGGCGTCACCTCGGTCGAGCTGCTGCCGGTGCACTCGTTCCTCGACGAGCCGTCGCTGATCCGGGCCGGCCAGCACAACTACTGGGGCTACTCGCCGCTCGGCTTCTTCGCCCCGCACGCCGCCTACGCCAGCGAACCGGGCCACGAGGTCGAGGAGTTCCGGCTGATGGTGGCCGCGCTGCACGCGGCGGGCATCGAGGTGATCCTCGACGTCGTGTTCAACCACACCTGCGAGGGCGGCCCGGACGGGCCGACGCTCAGCTTCCGCGGGCTGAACGCGCCGGTGTACTACCTGCACACCGACCGCGGCCACATGGCCGACATCACCGGCTGCGGCAACACCCTGGAGGCGGGCTCGCCGACCGTGGTGCGGCTGGTGACCGACTCGCTGCGGTACTGGACGCAGGAGATGGGCGTCGACGGCTTCCGGTTCGACCTCGCCAGCACGCTCGGGCGGCCGCGCGGCGGCGCGTTCGACCCGGCGTCGACGCTGCTCACCGCGATCACCACCGACCCGGTGCTCTCGCGCTGCAAGCTGATCGCCGAGCCGTGGGACGCCACCGGCGAGGGCTACCGCGTCGGCGGCTTCGGCGCCCAGTGGGCGGAGTGGAACGGCCGCTACCGCGACACGATCCGCGACTTCTGGCGCGGCGCGACCGGCGTGCGCGACCTCGCCTACCGGCTGTCCGGTTCGTCGGACCTCTACGACCACAACCTGCGGCGGCCGTGGCAGTCGATCAACTTCGTCACCGCGCACGACGGCTTCACGCTGCGGGACCTGGTGTCCTACAACGAAAAGCACAACGAGGCCAACGGCGAGGACAACCGCGACGGCACCAACGACAACCGCTCGTGGAACCACGGCGCCGAGGGCGACACGGCCGACCCGGCGATCCGGGAGCTGCGGACCCGGCAGGCGCGGAACATGTTCGCCACGCTGCTGCTGTCCACCGGCACCCCGATGCTCACCGCGGGCGACGAGTTCTGGCGGACCCAGCACGGCAACAACAACGCGTACTGCGTCGACGACGAAACGTCGTGGTTCGATTGGACACCGGACGACACCGAGGCCGAGGCCATGCTCGCCTTCGCCCGCCGGGTCGTCCGGCTGCGCGCCAACAGCCCGGCGCTGCGGCAGCCGGAGTTCTTCGAAGGCCGGACGACGCCCACCGGCAAGCCGGACCTCGTCTGGTTCCGCCCGGACGGCGAGGAGTTCGGCGAGAGCGACTGGTTCACGGACCGCCACACGCTCGGCATGTGGATCGACGGCTCGAACAGCCAGGCGCGCAACCGCGAGGGCGAGCTGGTGCCCGACCACTCGTGGCTGCTGTGGCTGCACGCCGGCGACGCCCCGGCCGAGGTGGTCCTGCCGGGCCGCGAGTACGGCGAGACGTTCAAGCCGACCCTCGACACCAGCACCGCCGACGGCACCCCGGCCAACCCGGGAGCGCTCGAAGCCAAGAGCCGGGTGACGCTCCAGTCCCGCTCCCTCCTCCTGCTCCGCGCCCCCCGCCTGGCCGCCGAACCCCACCCCGAGCCCTACTGACTGACCCCCCGCCACACCCGACCGTAGCTTTCACGTGAAAGCTACGGGGGTGCGCGTGTCGTCCGTTGGGGTACGGGTTTCGGCCTTTCGGATCCGCGTGTCGGCCGGGCGGCGGGCCGGGCCGGGTGACGGGCGGACGTAACCTGCCGGACACCTGGCCGGAACTCGTTGCGGAGAAAGCGTTTCAGCTGATCCAGATTGGGTACAGCACTAGAGAACCCTGCCGTGTGGACGCTTGATCGAGTCAGGCAGACTGTCGCCGTCTGCGTCCAACCGACATATCGAAGGGCGTTGCCCATGACCGGCCGGCTCGGCATCGACGACGTCTCCCCCAGCGTGAGCTGCGGCCGGTATCCGGCCAAAGCCGTTGTGGGGGAACATATCCCGGTCTTCGCGACCGTCTGGCGCGAAGGCCATGACGCCGTCGCGGCCACCGTTGCTTGGCGCGGTCCGGACGACCGCCTGACCCGCCAGACGCGGATGGTCCCGCGCGGTCCCGACCACCCGGACGAGTTCGCCGCGGTGATCGCCCCGGACACCACCGGTCTGTGGACGTTCCGGATCGACGCGTGGAGCGATCCCTGGGCGACGTGGGAACACGCCGTCGAGGTGAAGGTCGCCGCCGGGCAGGGGCCCGAGGACCTCGCGAACGACATCGAGAACGGCGCCCGGCTGCTCGAGCGCGTCTCCCGCCGGCCCGACCGCCGGGCGGAAAAAGCGCTCCTGACCGGCGCGGTGAAGGCTCTGCGCGACGAAGAGCGCAGCCTCGCCGAGCGCGTCGGACCCGCGCTCTCGCCCGAGGTCCGCCAGCTCATGCGCGAGTTCCCGGTGCGCGAGCTGATCACCAAGGGCAAGCCGCAGAAGATCTGGGTCGACCGCCGTCGCGCCGCGTACGGCTCCTGGTACGAGCTGTTCCCCCGCTCCACCGGCGGGCTCGACGCCGAGGGCAAGCCGGTGCACGGCACCTTCGCCACCGCCGCGGACGCCCTCGACCGGGTCGCGAAGATGGGCTTCGACGTCGTCTACCTCCCGCCGATTCACCCGATCGGGCGAGTCAACCGCAAGGGACCCAACAACACCCTCGACGCCAAGCCGGAAGACGTCGGCTCGCCGTGGGCGATCGGCGCCGACGAGGGCGGGCACGACGCCATCCACCCCGAACTCGGCGACTTCGACGACTTCGACGCGTTCGTCGCGCGGGCCGCCGAGCTCGGCATGGAGGTGGCGCTGGACTTCGCGCTGCAGGCCGCGCCCGACCACCCGTGGGTGCTCAAGCACCCCGAGTTCTTCACGACCCGCCCGGACGGCTCGATCGCGTACGCGGAGAACCCGCCGAAGAAGTACCAGGACATCTACCCGATCAACTTCGACAACGACCCCAAGGCCGTCTACGAAGAGATGCTGCGGGTCATCACCGTCTGGATCGACCACGGGGTGAAGATCTTCCGGGTCGACAACCCGCACACCAAGCCGCCGGACTTCTGGGCCTGGCTGATCCAGTCGGTGAAGGACGCCCACCCGGACGTGCTGTTCCTGGCCGAGGCGTTCACCCGCCCGGCGCGGCTGTGGGGCCTGGCCCGGCTCGGCTTCACCCAGAGCTACACCTACTTCACCTGGCGCACCGCCAAGCAGGAGCTGATCGACTTCGCCATCGACCTGCGGGAGCACTGGCACGAGGGCCGGCCGAACCTGTTCGTCAACACCCCGGACATCCTCCACGAGTCGCTGCAGCGCGGCGGCCCCGGCATGTTCGCGCTGCGGGCCGCGCTCGCCGCCACGATCTCGCCGACGTGGGGCGTCTACTCGGGGTACGAGCTGTTCGAGCACCTCCCGGTCCGCGACGGCAGCGAGGAGTACCTCGACTCCGAGAAGTACCAGCTGCGCCCGCGGGACTTCGAGCGCGCGCTCGCCGAAGGCCGTTCGCTGGAGCCGTGGCTGGCGAAGCTGAACGCCGTCCGGCGCGCGCACCCGGCCCTGCAGCAGATGCGCACCCTGCACTTCCACCACGTCGACAACGACGCGCTGCTGGCCTACTCCAAACAGGACCCGGCCACCGGCGACACCGTCGTCACGGTGGTCACCCTCGACCCGTACGGGCCCCAGGAGGGCACGTTGTGGCTCGACACCGGGGCGCTCGGGTTCGAAGCCCACGAGCGGCTGATCGCCCACGACGAGGTCACCGGCGACACCTGGGACTGGGGCCCGGCGAACTTCGTCCGGCTCGAACCCTGGCGGGCGGTGGCGCACATGGTGTCGGTGAGACGCCGTCTGGCCGGCTGACGAAGACGGGACGGGAAGGACGGCGAAGCGAGAAACTGAGGTGGAGTACATGGCGGACGAGGCCCGGCCCGACGCGGCACTGGGGCTGGACGGTGTGCCGCACACCGGCGAGGCGATGACCGCGGACGGCATGCTCGTGGAACCGCAGGCCGGGGACTTCCGGTCGGCGCAGCAGGCGCCGAGCAACCCGGAGTGGTTCAAGGGCGCGGTGTTCTACGAAGTGCTGGTGCGTGCGTTCGCCGATTCCAACGGCGACGGCACCGGTGACCTGCGCGGCCTGGCCGGGAGATTGGACTACCTGGCCTGGCTCGGCATCGACTGCCTGTGGCTGCCGCCGTTCTACGCCTCGCCGCTGCGCGACGGCGGGTACGACATCAGCGACTTCCGCGCGGTGCTGCCGGAGTTCGGCAGTGTCGAAGACTTCGTGTTCCTGCTCAACGAAGCGCACCGGCGCGGCATCCGGGTGATCACCGACCTGGTGCTCAACCACACCTCGGACGCGCACCCGTGGTTCCAGCAGTCCCGCAGCGACCCCGACGGCCCGTACGGCGACTACTACGTGTGGAGCGACGACGACTCCCGCTACGCCGACGCGCGGATCATCTTCGTCGACACCGAGACGTCGAACTGGACCTACGACCCGGTGCGCGGCCAGTTCTACTGGCACCGGTTCTTCTCCCACCAGCCCGACCTGAACTTCGAGAACGTCGACGTCCAGAACGCGATGATCGACACCCTGCGGTTCTGGCTGGACCTGGGCATCGACGGGTTCCGCCTGGACGCCGTGCCGTACCTGTTCGAGCAGGAGGGCACCAACTGCGAGAACCTGCCGCGCACGCACGAGTTCCTCAAGCGCTGCCGCAAGGTCGTCGACGACGAGTACCCCGGCCGGATCCTGCTGGCCGAAGCGAACCAGTGGCCTTCGGACGTCGTCGAGTACTTCGGCGACCCGGCGGTCGGCGGCGACGAGTGCCACATGGCGTTCCACTTCCCGCTGATGCCGCGGATCTTCATGGCGGTGCGGCGCGAGTCGCGGTTCCCGATCTCGGAGATCATGACCCAGACCCCGGAGATCCCCAGTGGCACCCAGTGGGGCATCTTCCTGCGCAACCACGACGAGCTGACCCTCGAGATGGTCACCGACGAGGAACGCGACTACATGTACGCGGAGTACGCCAAGGACCCGCGCATGAAGGCCAACATCGGCATCCGCCGCAGGCTGGCGCCGCTGCTGGACAACGACCGCAACCAGCAGGAGCTGTTCACCGCGATGCTCCTGTCCCTGCCGGGATCGCCCGTTCTGTACTACGGTGACGAGATCGGCATGGGAGACAACATCTGGCTCGGAGACCGCGACGCGGTGCGCACCCCCATGCAGTGGACCCCGGACCGCAACGCCGGGTTCTCCTCGTGCGACCCGGGCCGCATCTACCTGCCGGTGATCATGGACCCGGTGTACGGCTACCAGGGCCTGAACGTCGAGGCGCAGTCGAACAACAGTTCGTCACTGCTCAACTGGACCCGCCGGATGATCGAGGTGCGCAAGCAGCACCACGCGTTCGCCGAGGGCGAGTTCATCGACCTCGGCGGGTCCAACCCGAGCGTGCTGGCCTACAAGCGCCAATGGCGGCGGCCGGACGGCGGCGAAGACGTCGTGCTCTGCGTCAACAACCTCTCCCGGTTCCCGCAGCCGGTGGAGCTGGATCTGTCCGCGCACCGCGGGTGCACGCCGGTGGAACTCACCGGTGGCGTGCAGTTCCCCAGCATCGGGGACCTGTCGTACCTGCTGACGCTGCCGGGGCACGGCTTCTACTGGTTCCAGCTGACGAGCTCGGGAGACGAAGGCGAAGCGAGGTGAGTCCCTTGTCCGACCCGCGCGAGCTGGTCGACGACCTGACCGAGGACCTGAGGCGCTGGCTGCCGGAGCAGCGCTGGTTCGCCGGCAAGGACCGGCCGGTGACCGGCATCCGCCGGCTCGGCGTGACCGAGCTGGTCGAAGGCGACCCGCAGCTGCTGCACGTGGTCGTGGAGATCGCCCAGGACGACCGCCGCGAGCCCTACCAGCTGCTCGTGGGCCGGCGGACACACCCGCCGGAGATCGCGTCGACCAGCTGGATCGGGGCCGTCGGCGACCTCAACGCCTACGAGGCGTCCGGTGACCTGGACGTCACCGGAGTGCTGCTGGACCTGATGGCCCGCGAGGAGCGGGTCGGGTCGCTGATCTTCGAGCACGAGCCCGGCGTGGAGCTGGACACCGGCCTGCGGGCCCGGCCGATCACGTCGGAGCAGAGCAACACGTCCCTGGTCTACGGCGGGCAGTACATCCTCAAGCTGTTCCGGAAGCTGACGCCGGGCAAGAACAAGGACCTGCTGCTGCACCGGGCCCTGCAGGGCGTCGGCAGCAAGCACATCGCGCCGGTGCTCGGGTCGATCACCGGCGACCTGGACGGCGAGCCGACCACGGTCGGCATGCTCCAGCAGTTCGTCTCGGACGCGGTCGACGGCTGGGCGATGGCCACCACCAGCGTCCGCGACCTGATGGCCGCGCCCGAACTGCATCCCGAGGAGGTCGGCGGCGACTTCGCCGGCGAGGCCGAGCGGCTCGGGCGCGCCGTCGCCGAGGTGCACGCGGACCTCGCCGAGGCGCTCGGCACCGAGCCGGTCGACAGCGACGAGCTGGAACGCTCGGCGAACGCGATGCTCGACCGGCTCGACACGATCACCGGGCGGGTGCCCGAACTGGCCGCGCACGCCACGGGGCTGCAGGTGGCCTTCGAGAAGCTGCGCACGCTGCCCCACGACTCGGTCACCATGCAGTACATCCACGGCGACCTCCACCTCGGCCAGGTGCTGCGGACGGTCGGCGGCTGGCTGCTGATCGACTTCGAGGGCGAGCCGGCGGCCCCGGTGGAGGAACGCCACGCGCTCCGCTCGCCGTTGCGCGACGTCGCGGGCATGCTGAGGTCGTTCGACTACGCGGCCCAGCAGATGCTGGTCGGCCAGCCGGACGACCCGGCGCTCGCCGAGCGGGCGCTGGAGTGGTCGGACCGCAACCGGGCGGCGTTCTGCGAGGGGTACGCCGCGGTCGCGGCGGACCCGCGCGACCAGGGCGAGCTGCTGCGCGCCTTCGAACTGGACAAGGCGGTCTACGAGGTGGGCTACGAGCACGCGAACCGGCCGGACTGGCTGGGCGTGCCGCTCGCCTCGATCGCCCGGATCACTAGCGGAGGGATCACACCGTGAACGCGGCTCCCGAAGGCCTCCCGGCCGCGGCCCCGCCGGCCGCGGACATCGACCGGCTGCTCGGCGGCTCCCACCACGACCCGCACTCGGTGCTGGGCGTGCACGCCGTGGGCAAGGGCTTCGCGGCCCGGGCGCTGGTGCCCGGGGCGAAAGCCGTCACGCTGTGCGTGGGCGAGCACCGGTACCCCATGGAGCCGGTGATCGACGCGCTGTTCGCCGTCGCCGTGCCCGAGCACCCCGGCGACTACCGGCTCGAGGTCGAGTACGACGGGCACACCACGACCGCCGACGACCCCTACCGCTGGCTGCCCACGGTGGGCGAGCTGGACCTGCACCTGATCGGCGAGGGCCGGCACGAGCGGCTCTGGGAGGTGCTCGGCGCGCACCTGCGGTCGTACGAGACGCCGAACGGGGTCGTCGAGGGGACGTCGTTCGCGGTCTGGGCGCCGAACGCCCGCGGCATCCGCGTGATCGGCGACTTCAACGCCTGGGACGGGCGCGGGCACCCGATGCGCTCGCTCGGCTCGTCCGGCGTCTGGGAGCTGTTCGTGCCCGGCGTCGGCGCCGGCACCTGCTACAAGTTCCGGATCCTCGGCGCCGACGGGAACTGGCACGAAAAGGCCGACCCGATGGCGTTCGGCACCGAGCAGCCGCCGGCGACGGCGTCGGTCGTCACCCGCTCGGCCCACCAGTGGGAAGACGACGACTGGATCGCGCAGCGGGAGGCGACCCAGTGGGCCGCGGCGCCGATGAGCGTCTACGAGGTGCACCTGGGCTCGTGGCGGCCAGGCCTGGACTACCGGGAACTGGCCGACCAGCTGGGCGACTACCTCGTCGAAACCGGTTTCACGCACGTGGAGCTGCTGCCGGTCTCGGAGCACCCGTTCGGTGGCTCGTGGGGCTACCAGGTGACGTCGTACTACGCGCCGACGTCCCGCTTCGGCTCGCCGGACGACTTCCGCTACTTCGTCGACCGCCTGCACCAGCGGGGCATCGGCGTGCTGGTGGACTGGGTGCCCGCGCACTTCCCGCGTGACGCCTGGGCGCTGGCCAAGTTCGACGGCACCGCGCTCTACGAGCACGCGGACCCGCGCCGCGGCGAGCAGCCCGACTGGGGCACGCTCGTGTTCGACTTCGGCCGCAACGAGGTCCGCAACTTCCTGGTCGCCAACGCGCTGTACTGGATCGAGGAGTTCCACCTCGACGGCCTGCGCGTCGACGCCGTCGCCTCGATGCTCTACCTCGACTACTCCCGCAAGGAAGGGGAGTGGCTGCCGAACCAGTACGGCGGCCGCGAAAACCTCGATGCGGTGCGGTTCCTGCAGGAGCTGAACGCGACCGTCTACAAGCGACACCCCGGGACGGTGATGATCGCCGAGGAGTCGACGGCCTGGCCGGGCGTCACGCGCCCGACGCACCTGGGCGGCCTCGGGTTCGGCTTCAAGTGGAACATGGGCTGGATGCACGACACGCTCCGGTACCTGTCCCACGAGCCGATCCACCGCGCGTACCACCACAACGAGATGACCTTCTCGCTGGTTTACGCGTGGAGCGAGAACTTCGTGCTGCCGCTGTCGCACGACGAAGTGGTGCACGGCAAGGGATCCCTGTGGGGCCGGATGCCGGGCGACGCCTGGAACAAGGCGGCGGGCCTGCGTTCGCTGCTGGCGTTCATGTGGGCGCACCCGGGCAAGCAGCTGCTGTTCATGGGCGGCGAGTTCGGCCAGCCGGGGGAGTGGTCGGAGTCGAAGTCGCTGGACTGGCACCTCCTCGACGAGCCGCTGCACCTCGGCGTGTGGGAGCTGCTGCGGTCCCTGAACACGGTCTACCGGTCCTCGCCGGCGTTGTACAGCCAAGACACTTCGCCGGACGGCTTCCGCTGGATCGACGCGAACGACTCGAGCGGCAACGTGCTGAGCTTCCTCCGCATCGGCGCCGACGGCTCGCGGCTGGCCTGCGTGGCCAACTTCGCGGGCGTCCCGCACCACGACTACCGGGTCGGCCTGCCGGCGGCGGGCGTCTGGCGCGAGGTGGTCAACACCGACGCCGAGGCCTACGGCGGCTCCGGAGTCGGCAACATGGGCGCGGTGGAGGCAACGGAGGAACCTTGGCACGGCCAGCCGGCGTCAGCGGTCCTCCAGCTGCCCCCGGCCGGGGTGCTCTGGCTGATGGAGGACACCGCACCGGACCCGGATCTCGCGTGATCCAACCCGGATCCCACGTGATTTAAGCCGGAACTCGCGTGATTGGGGCCGGAACGCGATCGGTTTCGCGGTCGCCTTCACGCAGTCGGTGTGGC
>NZ_JBEZYB010000077.1:0-35223 GCF_040638285.1 Amycolatopsis sp. NPDC026612
GCCTCGGCGACGACCACTGCGTCGGCTACGCGAACCAGAACCTCGGCGAGCTGTGCCTGCACAGCGGCGACTTCGCGCACGCGCAGGACCGGCTCGGCGACCGGCGGCGCCTCGGCCAGGACCACGTTGGCGTTGGTGCCACCGAAGCCGAACGAGTTGACGCTGGCCACCGCGGTCGGCAGGTGCGCCGGCCACGGGGTCAGCGCGGTCGGCACGCGCAGGCCGAGGCCGGTGAAGTCGATTTCGGGGTTCGGCTCGTCGAAGTGCAGGTTGGCCGGTACCTGGTGATGACCGACCGCGAGCACCGCCTTGATGAGGCCGGCCACCCCGGCCGCCGCTTCGAGGTGGCCGATGTTCGTCTTGACCGAGCCGACCAGCAGCGGCCGGTCGGCCGCCCGGCCGGCGCCGAGCACTCCGGCCAGCGCGGCGGCCTCGATCGGGTCACCTACCGGAGTGCCGGTGCCGTGCGCCTCGACGTATCCGACTTCGCCGGGTGCGGCTCCGGCCACGCGCAGCGCCGCATGCAGGTTGGCCTGCTGGGCAGAACCGCTCGGCACTGATATACCGGGGGTGTGCCCATCCTGGTTGACGGCGGTGCCGCGGATGACGGCGTAGACGCGGTCCTCGTCGCGCAAGGCGTCCACGAGCGGCCGGAGCAGGACCAGTCCGCCGCCTTCGCCGCGGCCGAAGCCGTCGGCCGCGGCCGAGAACGCCTTGCACCGGCCGTCGGCGGCGAGCATGCCCGCCTGGCTCAACGCAATCCCGAAGCCGGGCGTGAGGATGAGGTTGACCCCGCCGGTCAGCGCGGCGTCGACTTCGCCCGTCCAGATGCTCTGGCAGGCCGCGTGCACCGCGACCAGGGCCGAGGAACAGGCCGTGTCGATCACCATGCTGGGGCCACGCAGGTCGAAGGCGTGGGACACCCGGTTGGCGAGCAGGCTGGTCGACATGCCGGTCGCGGCGTGCGCGCCCATGGCCTCGCCCTCGCCCGGCGCGGTCTGGATCTGAGCGTAGTCCTGGCTGCTCGCGCCGACGAACACCCCGGTGCGGCCGCCGGCGAGTTGCTCCATCGGGACGCCGGCGTCTTCGCAGGTCTCCAGAGCGATCTCGAGCAGCAGCCGCTGCTGCGGGTCGAGCTGATCGGCGACCCGGCGGGAGAAGCCGAAGAAGCCGGCGTCGAAAGCGTCCACCCGCTCGAGGAACCCGCCCTCGCGCAGAGTGGTCCGGCCCGGCACCCGATGATCGGCGGTGAACAGCCGCTCTACGTCCCACCGGCCCGGTGGCATCGGCCCGACCGCGTCCACCCCGCCGGTCAGTAGTTCCCAGAAGCTGTCAGGACCGGTGACGCCGCCGGGGAATCGGCAGCCGATACCGACCACCGCGATCGGCTGATGCCGGATAGCCGTGCCCATCTGCACTCCAGTCCGTTTGACAGTTTGATCGCAATTCCCTGCCGCGCAACGACCGTGTCGAAGGTGGCAGGCACTCGACCGAGCGTCCCCGACCCGGGGTCCTCGGGGAAACCCTGCCGAGTGATATGGGCAAGAAACTTTGACCAAAGCTCCCCGGCCGCCCGAAGCGGCGAGCGCGGACGGACGGCGGCCGATAGTCTGGCACGCGAACCGGGCCGGTTCACCGTCGATTTCCCGTCTTGCCGAAATGGAATAATTCGGCGTTCTCGCCACGCATCGGCTGCCGGAACCCGCCGGGTGGCGGTGTTTCCGTGGATCGACGCCAGTCCGGGGTCGGCGAATCGCCGATGGCGAAGCGTTGCCCGTCGGTGGTAGAACTGTCTTGTTGCGTCGAGCGGCGCGCATGTGAAAGCGCTTCATATTCAGCGCTTTGCCGCCTCCGCGGTCGGGGTCACTCGAGCCGTATTCCCGCCGAATCCGGAGAAGGTCGGAAGTGATGTGGCGACATCGAGTCGAGCGGCAGAATCCTGCTTCAAACCGCCATTCCGGCCCAGGCCGTCGAAATCGACGGCGTGGCCTGGCACCGCTGCGCCATCGCGGCTTCCGGTACCTGATGTCCGGGCAACTCGCCTCTAACATCGGCGATGCCTGCTATGCCGTCGCGCTGCCGTGGTACGTGCTGGCCGAGCCCGGCGGGACTCTGCTGCTCGGAACGACGTTGGTCGCCTATGGTCTGCCCCGTACCGCGCTGATGGCGTTCGGCGGCCTGGCGAGTGACCGATGGCGCCCGTGGACCGTGATGATGGTGTCGGACATCGTCCGCACGGTCGCTGCGGCCGCGCTCGCCGTCGCGGCCCTGCTCGGCCCGGCGCGGGCCGAGTTCCTGGTGCCCGTCGCGGTGGTGCTCGGCGCCGGCGAAGGCCTGTTCCTCCCCGGTTCGTTCGTGATCGTGCCAAAGCTGTTGCCGGACAAGGAACTGCAGGCCGGAAACGCGCTCAGCTACAGCGGCACCCAGCTCTCCTTGCTGATCGGACCGGTGCTCGGCAGTGTCGTCGTACCATGGCTCGGCGTAGGAGCCGCGTTCGCGGTCGACGCGGTGACGTTCGCGCTCTCGGCACTCTCGCTGGCCGGCATCCGGTCTGCTTCGACTCCGGCTGTGCCTCGCCGGCACACCGTCGCGGGGAAGCCGACGTTGCGCCGGCTGTTGCTCAGGGAGCCGACATTGCTGGTGGTCTTGGCGATTACGCTGGCCGGCTCCGTGGGCTCCGGGGGGCTCAGCGAGGTAGCCGTACCGGCGCTGGCGCACGGCCCCCTGAACACCGGCGCGGGCGGCTACGGTGCCCTGCTCGCGGCGCTGGGAGCGGGCGCCCTGCTGGGCACCGTGGTCGCAGCCCGGCTGAGCCGGCCTCGGCGGCCTGCTGTGCTCTGCTCCGCCGCGTGCCTGATGCAGGCACTCATGATCGGCCTCGCCCCCTACCTGGGCGGCGCGGTCACGGCGGGTCTCGCACTGTTCGGTTACGGCCTGTGCAACGCCCTCGCCAACATCATCATGATCACCGCGTTGCAGCGCTGGGCTCCACCGGACCTCCTCGGTCGCGTCATGGGCCTCCTGTTGCTGGCCGGGTTCGGCATCTTCCCGATTTCGGCCGCGTTCGGCGCCCTGCTGGTCGACAGGCTCGGGCCGGCGCCCTTCTTCCCGGTGGCCGGAGCCATCCTCGTGGCGGCAGTGCTGGGCTCGATGACCCAGCGCCGATGGCGCGACCTGGGAAGGGCGCCCTCGCACGGCCCTGACGGTGCTTCGGAAACCTGAGTGAAACGCCTGTACCGTGCCACAACTCGACCTTGGTTCGCTGACGTGCCGTTTGCCGTCGCGGCGGCCATGCGATGCTCACCGGCTGTGTTGTTTCGGCTGACGTATTTGATCATGGTGCTGGGCCATGAGCTGTCGGTCCTGCACCGCCAGGTCGGCCGACCACGGCCCTCGTGGCCGGATCGTGCGATCTTGTCGGCACTGACGCGCCTGTTGCCCCGTCAACTGCGCCGGCATTGCCACTCGTACCATCCGTGTTGCCCTGTAAGTGGTCGGCCTTTGTCCGTGGGCAGCCGTCGGGGAGGCGTCGGATGTCGACCTTGGTGCTCTACGCGCCGCAGAATCGGCTGCTCGACCTGGCCAGGCTCACCGAACGTGACTTCGCGCTGATCAGTTCTCTGCAATACAAGATCAAGCGCGGCGAACGGATCTTGCTCTGTCAGCGGGCTTCGCTCGAAGACGAGGGATCCCAGATGTTCGTCCGGCTCAAGAACGGCCGCTGCGCTGCGGTGCGCTTCCGAGGGAGCGAGTGCACGCAAACTCAGATGGCGACGCGGACCTTCAGCCCCCCAGTGGGGCGGCCAGAGGCCGATCCGGTGACGGAGGCGTTTCTGCTCAACGGTCCGGCGTCGGTTTGCCGGAGAGCCAGGTGCGGGCGTCGGCGATGGTGGGCTTGATGGTCATGTCGCGGTCGAGGGCAGTCAGCTGGAGGTGCCGAAGCACCGTGCGCTGGCCACAGACGAGGCAGAACGCGACGCCCGCGGAGTTCGCTGCGTGGGCGAAGATCTGGAGTGCCGCGAGCCCGGAGGAGGAGAGGAACGCGACTTCGTCGAGATCGGCGATCACCGCGCTCGGCGGACCGGCGAGGGTCGATTCGAGGTGCTGGGCGAAAGCTCGTGCCGTGGCGAGGTCGATCTCACCGGACACGATCGCCAGTACCACGCCGGCCTTGCGGGTGATGGACAGACCGAGTCTGCCTCGTCCGCCGTTCCCGCTGAAACGGCTCACCGCGCCATCGTGGAAGCAATTCCGCATTACTGTGCTCCTTCCCATTTTTCTCCTGTTGTTCGTGATATCGACTCGCCGTCGGCTCGGGTTCAGGATGCGCTTTCACGATGACACCCGGGCGTCAGGGACTGTTCCAAGATCGGTGTTTCTGGCCCGACACGCCGGGCTGAGGTCCGGCGGGATGGGCACTGTGAGTGATGACATCGGACCTTGTGAGTCCACGCAAGAGTGAGTCCAAGCCGGCGCGTGAGCTGTCGCCGGAGCAGGCCGCCGCGGCGGCGATGGTGGCCGAGGCCAAGGCCCGCGGGCTGGCGTTGACCGGCCCGGACGGCCTGCTGAAGCTGTTCACCAAGAACGTGCTGGAAACCGCGCTCAACGAGGAGATGACCGAGCACCTCGGGCATGAGAAGAACCAGGCCGACCCGGTCCGGAAGTCGACGAATGTGCGCAACGGCACCCGCCCGAAAACGGTGATCTCGGACGCCGCGGGCGAGGTCGGTATCGACGTGCCGCGGGACCGGGAGAGCACGTTCGAACCGCAGATCGTGAAGAAGCGGCAACGCCGACTGGCCGAGGTGGACGAGATTGTCCTGTCGTTGTACGCGAAAGGAATGACGACTGGCGAAATCTCCGCGCATTTCGCCGAGATCTACGGATCATCGGTCAGCAAGGAGACGATCTCGCGGATCACCGACAAGGTCATCGCCGAAATGAATGACTGGGCTAACCGCCCGCTCGACCCGGCGTACGTCGCCGTGTTCATCGACGCTATCCACGTGAAGGTCCGCGACGGGCAGGTCGCCAACCGGCCTGTCTACGCCGCCATCGGCGTCACCGTGGACGGTCACAAGGACGTCCTGGGCCTGTGGATGGGCACCGGCGGCGAGGGTGCGAAGTTCTGGATGAGCGTGCTGATCGACCTGAAGAACCGCGGTATCCGGGACGTGTTCTTCCTCGTCTGCGATGGCCTCAAAGGCCTGCCCGACGTCGTGACGAACGTGTGGCCGCAAACTATTGTTCAGACCTGCATCGTACATCTGATCCGCAACACCTTTCGACTCGTGTCTCGCCGGGACTGGGAGGCGGTGAAACGCGACATCAAACCCATCTACACTGCGCCCAGTCCGGACGCCGCCGCGGCAGCTCTCGACGAATTCGAAGAGAAATGGGGCGCGAAGCATGGAGCGGTAATTCGTTTGTGGCGCAACGCTTGGAACGAGTTCACGCCGTTCCTCGACTACGACGTCGAGATCAGGACGATGATCTGCTCCACGAACGCGATCGAGTCGCTGAACGCCCGCTACCGGCGGGCGGTTCGCGCACGCGGGCATTTCCCGACCGAGCAGTCCGCGATGAAGTGCCTGTACCTTGTGACCCGCAGCCTGGACCCGACCGGCACAGGCCGCGCCCGATGGACGATGCGGTGGAAGCCGGTGATCAACGCGTTCGCCATCACGTTCGGTGACCGCTGGCCGGGAGCCGAGACCTACTGATCAACAACGCCGGAAACACCGATCACGGGATAGACCCGGGCGTCAGGGTGATGGCAGGTGGACAGTGACCGCGACGGCTACCTGAGCACGGGCGATATCCGATGTGTGGGTGTTCAAGTCAAGCTGCAGGTCGGCAGCGAACTTGAGGGTGGGCCAGTGGCCGGCCGATGCAGTGGTGGGTGCCGGCACCGAACGCCCTGGTGCCGGCGGGCGTCGCGGGTGATGTCGAGCCGGTCCGGGTCGGGGAAGACGGCAGGGTCCCGGTTGGCGAGTTCACCGACCATGATGACGCCTTCGCCCTTGCGGATGGCCTGCCCGGTGATCTCGATGTCTTCCAGTGCGGTGCGGCGACGGCCGAGGTGCGCGATGGTGAGGAAACGCAGCATCTCCTCGACCAAGCCTCCAAGTCGGTGAGATTCTTCCCCAGCACCGGGTCGAGGCGCAGGAGCGGGCCTGCGCCGTCGTCGTAGCAGACCCTGCCGGCGGTGGGGCTCCAGCGGCTGACCGCGGAGACATCGCTGACCAGCTCGTAGACGAAGGTGGGCGTGGCGTCGACCCACGCGCTCCTGGTGAAGGCGAAATCGGCCGCGCCGAGCTCTTCGAGGCGGTCGCGTTCATCTGTGGTGGCCACAGCGCCGGCTCACCGGCGGAGCCGGCGGCCCACCAGCCCCCGTCGCTGCGTATCCCCGGCTGGGGCAGGCAGAGAGCGGAGCCGTCGGTCGATACTGGATCCATGACCGGAAAGCCACAGCTCGGGGACTTCCTCAAGGCCCGGCGATCGCAGCTGCAGCCGGAGGACGTCGGGATCCTCACGTACGGCGAACGGCGACGGGTGCCGGGGCTCCGGCGCGAGGAGCTGGCGCTGCTCGCCGGGGTGAGCGCGTCCTACTACACGCGGCTGGAGCAGGGACAGTCGTCGAGTGCCTCCGCTGAAGTCCTCGACGCGCTCGCCGTGGCGCTGCGGCTGAATGAGTCCGAGCGGCGGCACCTGCACGACCTGGCCAAAGTGGACCGGCGCCGTCCTCGGGACTTCAGGCCGGCGCAAGAGAGCGTCACCGTGGCAGCCGGTCAGCTGCTGGCAGCACTGGCAGACGTACCCGCGATCGTGCTGGGCCGCCGCGCGGACGTGCTGGCCTGGAACCGGTTGGGGCACGCCCTGTTCGCCGGTCACCTGGACTTCGGCGCTCCGACGACGCCGGCGGGGCGCCCGAACATGGCCCGGCTGGTCTTCCTGGACAGCCACACCCGTGAGCTCTACACGGACTGGCCGGGCAAGGCGCGAGCGGTGGTCGGGAACCTGCGGTTGGTGGCGGGAGGGCAGCCGGAAGACGCCGCGTTGTACGCGCTGCTGGGGGAGCTCACCTCGAAGAGTGCCGAGTTCGCCGCCATGTGGGCCGATCACCGGGTCAAGGCGTGCGCTGTCGCCGGCTACGAGATGCGACATCCGCTGGTCGGGACGCTCACCGTCCTGCAGCAGACCTTGAGCAGCGGCCCCGGTCCCACCGTCGTGGTCGCGACGACAGAGCCAGGCTCGCCTTCGCGGACCGCGCTGACTCTGCTCAGCCAGGCCATCGACCACGTCACCGTTCTGTCGCCGTCCCCGTTGCGGAAGGACCAGACAGTCTGACCTCTCACACCGGGCCACCCGGTCCGGGTTTCGCACACCTGCGCGTCAGCAGGTCGCTGACGCGTGTCCTGAGAACAGTGAAGGAACCATGTACAAGAAGCTGTCCAAGTCGGCTGTGTTGTCGACAGTAGTTGCCGCGGCGGCAATGACCGCTATGAGCCTTACTCCGGCTTCGGCCGCGTCGGCGCCGTTGTGCGGCGCGAGGATCGCCGTGCACTTCGATCTGGCCGCAGGCCAGACACCGGAGAACGTCGCTTTGGCTCCTGGCGGTGCTTTGGCGGTCACCTTCGCCAAGGGCCGCCAGATCGCGGAAGTGTCTCCGCGGGGCGCGGTTCGCGTGCTGGCCACCCTGCCCCAGCCCGCTGATGGTGGAGTCCACACCCCCGCCCTGGGTTTCCCGCTGACCGTCGGGATCACCCGCGCGGCGGACGGCACCCTGTACTTCCTCTACGCCACCGGCACATCCGATCTGACGGGTGTGTGGCGCCTGCGCCCCGGCGGCCTTCCCGAACGGATCGCCGCACTGCCGGCCAACGGCCTGCCCAACGGATTGGCGCTCGATCCGATCACCGGCCTGCTTTACGTCTCCGATTCGGTCCTGGGCACCATCTGGCGGGTACCCAGGACCGGTGGAATACCCACTGCTTGGTCGACGGCTCCTGAGCTGGCGGCTGAGGGCTTCCTCGGTGTGAACGGGCTGCAACTGCGCGACGGGTCGGTCTGGGCTACCAACCTCGACAAAGGCACCGTCCTGCGTATCCCGATCCGGCGGAACGGCAGCGCCGGCGAGACGCGGACCGTGGCGGCTGGACTGACCGGAATCGACGACTTCGCCTTCACCGGCAACGGAAACCAGCTCCTCGCGACGCTCGATGCGCCGAACGAAGTCGTGCTCGTCCAGCCCGACGGCAGTCACTCGACCGTGTTGACCGCGGCGGATGGCTTGCAGAATCCCACGTCGGTCGCCGTGCGGGGCGACACCGTCTACGTGCTCAGCGCGGCGTACGTGACCGCCGAGGACCCGAACTTGACCGTGGCCCACCTCGGCCGCTGACGACTTCGTGAGACCACGGCCGGCGGGGGTGATCACCGGCGCTCAAGGGTTGTAGTCCACGAGGACCCGAACGCGGTCGAGACGCCGCTCGCCCAGGTCCTCCCGTCGGATCATCCAGAAGATGTCGGCGCCCGGCGCCCGGTCGATGGTGCACTGGGCCAGCAGGACCCAGTCCTCTTCGTTGGACGGCACCGCGTCGGGATCGTGCGGATGCTGGGATTCTTCCGAGAAGGCGGCCTGGCGAGCGGCCTCGTGGACCGGGTTGAAGTCATGGCTCCTGCCGTGCCCACCCAGCATCAAGGTCGGGTAGTCCCACAGGTCTTTCCACAGCTCGGCCAGTGCCTCGCCGTGCGGATGTCCGGGCATCGGTGCGAGGTACGCGGGCGGCGGGACCGGGATGCGTCCATCGGTGGGGAGGCACACGCCAAGGGACAGGTGGATGTCGCCTTGGGGATATTCTCGGAGAACCTCGGCGGTGTCCTCGTGCACGTCGTCGCTGAGCCAGCTCGCCGGGCGGTGTTCTTCGACCGCGGTACCTTCCGGAACGTACACGGCGCTGCCGCTTTCCTCGTGGTCCGGATACCCGAAGAGCAGCAGCTTGCCGTCGGGCGGCAGTGGGACGTCCGTCGCTTCCTCGGGCAGGGCGGCGCAGTCGATGGTGGCGACCAAGGGGGACCAGGGTTCCGCGGCGTCGGCGGGAAGCATGATCGGTCCACCGAACCGGCCGACGACCGGACCGTCCCCGTCCGCGGTCAGGGACGCGAACGGGCGGACGAGTTCCATCCACTTTTCCACCTCCGCGGCCGGGATACCCTGCGCGAGGGCTTGACCCTGGAATTCGTCGAGAATCTGCGTGTTCCGGGAGTCCATGGCGCGCACCGTACCGCTAGGCGCGGTGTGCGCCAGTGCACCCGGTTCATAGCTGGTTCGCGCCGTCAGATCGGGCGGGGTGAACGACGGCCGCAGTTTCCGCACGCGCGCTCCTTCAGGACCATCGGCGACCTGGTCCAGCAGCTCGCCGTCCCTCGGTCAGATACCGGGCCAGCCACACAACCCCGGAAAGAGCCGCGGGCCGAGTCGGCAAGGCCCATTGACGCGGTTGGCTAACACCGCTAGCTTGAGGCTATCGACATTAGCCAGTCCACTGGAGCGCATCTTGACCGAGTACCTGAGCATCGCCGGCAACACCATCGCCTATGACGTGGCCGGACAGGGGCCCCTCGTCGTCCTGGCGCACGGTATCGGCGACAGCCGCCACTCCTACCGGTTCCTCGCCCCGGCCTTGGCTGCGGAGGGTTACCAGGTCGCCAACGTCGATATCCGCGGTTGCGGTGACTCGAGCCTGGGCTGGGACGGCTACAGCCGCACTGACATCGCCGGCGACCTGGTCGCCCTCGTCCGTCGTCTTGGTGGTCCGGCCGTGATCATCGGCCAATCGATCAGTGGGGGCGCCGCGACCATCGCGGCCGCCACCGCGCCGGACGTGATCGCCGGGGTGATCGAGCTGGCGCCGTTCACCCGCGCGCAGCCCTTCGACCTCGGCGGGCTGGTGCGGGTGAAGCGCTTCCGATCCGGTTACACCCAGATGGCCTTGGTCATCATGCGCGGAAAACTCGCGAACTGGACGAAGTACCTCGACCTGGCGCTGCCGGCCAAGCCGGCCGACTGGGACGGCGAGCTGGCCCGGATCGAGGCGAAGCTGAATGAGCCCGGCCGGATGAAGGTGCTGCAGGCGATGTGCAAGACCAGCCCGGCCGACGCCGGTGAGCAGCTGCGCAACGTCAAGTGCCTGGTCCTGATCATCGAGGGCAGCGCCGACCCCGACTGGGCCGACCCTCGCGCCGAAGGCGAGAAGATCATCGCCGACCTGCCCCACGGTCTTGGTGAACTGGCGGTCATCGAAGGGGCCGGGCACTACCCGCACGTCCAGATGCCGGATGAGGTCGTCGCGCTGACCCTGCCGTTCCTGGGCAAGACGCTGACTCGTGCCTAGGGCCGGACTCACCCCGGCCATCGTCACCGACGCCGGGGCCGCGCTGGCCGACGAGGTCGGGTTCGCGCAGCTCAGCATGGGCCTGGTTGCCGAGCGGCTCGGAGTCAAAACTCCTTCGCTCTACAAGCACGTCACCAGTCAAGCCGACCTCGTCCACCGCATCGCCGTCCAGGCCGCGAACGAACTCGCCGACAGCATTCGGGATGCGACACAAGGCCGGGCCGGTAGCGAGGCCTTCACCGCCGGGGCGCAGGCGATGCGGAGGTACGTGAAGGAACATCCCGGCCGGTACGCGGCGGGCAACGCCGCCAGTCCGGCGGGGCCCGACGACCCGCTCACCGCGGCGCTCGGCCGGGTGCTCGCTTCGTGGGCGGCCATGCTGCACGGGTACCGGATCGACCCCGGCCAGGAGATCCACGCTCTGCGGCTGCTGCGCACCGTGCTCCACGGATTCGCGACATTGGAAGCGGCCAACGGGTTCCGGATCGACGCGGACGTCGAAGACAGCTTCACGTGGTTGGTCGACTTCGTCGACCGGGGCCTGCGGTCCTTGGACCGATGACTTGCCGTGTTCCACGGCCCTTTTGACAGGAGCTGCGAGGTCCGTGAGTGACCCGAACATCGTCGACGAACCCGAGGACACCAGGGTCGAACGGCACGCAAGCTGGGCCGAGCTGTTCTTCGACCTGGTGGTCGTCGCAGGCGTGGCAGCCCTGGCGCATGTGCTCGGCTCTGGACCGGACCTTGCGGCGCTCGGCCTCTACGCACTGCTGTTCCTGACCTTCTGGCTGTCATGGACGACGTTCATGCTGTACAGCAACGTCGCGGCAGGGAAGACGCGCATCACCCGGCTGCTGATCGGAATGTTCGGCCTCGGGGTGATGGTCGCGTCCGTGCCGGGCGTGGCGCACTCGGTGCTCGGACACGACGGCGACCTCCGCCCGCTCACCGTCTTCGCGGTCGCGTACATCGCCACGCGCATCTATGGGTCGAAGTCGTGGAGCAAGGGCGAAATACTCCTGGACTTCCCGGTGGTGCAGTACTCGGCGGGACTGTTGCCCTGGATCGCGTCGATCTGGGTCGACGGGCAGGGAAAGCTCGTGCTCTGGGCGGTGGGGATCGGCCTCGACCTGCTGTTGATCCTGGCGGTGTCCGGCGACAAGATCGTCAAGCGGATCCAGTCGAAGTTCGCCGCTCAGGTCACCACTCGGCGCCGACCACGACCCGACGCAGACTTGCCGGCGATTCGCGGGGTATCCGTCGATCCGGCGCACTTCTCCGAGCGGCTCGGACTCTTCGTGATCATCGTGCTCGGCGAATCGGTGGTGCAGGTCATCGACGCCGCGGCCGATGCGCACTACGACGCCGGCCTGCTGGCCACCGGAATAGCGTCGTTCGTGTTGCTGGCCGGCATGTTCGGCTTGTCCGTCGTCTTCGGATACGCCGGCTTGCCGCACCTGCGTGCCGGCCGCATCCCCGCGCGCGCCGCCCTTGGTCTGCACTGCCTGGTCACCGGAGTCGTCGCCACGGTGGCGGTGTCGCTCTCGTCGGTGGTCAAGCACGGCTCCGATCCGCTGTCCGATCAAGGACGCTGGCTGCTGTGCGGCGCGATCGCGGCCTACTTCGCGCTGGGTGTGGTCACCGGTGTGGCCAGCCACAGTTCGGATCTGCAGAGGACGGCCTCGCGCATCATCACCGGCATCGCGATCCCCCTTCTGCTCGGCCTGTTCGCCACCGACGTCGGCGGCCGGACGCTGGTGGTCTGCATGGCTCTGGTGGTACTCGCCCATCTCTGGTTCGAACGGCGATTGACACCGATACGGGGCCACGTCTGAGGAGGGCCCCCGGCAAGCTGCCGATCGGGCAATTCCCCGTCGGTCGCTGCGCTGCGCGGGGGACCCGTCCGTCCCACGTGGGACTGGAGAGAAAACAAGCCGAGATGCCGCACCTGATCGCCGCCGTCGAGATCGAATACGGCCAGTTCGTGCTGCAGGAAGTCCGATGGCCCGCAGCCCACTCGCCCCTCTGTCCCCGCCGGCCCTTGGATCGCCGGCGGAGCAACAATCCCAAATGGCTGTGCGGCCCGTCCAACTGAGCACCCTACGGTGCATCCAGCACCGACCTTCTGGCCGGCATTGACCTCGACCCCACCAACGCGAACTCCGGAGCCGCGCCGCCAAAGGACGCTCCTTGTCGGCCTGAACCGCACCACGTTGTTCCTGGTGGTGCTGACGCTGGTTGATCTTCACAGACGGTGTGACCCGTCGGATCGCGTCCAGCGGGAGGGCTCGCGGGCCCTGTTGCTCTGGAGCGGGCAGGATGTGGTTACGGGGAGTCGTGCTTGTCGGACGCGCGATCCCTTTCCCGGCCCGAGGATTGGACGCGCAATGGGACGCTCGTCGGTGTTCACCTTCCAGTACATCGCCATCGACACAGAGGCTGGTGTCACGCCGGAAGAGTTCGAGACCTTCGTGCGTGGTGAAGGCGTTCACCTGCCCTTGTACCCGGGGTGGCGGTGGACTCTGCTGCGCGGGTTGCGCGGAGAGCGGACCGGGCAGTACCTGATGTTGTACGAGATCGAGAGCGCCGAGCAGCGCGACCGCTACGTCACGGCCCGGGGTGAGCAGACCGAGCCGGCCCGGCTGTTCTGGGCGCGGCACCCGGAGGCGGAGGTGGTGCTGGCGCGGTGGCGGCGGCTGGGCACGTTCGGTGAGCTGCCGACGTTGTTCACCGACTACCGGCTGCTGGCCGACAATCCGCGGAGCACGGTCACGCCCGGCCCCCGCTACCGCGACCGCCCGGGGGAGGAGCCCGTCGCCCGGGTCGTCGGGATCCATAACCTGGCGTTGCGCGCCGGTGTGACCGAGGAGGTGTTCGACCGCTTCATCGCCGAGAACCACCACCGGATCGACGACTACCCGGACTGGCGGTTCCACGTGCTCAAGGGCGAGCGGGGCAACCGCCTCGACCAGTACGTGATGATGATGGAGATCGCGAGCCTGGACGCGCTGGACGTCTTCTACCCCGAGCCCGACATCGCCACCGGCGAGGCCGCGGAGTTCGCGTCCGCCCACCGCGACACCAAGCAGATGTACGAGGAGTGGAAGCAGCTGGCCTCGTTCTCGGGCTCGCCGCAGATCTACACGGACTACCTCGCCGTCGCGGAGAACCCGGCGTAGCCCCACGTGACCGGGACGGACCCGGGATCAGGCGGTGGTGAGTGCGGAGCCAGTCGCGCATGGCGGTGGCGATCTCGGCGCGGGTGGTGGTTTCGTTGAGGATCTCGCGGCGGGCGTCCCGGCAGGTGACGACAGTGGGTCGGTCAGTCCGGCGTCGCACCCGGGCCGCCTCCGCACTGCCTCGCCGTTTCGGCTTGCTGACCTGCAGTCGGGCTGGACATTGGTTCGAGCCTGGACTTCGACGATTGTGGCCAATGGTGTGTCGAACCGCCGGCCTGACAACCCAGCACCGGTCGGTTGCGGGTCCGCACGCCGCGGCGAGGCTGGCGAAGCTGCTCGGCGGCCGTGCTTGACCCGTCAGAGCCGGTGGCTGGTGTGGGTGAACTGCACAGTGGAGAGCATCGACGTCTCTGAGGGGGTCGTCCGCTGTCGGCCGAAGACGAGGACCTTCGCCGGTTTGACGGCGAAGACCGCGACGTCGTCGTGGTCGCCCTGCCGGAATCCGTTGTCGGTCGCCTCGTAAACCCAGTTGCCGTCCCACTTCCGCCGCCACGCCGCGGCGAGCCGGTCGAGTGTCGGGCGGTCCGTGACACGGCGGGCCACGCCCTCGACGACCACGTCGAGGGCGTCGTCCCAGGTGTTGCGGCCCGTGGTCAGCACGACGTTCGGGTTCGCCGTGAGGTTGAGGTACTTCTGTTCGGTGGCACCGGTGCTGAAGTGGACCGCCCCGTCCAGCCACACCGCGACCAGCGGTGTCACGTGCGGCCGGCCGTCGGCACGGACGGTCGTGAGCCAGCTGATCTGGGCCTCTTCCAGCGCCCGCGTGGTTTCGGCCCAGCCGGTGGCCTCGGTGCCGGGATCGCTGAACCGTTCGTCGAGCCGGGTTTCCATCGTCACTCCGTTCGGTCGGCCACGGATGCCGCGTAGGCGGCGTCGAGGCGTTCGGCGACGGTCGGGCCGTCCGGCACCTCCCCGCGGCGGGTGCCGAGGTAAGTCTCGCGCAGTTCGTCCATGAAGGCTTCGGCGCTCGATCGGACGGATTCCATTCTGGGCACCCGCACCTTCTGGCGCCGGGTATCGGAAACCGGGTGGCGGCTGCCGGCCTCAGCAGGTGATCGTGGCGTTCGCCCAGTCGGCGTGGTCGTTGGTGTTGCCGTCGCCGGCGTCGGTCACCGACAGTTCCAGCACCTGGACGCCGGTCAGCTGCGCGGACAGCGCCTGTGCCTTGTCTCCGGGGTGCATGACGCCTGTCGTGGCGAGTTCCTTGCCGTCACCGAGGATGTGGAACCCCACGCTGCCACCGGAGTTCTCGTCGTCCATCCCGACGAGGGCGCCGACGGACGTGCAGGATGCGCCGACGTAGACCCGCACGCTCGAGGGGGCGTGGGCCCCGATGCCGTCGTCGTAGCCGACCCCGGCGATGGTGATCCGGTGGCCGTCACCAGGCTGGCTCTCGCCGTTGCTCGTGCCGCGTTCGACCGGGCCCCAGCCGTTGTCGGACGACATCCACGGGGCCTTCGACAACGCCGTCGTGCCTGACGACGGGCGGGAGACGAGCGGCGACGTGCCTTCCGAGCCCAAGGCGCGCCTGCCCCACGTGGTGAAGTAGTCGGCTTTGGCCGCGAGCCTGACGCGCTCGCCACCCGGCGCCACCGGCTTGAACGTGATCTGCTGCTGCCACGACTTCCCCGGCGGTACGGCCGGAACCGTGAACGTGCCCGGGCCGTCGAGCAGCCAGCCGGCGGGCGTCGCGACGGTGGCCCGGAGCTGGGTGATCGGCGTGCTGCCGTCGTTGGTGACCTGCAGGGTGGTGGTCAGCGGGCGGTCGGCGGGCACGTAGTCCGGCGCCGGCAGGGCCAGCGTCGTCATCGGCGCGGCCGACGGGTGCGTCGACGGCCAGACCCGGAAGACGGACGAGTCGTGGGACGCGACGGCGTCGCGGAGGGTGCCCGCGGTTTCGGTTTCCGTGCCGGTCCACAGGTCGCGGACGCGGAAGGTGTGGCCCTCGAGACCGAGTTCCGCCGCGGTGGTGCTGATGGTGGTGCTCGCCGACCCACGGTTGAAGAGCACTACCGCGGCCGATCCATCGGACATCGGCTTCGCCCAGACCTCGGTGTCGCCGTCGTCGCGGAGCTTGTGGCCCTGTGTGCCGGCCCAGTCCTGGTCCAGCGCGATGACGTCCTTGTTCTCGAGGATCGCCTTGGTGGCGGGCGACATCGCGGGCAGGTCGTTCCCGGCCAGCAGCGGCGCGTTCAGGAGCGCCCACAGCGCGAAGTGCGACCGGTACTCGGTGTCGGTCATGCCGCCGTTGCCGACTTCGAGCATGTCCGGGTCGTTCCAGCCGCCGGGGCCCGCGAACTTTTCCAGGCCGACCTGCTTGTCGAGGATGCCGGTCATGCTGCCCCAGTTGTCGCTGATGTCGCCGGTGGTGCGCCACAGCTGCGCGCCGGCGGCGAGCCCCCAGGTCCACGGCTTGTTCTCGCCCCATTCGCAGAGGGCGTAGATCATCGGGCGGCCGGTCTTCTTGATCGCGTCGCCCATCTTCGTGTAGCGCTCGATCGCAGGTCGGCCCTGGTTGTTGCAGTTGTCGTACTTGAGGTAGTCGACGCCCCAATCGGCGAAGGACTGCGCGTCCGCATCCTCGTGGTCGAGCGCGCCGGGCATGGTCTTCTGGCAGGTCAGTGTGCCGGCGCTGGTGTAGATGCCGAGCTTCAAGCCGAGCCCGTGGACGTAGTCGGCGAGGGTCCTGATGCCGTGTGGGAAGCGTTCGTGGCTGGGTTCGAGCTTGCCCTCCGCCGTGCGATTCTGTTCCGCCCAGCAGTCGTCGATGTTGATGTACTGGTAGCCCGCATCCTTCATACCGGACGACACCAGTGCGTCGGCGGCACCGCGGACGAGGTCCTCGTTGATGTCGCAGCCGAACCTGTTCCAGCTGTTCCAGCCCATCGGCGGCCGTTCGCCGACGCGCTGGGCAGCGAAGTAACCCGGCTCCGAGGCTGCGGCGGGGACGGCTTCGGCGACCGTGACCACCGAGGTGCAGGCGGCTATCGCGACGGCCATTCCAACAAGACGACGCACGAGTACCTCCAGAAGCGCGCAACTTTACGCAGACTCGCTCAACAATCAATATGACGGAGCGACAGGCGTCTACGTCCGTTAGTAGGTAATCCATTGCGTGGCCCCCTGCTGCGGGCCTGGACTCCGAACTGACCGACGCGCTGGTCCGCACCACCGGGTTCTGCACCCGCGCGGACGTGTCGGATGACCTGCGCACGCTGCACAGCCGGCCCCGCCGTTCGGGAAGCTCGTTCGCGCCGGACAGCTGCAGACGCCGCAGTGGATCAAGCCGGCCAAGGCGAACCGGTGCGCGTGGCCGTCGGTGGTTGGCCGGGCCGCCCGGATCTGCTGCGGCGGAGACGAAATCATGGTCCGTACCGACCCCACAACTCAACCGGTCAGGATGTAGCCGTCGCCGGCGGCGAGCGCGCCGGTGGCCGTGGTGACCAGGATGAGGGCGTCCAGCAGTCGCGGGGCGGCCCCCGCCGCCGGGCTCGGCCTAAGGGTCGGGCACGTCACCACCTACCCCGGCCGCCACGCTGCCGATCGAGCGCCTGTTCAATCCGAGGTCGGGAGGCCGGACAGCAGGGCCGTGGCGGCTCTGTCGAATGGGGCGATAGTTCCCGCGGCGCGGCACAGGATGTGGGCGCCTTCGAGGGTGACGATCATGAGGGTGGCCAGATCGGCGGCCTGGGACGAACTCATTCCCGCGTGAGCGAGTTTTCCGGCGAGTTCGTCGCCCCAGCCGGTGAATGCATCGGCGGCGACAGTGCGCAGGCTGCTCTGGTCGGCGTTGGCCGCGCCGCCGTCGACGGTGACCGCCGCGACTGCGCAGCCGCCGCCCTCGGCGGACGCCTCTACCACGGGACGGACGTTGCCGAGGAACGCCTCCACGACTTCGCGTGGCGTTCGGGCCGGCAGCTCGTGCAGGTGGCCGCGGATGTCTTCGGCGTTGCGGCGGGCGGCTTCGAGGGCGAGCTGCTGTTTGCCGCCCGGGAAATGGTGGTAGATCGCTCCGCGCGCGGCACCACTCTCGGCCAGGACGTCGGTGAAGGACATCGCAGCCAGGCCGTGGCGCTGCAGCAGTCCGATCGCGGCGCTGATCATGCGGGACTTCGTGTCCGCGGCCATCGAGACCCCCTTGACTAGTACGGCCATCCTAGTCCATGCTCACCCCACTAGGACGAGCGTACTAGTACGAGCGGGCTGGACCGCCCGAAACCGGAGGTTCGTGATGGGCAAGACGTTTCTCTACACCGAAATCCAGGCAGCCGTGCCGTTCGAGCAGTTCGACTGGCGACCGATCAACGCCGCGCTGAAGACCGCGCCGGGCCTGATCCGCAAGACGTGGCTGTCCGGCATCGGAACCCGCACCGTCGGTGGCTTCTACGAGTTCGACAGCGTCCAGAACGCCCTGGCCTTCGCCCAGGGCCCCTTCGCCGAAGAAGCCCGCCGGGCCGGAGCCCCGGCCACGACACGGCTGTTCGACGGCGACATCGTCAGAGACGCCAGCATCGACCTGCACTCGCCCTACTACACCTGAGCCGCCGAGCCGGCTCCGAACACCGCCTCGCCCTGCTGCCGGGGCGAGGCGGCCTCGACGGAAAGCGATCTCGATGAACCTGCACCCCGGGAACACTGTGAGCTGGATCGACCTCGGCACCCCCGACATGGGGGCGACGACGGCGTTCTACGCCGCCTTGTTCGGCTGGACCGTCGGCCCGCCGGACGTCACCGGCTACCGGCTCTGCATGCTGCGCGGGCAGCTCGTCGCCGCCTTCGGACCGGCCGAGGATGCCGGCGCTCCCTACTGGACGACCAACGTCACCGTGGCGGACATCCACGCCACCGCCGTCCGTTTTACGCACCTGGGCGCCCGGATTGTCGCGGCACCGACCCGGGTCGGGACGCTCGGCCAAGCCGCCGTCACGATCGATCCCGTCGGCGCGCCACTGTCACTCTGGCAGCCCGGAACCCATGACGGCATGCAGCTGAGCCACGAACCGGGGACGTTCGCCCGCATCAGCCTGCTCACCGACCACCCCGCGGAGGCCGCCGCCTTCTACCGGCAGGCCCTGCACTGGACCGCCAACCCCCAGCGCACCGAGTTCCGGCTGCCGGACGGCTCGGTCGCCGCCACCGGCAAGCCGCCGGGGAAACCGACGTCGCAGCGATCACTCTGGCTGGTCGGTTTCGCCAGCAACAACCCCACCGCCGACATCGGGCGGGCCCGACGGCTCGGTGCCACCGAAGTTCGCCAGGACTCCAACGGAGACGTGGTCATGCGCGATCCCACCGGCGCCCTGTTCGGCCTCACCCAGCACGTCCGATAAGCAACCGGGTGCAGAAGAGTCGTCACCGCCCCGGTCGGGAGCCGGTCGAACCGTTCCAGCATGGCCTGCTCCGGCGGCGCCTGAATGTAGCCGAAGAAGATTGCGACATCAACGAGCTTGTGTCCGATGTGGACGCTGCATTCACGGCGATGACCAGAGCCCTTCGACTCTGGTCGATACCCCGTGTCATCGCCATTCTGGGTGCACGCCGCGCGGCAATGCGGGGACCCCCGACCCGCTGCCGGTCGGTCAGGCCTGCCGGGCAGCACCGCGAACCCGGCAGGCCATCTCGCCGACTGGAGAGTATTGGCGACCGTTTTGTGGCCGGCGGAGCATGGGGCCGAGGCTGTTGCTGGTGTGTTCTCGGAGCCCACCTGAAACGTCTGGAAGACGCGCTTGCCGCAGCTCCCGGAGATGCGCGAATCCGCGATCGGCTCGCGTGCGCGCTCGCCGACTCGACCGTGCGGGTGCGCAGCCTGGCGCGCGATCGCCGTCCGGTCGTGGCCACGCCGGGACAGCGCGCGTTCTGCGCGGCGGCGGCCGACCGGATCCTCGAACTCGGTGCGGGCGGCGACGCCGTCCAGGCGACGGCCCGATCGCTCAAGGAGGAGATCGAAGCGGGCGAGGCGTGGATGTGGCGCACGCCGGAGACCGCACTCGCGCTCGCCATGGTGGCCACGGCACTCGGCATCGCCTGGGCGATCAACGGCGGCCTCGACGGCGACATCGGCGCCGTGGCGGAGGCCAGCGTCCTCAGCAGCGTCGCGCTCGCCGTCGTGACGCTGCGACACCGGACGCGGCGCTGGCAGCTCGAAGCCGACCGGGTCGCGGCGCTCGTCTGCCGCAACGGCTTGTAGCGGAGCCGCCAAGGGGAGCTCGAACCCCTGACCTTCTGCTTACAACACATTGTGCAACCGGAACGCAGCGGACTCCCACGTCCGCCCATGTCCCGGAACGTGCAGTTCAGAAGGGGGTTTCAGGCCTCCGCCGTCCTCCGTGGTCCGCGCCGGTGTCCCGGAACGTCCGGGCACACGTCGGGCACACCCGGGGCACATCGTCAGGTCGCAGATCGAGCACACCAAGACCGCCCTAACCAGGCACGACACGTCTTGGAGACCCGACATGCACCACCCGGCGCTCACCCTACGCAACCACCGTGGAACGGCGATCGGGAACGCTCCCGCGAGGCTGCGGTTCCCGACGAGATCGAGTTCACGACCAAGCCCGTACTCGCGCAGCGGATGCTCGCCCGCGCACTGGATGCCGGTGTGCCGGCCCCATGGTCACCGCCGACGAGACCTACGGCGGCGACTCGGAATTCCGTCGCTGGCTGGAAGACCGCCGGATCGGCTGTGCCGTAGCCGTGCCCAGCGGCCAGACCATCCCCGCGGTGGCCGGCACGTCCGTGCCGACGCGCTCGCCGCCCACGCACCCGAAGACGCGTAGAAGCGCCGCAGCTGCGGCGACGGCGCCAAAGGACCACGAATGTTCGACTGGGCCGTCGCCGAGCTGCCTGCCGATCCCGACGCCACCCCACCCGGCGCGGCTGGCCACCCATCGTCGGGCGACTCGGGGCAGAAGAGGATGTTCGCCCGGCACGCTGTCGAGCCACCCATACCGTCCGGGACGAGTGGTGGGGTCACCTGAGAAGCAGCTCAGCGTGGTGAGGTGCGCCAGCCGTGTTCGAGGATGGCGAACGCGGCTTCGACGGTGCGGGCCGGATCGTCGGCGCGGATGGCGAGTGCCGAGGTTTCCAGGGCGAAGTGGGCCAGTGCGGCGCATCCGGGATCGGTTTCGGGGGCGCCGGTTTCGGCGGCGAGGACGTGGCTGAGCGCGAGCTCGTGCCGCATCCACATCCGGTGCCAGTACTCGCTCAGTGCCGTCGTGCTGCGCACGAGGGTCATGAATTCCGACGCCCCGTCGGCGGCGGCGCCGCGCTCGACGCGAGCCAGCGTGTGGTCCCGCAGCGCAGCGAGCACCGAAGTGCCCGGCGCGCGGTCGCGCACAGCTGAGATCAGGGCCTCCTCGATGTCGGCGTCCCGGTCGAAGACGAGGGATTCCTTGCTGGGGAAGTGTTTCTGCAGGGTCGTGGTGGACACGTCGGCGGCGTCGGCGATCTCGCGGACGCCCACGTTGTCGTAGCCGCGCTCGAGGAACAGCCGCAGGGCCGCGTCGGCCAGCGCCTGGTGGGTAGCCGCCTTCTTGCGCTCCCGCCTGCCCATCCCGGTTGTCATGGATTGACAATATCACTAGTTGTACGGTGTACTCAGTTGTACCGTGCCACTTTTAGCTCGAGGAGTTCCGATGACGGTTCGTGTTCCTGTTCTGATCAGCGGTGGCGGGATCGCCGGGCTGACCGCCGCCCTGCTGCTGCGCCGCGAAGGGGTGGATCCGGTGCTGATCGAGAAGCACGCCGGTGTGTCGCCGCAGCCGAAGGCGCGCCGGTTCAACCCGCGCAGCACCGAGGTGTTCCGCCTGCTGGGTCTGGCGGCCGAGGTCGCCGAGGCGAGTGCGCCGCTGGCGTCGTTCACCGAGGTCCTGGCCGGTCCGACGCTGGCCGCCGCCCGGGCGCGGGAAATGACCGGCACCATGCGGGAACGGCGGCTGCAGCAGGCGAGGATTCCCGAGCTGAGCCCGGGACCGAACGTCTTGTGCCCGCAGGTCGTGCTGGAGCCGATCCTGCGCCGGGCCGCCGAAGAACGGGGCGTGTCCGTGCGGCTCGGCACCGAACTGGTGTCCTTCAACCAAGACGACGACGGGGTGACCGCGCTGCTGAAGCCGGCGGACGGCGAGCCGTATGAGCTGAGCGCGGACTACCTGATCGCCGCCGACGGCGCCCGCAGTCCCATCCGAACCGCACTGGGCATCCCGCGCAGCGGCCACGGCCATCTCGCCGACAACCTCGACCTCTACTTCCGCGCCGATCTCACCGAGCTCGCGCGAGAAAAGCCGTTCAACCTGTGCGAGATCGACAACCCGGTGGCCTCGGGCGCCTTCCTCTCGGTCAACGGCACGGACCGGTGGCTGTTCTCGACGGCCGACTTCCCCGAGGCGCACACGCTCGGCGACGGCGACTGGCACGACCTCCTGCGCATCGTGACCGGCATCCCGGATCTCGAAGTCGAACTGCTCAGCCGGTCGCCCTGGGAGTCGGCGATGCGCGTGGCCGACCGGTTCCGCGACGGCCGCGTGTTCCTGGTGGGCGACGCCGCGCACATGATGCCCCCGATGGCCGCGGCCGGCGCCAACACCGCCATCGCCGACGCGACCAACCTCGCGTGGAAGCTCGCGGCCGTACTGTCCGGGCAGGCGGCGCCCGTCCTCCTCGACACCTACCACGCCGAACGCCGTCCGGCCGGCTACGCGATCGCCGAAGCCTCCAGCACGGTCCGCGGGCACGTCGGCGACATGCTGGCCGCCTTCACCAAGCCCGACAGCCGGCACGACGACCTGCCGGCCACGATGTTCGGCACCCAGTACACCGAAGGCGCGTTCGTGCCCGACGGCCGCGGCCCCGCGCCCGTCGACCACTACGCCCCGGCGGGCCGTCCCGGCACGCGCGTGCCCCATGCCTGGCTCGACGCCAAGACGTCCACTGTGGACCTCGCCGGGCCCGGCCTGACCCTGCTCGCCGGCCCGGGCAACGGACGCTGGATCGCCGAAGCAGATCGTCTCGGGTTGCGTCTGGCCACGGTGTCGCACCAGCACTGGCTCGCCGAGGTCTGCCTGCCCGCCGACGGCGCTCTGCTGCTGCGCCCGGACGTCGTCGTCGCCTGGCACTCGGCATGCGGCACGCCACTCGCCGAGGCGGTGACCCGAGTGCTCGGCACCGCGGCCATCCCCGCATAACGGGCAAATGAGCTCCAGCGCGATCAGCCGCCGGTCGCGATGGGCGGTGCGGTCAGGATCCAGTCGCGCAAGGAGCGCCTCTCGATGGCCGCGGCGCGAATTCCCGCTCGTCGGCATGTGAGTGCATGCCGATGAGGCGCCGGCTTGGTGTGGGACAGCGAGGAGTTGTCTAGTTTCGGCGGAGGTTGCCGATGACGGCTTCGGCCATTTTGGCGACACCGCCGCAGCGGTCGTTGGCCCAGTAGTTGTGGGGCAGGTCCGTCCCGGTGATCTGGAAGGTCAGCATCTGCTGGCCGGTGACTTGGACGGATACCGAGCAGTCGTCGGTGCTACCTCGTCGCTGGTAGACGACAGCTTTCCGCGCCGCTGACTCCGACAGCTCGGTGAGGGTGCGCGGGCTCTTGGCCGGTTTCGATGCGGTGGCGTTCGTGCCGAGAGGTGTGGCCCAGGAGCAGCCGTAGACAGGCGTGGTGGTTTTTCGGAACGCGCTCACGTCGCTGGGTGGATCGGCCACGACGGCAGCTACCTGGTCTTTCGTCAGCAGGCTGCACGGGTCGGCGTCGAACTTGGTTATATCAAGGGGCTTGTCGACCTGGTCCAGTGGCAGCGGCGCGCAGCCGCAGATCTCGCCTGGGTGCAGTCATGACCGCAGCACGACACCGCGCATCCATCCCCCTACCCCAGATCCCGCCAATGTGACAGAACGTGCCCCACTGGGCACCCTGCTGGGCTCCGGAGACGACGCGACCACAGCCCTCGCCGAACCGAGCCGTGTCACACCGGGCACCACCACGACCCCGCTCGTCACGGACCAGCGGCCGCGACCAGCTGGCAGGAATCGTTGCGCCACCACAACAGCGACAGAATGGACAGGCGTCGTACGACGGCGTCGGGGTCTTGCCGGATCGTACGGCAAAGCAGCGGCAACACCCGCCGTCCGATGTCATGGCCGAGCCGTTGCCGGCCGAGGACGGCGACGGCGTGTCGGCGGATGATCTGGTGTGGTGAGCTCAAGCCGGCCAAGGTGGCGCTCCAGTGCGGGCAGAGATACCGGCCGGTGTTCGATGAAGTCGGCCAGGGGCCGGTAGTCCAGCGGCGGCGTGCTGACCGCGTGGTCCCGGAAGCTGGTGTAGGGCGCGGCGACATGAGCGGACGTCGGCGTTACGGCCAGACGCGGCGACGCCGCCTGCCGCGTACCGACACCGACAGCGGCACAGCGCGTTCACCCACGCCACCATGCAGCTGGCTGTTACATCGTGGCCTTGTCGAGGGCACCGCGGACGTAGAGCACGTCACCCATTCGCACGCCAGCTTTCGGAGATGCGGCTTGAGCGTGTGTCCGTGAATGATCTTGCGGATGCCACGACGACCGGTTGTGTAGCCTCTGCCGCTATGAGCTGGCTGCCCGACGACTTCGTCCACCCCGTTTACACGCCTGTGCTCGACACCGCGCTTCATCTGCGGCCGATCCGCGAGTCGGACACTGCTCTGGATTATCCCGCTGTGATGGGCTCCCGGGAGCGCCTGTGGAGGATCTTCGGCCCGGCCTGGTCTTGGCCCAAGGAAACGATGACCTATGAAGAGGACCGGCTCGACCTGCTGCGGCACGAGAAGGAAATAGCCGCACACCAGTCGTTCAACTATGCGCTGCTGGATGAGGAGGAGACCGCGATCCTCGGCTGCGTGTACATCGACCCGCCCGAGCGCACCGGTTCCGACGGTGAGGTGTCCTGGTGGGTGGTGGACGACCTCGTCGGCAGCGAAGTGGAGCGTGCGCTCGATGCGCTCGTGCCGCAGTGGATCGCCGACGACTGGCCCTTCCGCCGGCCCCGGTTCCTGGGCCGCGACATCACCTGGCAGGACTGGCTCGCGTTGCCGCCGATTTCGTGACACGTCCCCAGCGGTGAGCTGTGCCCGGGTTCGCGCGGGGCGCGGTCGTACGGCAGTCGTTCCTGGGCCGGTCGATCACAACGGATCGGGGTGGAGGAGTGCTGCGGCGAGCGGTGTCTGGCGGTAGAGCACTTCACGACCGCGTCGTGCGGCGGTGACCAGGCCGGCCTCGCGAAGCACCGTGAGGTGCTCGGAGACCGTTGCCGGAGCGAGGCCGACTCGGTGGGCCAGGCTGACGGTGGTACTCGGGACGAGGGTCTCGGCCAGCACGGATGCGCGGCCGGAGCCGAGGAGCCGCGCGATGGCGGGTGATCGCGTGGCCGGTTCCCACAGCCGTGCCGCGCCGAGCATCGGGTAGACCAGTGCGGGAGGGGTGACGGAGGTGTCGTCGGTGGGCCCGATCCCGAGGTTCGGCCACCCGAAGGCCGTGGGCACGAGAATGAGGCCGCGGCCGCGCAGATCCACCGTGCCGTGCCGGAAGCCCGTGAGGTGCAGCTCTTCGTTCTTCCAGGTCGCTCGCCGGTGCAGGTCGGCGAACGGTCCCGCCAGGCCGCTGTCGGCCAGCTGCCGTGCCCGGGCCGTGATGTCGGCGTCGAGCAGGCCGCGGATCCGGTCCCACAGTGGCTCGACCAGTGCCTGCCAGGCCAGCCGCTGCTGGGTGACCAAGGTGTTCCTGGCGATGACGGGGTCGCCGGTGAGGACCCGGTGGAGATCGTCGCGCAGGGCGTGGCGATCGATGCGACGAACGTGCTCGGCGAGTTCGGCGGCGACGACGGCGGGATCGGTGGCCCGGACCTGAGCGAGGTCGTCCTCGATGGTGGTGAGCGGGCCGGTCGGGCTCGGCCACAGGAAATCCGGCCCGTACCCGTTGCTCGGGGCGGCGGCGTCCAGCAGTCCCAGATCGAGCCGGGCGATGACGGGCCGGACGTCGTGCAGCCACGGCAGGTACCAGCCGTGGCGACCCGGCTTCTTGAGCACCAGAAGTGCCGCCATCGTTTCCTGCAGCGGCGAGATCGCGAACCGGCACCGTGCGGCGTCCCCGCGGCCGAACCTCAGCACCAGCGTCATTTCACGAAAACGCTACACGAGGATTCGGCCTGCACCGAACCTCAGCGGCCCCGGCCCGTGGCCCGCACCCTCATGGTCATGGCCGAACCATCGCCGACGCCCGCGGCTCCGGTGTCCGGGACTCGCCTCCTTTCCGGCAACCCCGCGTTCCGGTCGTTGTGCGCGTCGCGGGCGGTGTCGTTCGTCGGTGACGGGATCACCACGACCGCGCTCGTCCTGCTCGTCGCCCCGCGAGACGGCCCCACGGGGGTGGGTTTGCTGTTGGCGGCGAACGCGCTGCCCCGGCTCGGCGGACCGCTGGCCGGGGTCCTCGCCGACCGGGTCCGGACACGCCGGTTGATGATGCGGTGCGAACTGGCCTCGGCGCTGGTGATCGGGCTGACCGCGATCACGCTGCCGCCCTTGCCGGTACTGACCGGACTCGTGGCGGTCGCCGGGATCCTGGCGACCATCCGGAACCCGGCCGGTCGCAGCCTGGTTCCGGTCCTGGTCGACGCGGCCGGCCGCGCACCGGCCAACGCCCTCTTCGGGCTGGGCCGGACCCTCTCGCTCACCGTCGGCCCGGGCTTGGGAGGCGTGCTGGGAGCAGCTCCCGGCGGCGCCCACACCGCGCTGGCCGTCGACGCGGCCACCTTTCTCGCGTCCGCCTTGCTGCTGAGGGGACTCCCGGCCATCGAGCCGGCCCGGGACCCTGGTGCGGTCACGGGGGTGTGGGCCGAAGCGGGGGACGGGGTGCGGTATGTCGTGGCGATTCGGCAGCTCTCGGTGCTGGTTCTGAGTCTCTTCCTGCTCGTCGCGTTCGCCGCGGTGGACAACGTGGCGCTGGTCTTCCTCACCGGCGACGTGATCCACGCCGGCCCGGCCGGGTACGGCGTCGCAGCCGGCGCGTTCGGCGTCGGAATGGTCCTGGCCTCGCTTGCCTGTACCCGGCTGGCCCGCGGGCGCAGGCCGATCGCCCTGCTCGTCGTCGCCGTGGTGGCCACCGGTGCCGGCACGGTCGTCAACGGACTGGCCCCGGTGCTCGCGGTGGTCGTGGTGGCACAGCTGGTGGCGGGCGCCGGCAACGCCGTGGAGAACATCGGGTACGACACTGTCGTGCAGGACGTCGTGCCCCGCCGGTTCCTCGGCCGGGTGTTCGGCACCATCGGCACTGCCGCACAGCTGGGAGCCGCTTTCGCCTACGCGCTGGGCAGTTTTCTCGTCGGCGTGGTCGGCGCCCGTGCCACCTTCGTTCTCGCCGGCACCGGGACGTTCTTGGTCCTGCTTCTCCTGGTGCAGTCGTTGCCGCGTCAGGATGTGCCGTGAAACGAGGCGAAGGCCTTGCGGGCTATCCGACGCTTCGACGCGTGGTCAGCACACGGTGGTCGACGCGAGGCTCACCTGCCACTGTGCCCGTCACCCACCCGCGGCTACGCAAGACTGGGCGGCAGCACCGGGTCCGGCCAGGTGGTGGTCGCGACGAAGTCCTCGAACGAGCGCGGCGGGCGGCCCAGGGCGCGTTGGACTCCGTCGGCGAGGTCGGTGCCGCGGCCGTCGCGGAGTTCGGCCAGCAGCCCGGTGAGCAGGCTCGCCACGGGTTCCGGGACGCCGTAACGGACTTGTTGCTCGATGAATGCTTCGGGGTCGATGTCGCGGTAGTCGATCTTCCGTCCGGTGGCCTGCGCGATGAGTGCGGTCGCTTCGGCGAAGCCGACTGCTCGTGGGCCGGTCAGCTCGTAGACCTGGCCGTGGTGCCGGTCGTCGGTGAGCGCCGCTGCGGCGACCGCGGCGATGTCTTCGGCGTCGACGAACGGGGCTCGTCCTTCGCCGGCCGGGAGGGTCAACGCGCCGTCGCGGATGCCTGCCGCCCACGGGCCCTCGCTGAAGTTCTGCGCGAACCAGTTCGGGCGCAGGATGGTCCAGCCCGCGCCGCAGTTGCGGACTGCTTCTTCGGCGGCGTGCAGTGGATGGCCGGCTTCGCCGGCGCGCGGGGCGGACAGCAGCACGAGACGGCGGGCGCCGGCCGAGACCGCTTCGGCGACGAACCGCGGGAGCCGGTCCCCGGCCCCCAGGTTGGGTTCCACGAGGTAAACGGCCGTGACACCGTCCAAAGTGGAGGCCCAGGTCGCGTGGTCGGCGAGGTCGAAGCCGCGGGTGCGGGAGGCGACCCGGGCGGCGGCGCCGAGCTGCCGGGCGACGCGGCGGCCGGTCTTGCCGGTGCCGCCGAGAATCAAGGTGGTGGACATGGTCGCAAGCCAACCCCCTGAAGGCGAGACGATCCATGGTTGAAAATCGTGGATACCTTTGTCAGCGTCTACAGTGCGGGGATGGACGTCCTCAGCGACCTGCTGCACCGGGCCCACGCCGGCCACGCCATGGTCCGGCAGCTGATCCAGCGGCCGCCGTGGTCGCTGGCCTTCGCCGACGCCCCGCCGCTCACACTGGTGGCCACGCTCGGCGGGCACGCGTCGCTGCGCGTCGGCGACGCCACGCCGGTGCGCCTCGCCGCCGGAGACCTTGCGCTGATCAGCGCCGCCGCGTACACGATCGCCGACGACCCGGGCACCCCGCCGCAGTGGGTGATCCACGGGGTGAGGAAGTATCCGGTCGGCGGCGGGGAGCCGGTGAGAAACCCAGCGCCGCGCACCTACGGCGACGGCAAGCCCGGGGCCACGACCATGCTCCGCGGCGCCTACGAGCTCCACGGCGCCGCCGCGGAACGGCTGCTCGCCATGCTCCCGCCGCTGGCGGTGGTGCCCGCCGGGCCGCGGACCCGAGGCGCGCTGGACCTGCTCGCCGTCGAGGTGGCCTGCGACGAGCCCGGGCAGGACGCCGTGCTCAGCCGGCTGCTGGACCTGGTGCTCGTGCTGGCGCTGCGCGGCTGGTGCGCCCGGATGGAGCCGCCGCCCGCTTGGTACCGGGCGTTGAGCGACGCGGGCGTCGGCGAAGCCCTGCGCTTGCTGCACACCGAGCCGGCGCACCGGTGGACGGTCGCCGAGCTGGCCGTCCGGGCCGGCCTGTCCCGTGCCGCGTTCGCCGCCCGCTTCGCGCGTCTGGTCGGCGAGCCGCCGCTGACCTACCTGACCGGCTGGCGGATGACGCTGGCCGCGGACCTGCTGCGCGACACCGAAGACACCATCGCCGCCGTCGCCCGCACGGTCGGCTACGACGACCCGTTCGCCTTCAGCGTCGCCTTCAAACGCGTCCGGGGCGCCAGCCCCTCGGACTGGCGCCGCGGCAGGGTGACCTCCGGTTCGTGAGGCAATCCGGACGCGGCCGTTGCCGTTCAGGGAATGAAGGTCACCTCCGGATATCGACGGGATGGGCCGTCCAGCAGATGGCCCTGATGCCGAAGGTGCAGATCGAAAAAGGCCGTCGGATAGGCGCGCTGCACCGCCTCGACGCGTTCCGGCCGGAGCGTGCCGATCTGTTTGGCTATCTCTTCCTGGGACCAGTCGAGCAGCGGCGCGATCTGCGGCACGAGCAGTTCCTCGTCCCCGTAGGAAATGTGTGCCGCACCGGGAAGTCCGGTGTTGAGCCGCCAACCACGCAGGTTCGACCAGAACGTCTGCTGGTCGGCCAGCAGCGCTCGGCTGGTTCGGTTTGCGTCCATCACCAGGAACGGCCGATCGAGGCCGCCGGTGACCACCGGACCGAACATCGGACCGTCCATGCTGAGGCCGGCCCCGATCCGCCGATCCTCGAACATGGTGTTGGCGGTGGCGCTGCCGCCGGCGGACTCGCCGAACATGCCGATGCGGCCCAGATCCAGTGAACCACGCAGGCCGTCGGGCAGCCGGCGGCGTTCGGCGTCGGGGTTGCCTCCGTTGTCGAGCAGCCGAAGTCGGTCGAGCACGAACCGGGCGTCGGCCACTCGCGTCCCCGCCGGATCGGCCACCACGCCGTCGGGCAATCCCCGCACCACGTGGCCGTCGGGGAACTCCACCACCTCCGCGTCGTAGGTGTGGTCGATGGTGACCACCAGATATCCCCGGCTCGCCAGTTCCTCCACCACCACCGTGCTCGCCGACCGGACGGAGCCGTGGCCGGGCGAGTACGCCACGATCGGTAGCCGGCCCTCGTGCCGATCGACTGGAGCGCCCTCGTGGCCGTGGGTCAGCGGAACCCGCACCTGACCGGGGGTGAGCCCGTTGTCGGCGAGAAACTGGGTCGCCGCCCCCGCCGGCAGCCAGGGCGCCACCGGATGGCCGCTGGGGTGGCCGGTCGGGTACCACAGGCTGATCATCAGCTCCCGCGGCGCGTTCCGGGCGGCTGTCGGGTCATGCCGAGACGGGTCGACGAGATGCAGGGACACCGTGCCGACCGCATGGGGTCCGGTGGGTGGCGGCAGGGTGAGCTGGAGCGGCCCCGCCGCCGGGGTGGCGTTGGCGGTGTGGACGGATCCCGCCACGCACAACGCGGTGACGGCCAGGGCCGCGAGGCGGCCCGTGCGGCTTGTTTTCACATGCTGTCCTTGGGTTGTGGTTGTCGCTGTCACCGACCTTCGGGCCGTAGCCGCCGGAGCGCCCGGCCCGGGCTCAGACGTCGCGGTGGGTCAGGCGCCAGGCCGCCGCCGCGACGCTGACGGTGAGGTAGGTCAGGCAGACGACCAAGGCGAATCCCGCGGTCGGCCAGTCCGGGTCGTGAAACGTTGTCCAGGTCAGGCCCTCTGCTGCTGCGGCCGGTGCCCAGTGGATCAGGGCCGTGGAGCCGCTGGGGGAGATCGCCTTGAAGATCATGGTGGACAGGAACAGCAACCCGGTGGTGAGTGCGGTCGCGCCCGCGGTGTGCCGGAGCACGGTGCCGATCGCGGCGCCGAGGATCGTGACTGTGCCCAGGTAGAAACCCTGGCCCAGCACCGCCCGCAGGACGTTCGGGTCGCCGAGGGTGACGTCCAAGTGCTTGCCCGCCAGCACGAACTGCCCGGCCGAGAAGGCGGCGAGCGCCAGCGCCTGCCCGGTCACCAGTGTCACGGTGCCGAGGACGAGCAGCTTCGCGGCGAGCACCCGGCCACGCCGGGGTGTTGCGGCGATCGTCGCGCGGATCGTGCCCGTGCCGTATTCCGCGGTGACGGCCAGGACGCCGAGCAGCCCGAAGGCCGGCTGTGCCACCTGGAATCCGGTGAACGTCGTGAACACGGGATCGAACTCGGCGCGGGCGCGCGCTCCCCAGCCGTCCCATGCGCCGACGGTCGAGCGGGCCTGCAGCACCGCGATCCCGATGGTCGCGACCGTGGCAACGGCGAGGAGCAACGGTGTCGACCGGACCGAGCGCAGTTTCGTCCACTCGGCGGCGACCAGGCTGGTCGGGATCAGCGTCATCGGGCGTCCTCCCGGTGTGGCTCGGCGCGGTACTGGAGTTCGGGATCGGTGATGCGGCGGAAGACGTCCTCGAGCGAGGGCGCGCGCGGAGTCAGTTCGACGAGCGCGATGCCGTGCGTGGCGGCCACCGCGGCGATCTCGCCCGGGTCGAGACCCGTCACCGCCAGGCCCTGGCCGGGTTCCGGCGCCACCGTGGCCCCGCGAGCGGTGAGCAGCGCGGCGAGCGGTGTTTCACCGGCGCTGCGGACCAGCACGTCGCCGCCGCCCGAGCGGACCAGCTCCGCCACGCCGGAGTCCGACAGCAGCCGGCCGCGGGCGAGGATCAGCACGTGGTCGGCGGTCAGCTGCATCTCGCTCATCAGGTGGCTGGAGATCAGCACCGTGCGGCCCTCGGCGGCCAGCGATCGGATCAGCCCGCGGATCCAGTGCACGCCGTCAGGGTCGAGGCCGTTGACCGGCTCGTCGAGGATCAGGATCTCCGGGTCGCCGAGCAGGGCCGCGGCGATCCCGAGCCGCTGTTTCATCCCGAGCGAGAACCCGCCGACTCGCTGGTGTCCCACCTCGCCCAGGCCGGTCAGGCGCAGTACCTCGGCGACGCGGCTTCGCGGGATGTCGTTGGTCTGCGCGAGCCAGCGCAGGTGATCGCGGGCACGGCGGCCGCCGTGGACGGCATTCGCGTCCAGCAGCGCGCCGACCTGCCGCAACGGCCGGTCCAGCCCGCGGTAAGGTCGCCCATCGATCCGCGCGCGGCCGTGTGTCGGCGAGTCCAGGCCGAGGATCAGCCGGATGGTGGTGGACTTGCCCGCACCGTTGGGTCCGAGGAACCCGGTCACCCGCCCGGGCAGGATGCGGAAGCTCAGGTGGTCCACCGCGCGGCGGCGGCCGTAGGTCTTGGTCAGCTCGTCGGCTTCGATCATCGGCACTCCCTTTCCGGTCGCTCCACCGTGCCGGGACGGCGGCGGCACCGTCGTCGCCGCACGGGCAGGCACCCGGCGGCGTATGCCCGCGGGCATACGTCCGGAGACTGATGCGCGCAGCGGTGCGGCCCGGCTACGGTCGGGCGATGGCGATCGACGTGCGCCCACCGCTGCTGCGGCGGCTGCGGCCGGGACACTGGTTCGCGCTCGACTGCGTCGCGGCCGTGATGGTCGCGCTCGTGTGGGCAGGCCCGCTCGTCGACGGGCACAGCGAGGCGGAGCCCGTATCGCGGGGGGTGGGTCTGCTCGGCGCCGCTGTCCTTGCCGTGCCGCTCGTGCTGCGCCGCCGCCGGCCGTGGGTGGCGTTCGGGCTGGGTGTCCCGGCGTTCGGCATGTCACTGGCGACGTCGGTGGTGCCGGTGGTGCCGCTCGCGTCCGTGCCGATGGCGCTGGTCGCGTATTCGGTTGCGGCGCGGGGTTCTCGCCGCGCGTACGCGGCGCTCGCGGCGATCCTGGTCGTGGTCGCCGCCGCCGCGGCCGTCTGGAACGGACAGTGGATGACGGTGCTGCTCCCCGGCGCCGTCGTGGTGATCGGGTGGGGTGTGGGGTTGGTGCGGGCGCAGTATCGCGTGTACGCGGAAGCCCTTGCGACGCACCGGGAACGCGAAGCCGACGCGCTGGTCGCCGACGAGCGCCTGCGCATCGCGCGGGAACTGCACGACGTCGTCGCGCACAGCATGAGCGTGATCACGGTCCAAGCCGACATGGGCAGGCTGGTGCTCGACCGCAAGCCCGCCGTCGCAGCCGCCGCACTCGGCGTCATCGAGACCACCGGCCGTGATGCGCTGACGGAGCTGCGCCGGATGCTGGGCGTGCTGCGGGACACCGACTCGCGCGACCTGTTCGAACCGGCGCCGGGCTTGGCCCGGCTGGACGGCCTGGTCGCGCGCACGGCGGCCGCCGGAGTGACCGTCGACGTCGTGGTGCGAGGCACGCCACGGCCGCTGCCGGCGGGGGTCGACGTCTCGGCCTACCGGATCGTGCAGGAGGCCCTGACGAACGTGGTCAAGCACGCCGGGACCCCGACGTGCCGCGTCACGATCGCCTATGGGGAGGACGCTGTGCTGCTGACGGTCACGGACGACGGCCGCGGTGGCCCGCCACAGCCTGGCGGGCATGGGCTGGTCGGGATGCGCGAGCGGGCCGCGCTCTGCGGTGGCGAACTGCGCGCCGGCCCGGTGCCCGGCGGGTTCGAGGTCGCCGCGCGGCTGCCGGACGGGGACCGCCGGTGATCCGGGTGCTCATCGTCGACGATCAGGCCCTCGTCCGGACCGGGTTCCGCGAGATCGTCGGCTCGGCCGATGACCTCGACGTCGTCGGGGAGGCCGCGAACGGCGTGGACGCGGTCGGGCTGGCGTCGGCCCATCGGCCCGACGTCGTCGTGATGGACATCCGGATGCCGGAACTGGACGGCATCGAGGCGACCCGGCGGATCACCGCGGAGCTGACCGGGGTGCGGGTGCTCGTGCTGACCACGTTCGACCTGGACGAGTACGTGTTCGCGGCCCTGCGCGCCGGCGCGAGCGGCTTTCTGCTCAAGGACACCCCGTCGGCCGAGCTGCTGGCGGCGATCCGGGTGGTCGCGGCCGGGGACGCCCTGCTGGCCCCCGGCGTGACGCGCCGGCTCATCGCGGAATTCGCGTCCCGCCCGGCCCGGCCGTCCCCGCGCGCGGACCTGCTCACCGCGATCACCGCGCGGGAACAGGAAGTCCTCGCGCTGGTCGCGGCCGGGCTGTCCAACGCCGAGATCGGGCTCCGGCTGCACATCACCGCCGGAACCGCGAAAACCCACGTCGGGCACCTGATGCTCAAACTGGCCGCGCGCGACCGCGTGCACCTGGTGATCCTCGCTTACCAGGCTGGGCTCGCCGCAATGTGAGCGACGGCCTGCCTTCACCCAGGCCTGCTCGATGTCGCCGAGGCTCCGACGGCCAACGACCTGTCGGACGCCCACAGCCTCACGGCACAGCTGACTGGCTCGCAGAGGGCTGCACTCCGGGACGTCCCAGAGGAGCGCTGCGCCACCATGGTCTGGGCAGCGGCGGTGGGTGACGAGAGCTGCGGGCGGGGTCGTTGGCGGCACTTTCGAATGGATCTCGCTGGCTGCGGGAAACACCGGCGCCCTGATCTGCGACTGGCTGTCACCCGTTCTGGACGGAGAGGAGCGGCAATGGACGCGGCAACCGCGGCGCTCTTCGGGGGCGCCTGCCACCCGCGTCGGCCGGTCACAACCCGGCTGCAACCGAGACGCGGTACGCATGCCGGGTGGCGCGCTCCTCCGCGGGCCCGGACGCAAGGGGGACTCCGATGAGAACAGCGGTGCTCGCAGTGGTCGTGCTCCTGCTCGGCCTGGGGACGGCGGCGCCCGTGGGCGCTGTGGCCGCCGGCTGCGGGCCCGCGTCGGTGGCGGTCGCCGACCGGACGCTCTACGAGGGCACCCCGGCCGCCGGGGAGCCCGGCCCGGCCTACACCACCTTCGAGTTCACCGTGTCCGTCACGGCCGCCGCGGGGTGCGCGCCGACCGGCTCGGTCGCCTACAAGACCGAGGACGGCTCGCCCGGCGCGACCAGCCCGGCCGACTACGTCCCCGCCGCGGGACAGCTGAGCTGGGCCGGCGGCTCCACCTCGCGCACCGTCGCCGTCCAGGTCGTCAAGGACGCCGCCAGGGAGCCGAACGAGCCGTTCCTGCTGCGCCTGTCCGATCCGGTCGGCCTGGTCCTCGCCGACGACCTGGCCGCGGGCGGGATCCTCGACGACGACGGCGCCGCCGGGCCCCCGGTCGTGGTCTCCACCGACGGCGGCAAGATCTGCTGGCATGTCTGCACGGTCGGGGTGCGGCTCGGCGGCCCGGCCAAGGCGCCGGTCACCGTGCACTACCGGACCTTGCCCCTCGGCACCGACGAACCGGCGTACGTGCCGGTCAAGGACGCGATGGTGACGATCCCGCCCGGCGCGTCCGGCGGCAGTGCCGTGGTCGAACTGCTGGACGGCAAACCCGGCCAGGGCGAGTCCCGGTTCGTGCTGGAGCTGTTCGCCCCGTCGGCCGGCACGCTGGGGAACGCGCGGGCGGAGGTGACAGCGGGCGGACGGCACTGCGTCGCCCTCCTGCAGCCGGCCGGACAGGATGTCGTCACGGATCCGGCCCGCGATCTGCAGGTACGGCGGCTCAGGGC
>NZ_JBEZYB010000078.1:0-35183 GCF_040638285.1 Amycolatopsis sp. NPDC026612
GGGTCACGGTGCACCGTGACCCAGGGCGGCCCTCACCCCGTCAGCAGCTCGAGTGCTGGATGGTCTTGAAGATGTCGACCGCGCTGAACAGCGCCGCGTCGTAGGTGAAGTGCTTCGTCCAGAAATAGCGCGGCGGCGGGTTGCCGTCGTTCATCCGCGGGCTGTCGAACGTCCCCGCCGAGAACAGCTTCGTCCCGGCCGTGGTCTTGAAGTCGAAGCTGGAGTGCCAGACGTCACCGGAGTGGGTCTGGAAGGTCAGCGTCGTCGCGCTCCAGTCACCCGTGCCGTCCGAGCGGATCACCATGGTGCCGTTGTCCTGCTCGCAGTCGCCGGCGTGGAGCTGACCCCACGTCGCGCTCTTCACCTCGAGCACCGCCGCGCTGTGCGCCGGCGCCGCCTGGGCGGCCGGGGCGCCCATCAGCACCGCCGTCCCCGTCGCCGCGGCGGCGAGAACCGGTGCGAGACCCCGAATCGTGCGTTTCATGGACTTCCTCCCGAAGAACCGTTGGCCGCGGACCTCTCCGGTCCGCGCCAGGCGAGCCTCGCAGCGCTCGTCGACAATCCGTCGACAATCCGTCGACGGAAGTTCAATCGGGCGTCGGACGTATCCCGCGCGGCCCCCGCGCGCACCTGTACGCCGGAGCGCGCGGGATACCCGCGTCGCGGAGGGGCGGGCATGGGTGGGGTGGACGGCGTCGATCTCGGGGTGCTGGGACCGTTCGAAGTACGGCTCGACGGCGAGCCGCGGGACGTCGGCGGGCCGCGCCTGCGGACCCTGCTCGCGGTGCTGGCGGCGGAAGCGGGCCGCGTGGTCAGCGTCCCGGCGCTGGGCCGGGCGCTGTGGGGTGAGCAGGCGCCCGCCCACGCCGACCGCACCGTACGGACGTACCTCTCGCGGCTGCGCGGCACGGTGGCTCCGGAGGTGATCCTGACCCGGCCGCCGGGGTACGTCCTGCACCTGGCGCCGCAGGCCCTCGACGCCGCCCGGTTCGAACAGCTCGCCGCCGAGGGACGCCGGGCGCTGACCAGCGGGGAACCCGCCGCCGCGCGGGAACACCTGGGCAGCGCACTCGCCCTGTGGCGCGGCAACGCCGCCTACGAGGAGTTCGGCGGCGTGGAAACCCTGGCGGCCGAAGGGATGCGGCTCGACCGGGTGCGCCACAACGCCGTCCAGGACCGGATCGACGCCGACCTCGCGACCGGCGAAGACACCGGGCTGATCGCCGAACTGGAGGCGCTGACCGCCGCGTTCCCCGGCCACGAACGGCTGTGGGCGCAGCTGATGACGGCGCTCTACCGGGCCGGACGCCAAGGTGACGCGCTGGCCGCGTTCCGCCGGGCCCGGCACGGCCTGATCACCGCGTCCGGCGTGGAGCCGTCACCGGTGCTGACGCAGGTGCACCGCCGGGTGCTCGCCCACGACCCGGCGCTGCTCCCGGCCCGGACCGCGGCGGTGACGGTCGCGGTGGTGACCGCCCCGGACGAGGCGCTCGCCGCCGGCGAGCACGCCCTGCTCGAGGACGGCGACCTCCGGACCGCCCGCGAACACTTCGAAACCGCCTACACCCGGGCCGAGCGGGCCGGGGACGCCGGTGCGCTCGCCCGCGCCGCCCTCGGCCTCGGCGGGCTCTGGGTGCACGAGCACCGGACGGCCGCCGCGTCGGCTTCGCTGCTGACGCGCCTGCAGCACGCGCTGGAGCAGGTCGATCCCGGCACTTCGCTCGGCCACCGGCTCCAGACCCGCCTAGCGGCCGAACGCGACTACGAGGCAGGCACGCACGACCGGATCCTGGCGGCGACCGGACGGACGCGCGCGGCGGGCGACCCGGTCGCCCACGCCGAAGCGCTGAGCCTGGCCCACCACTGCCTGCTCGGCCCCGACCACGCCGGGCTGCGGCGCTCGCTCGCGACGGAGCTCGTCGGGGTGAGCGGCCGCTCGGGACGGCGCACCGACCTCGTGATGGGCGTGCTGTGGGACACCGTCGACCTCTTCCTCGCCGCCGACCCGCACGCCGAACGGCGGCTCGGCGAGCTCGAAGACCTCCTGGCGGCGCGAAAGCACCTGGCGGCGGGGTTCGTGGCCGACTCGCTCGGGGTCATGCTGGCCATCCGCGCCGGCCGCTTCCGCGAGGCCGAAACCGGGGCGCAGGCCTGCGCCGAGCTCGGGCAGGCCGCGGGCGACTTCGACGCGCTCGGCTGGTACGGCGCGCAGCTGGTGGCGATCCGGTGGTTCCAGGGGCGCCTCGGCGAACTCGTCCCGGTGCTGGACGGGCTGATGCACTCGCCGACGTTGAGCCCGATCGACAACTCGTACTACGCGGCGCTGGCCGTCGCGGCGGCCTCGGCCGGAGACCGCCGGACGGCCGCGGGCGCACTGGCGCGGCTGTGCGGCGACGACCTCGGGGCACTGCCGCGGTCGAGCAGCTGGCTGCTGTCCCTGAGCGGGGCCGCGGAAGCCGCCTACCTGCTGGACGACCGGGCCGCGGCGGCGCGCATCCACGAGCTGCTCGGCCCGTTCGCGCACCTGCCGGCGATGGCGAGCCTGGGCATCGCCTGCTTCGGCTCGGTCCACCACCCGCTGGGCACGACGGCGCTGGCGGCAGGCGATGCGGACCGGGCGGTCACGCACCTGCGGGCCGCCGTCCGGCACAACCTCGCCCTCGCGCACTGGCCGGCGGTGGTCTTTTCCCGCCGTCGGCACGCCGAAGCCCTGCTCCGCCGTGGGGGTCCGGGCGACCGCGCGGCCGCGGGCCGCGAGCTGGCCGCGGCCGACGAAGAAGCCCGGACGTTCGCCGAGCCGCCGGTCACCGGGCGATGAGCTGGTCCGGCCGGTCCGCCAGCCGGAACAGCGGGGCGACCGCGGCGAGGTTCAGTGCCCGCCGCACGACGACGGACGGCTTGAGCACCAGGTCGATGCCGGCGTCGGCGCAGCGAGCCCGCAGCCTGCCCAGCGAGGCCACCCCCGTGACGCCGCAGAAGCCGACCCCCAGCAGGTCGACGACCAGCCGCCCCGGCGCGGCGGCGACCGCCCGGTCGAGTTCCTCGTCGAGGCGCGGCCGGGTGGCCATGTCGATCTCGCCCGTGACCGTGACCCGCAGCGTCCCCGGCCGGGGCTCCGCGGTCGTCGCGGTCAGCAGCAGGGCGGACAGGTCGAGGGCGCTCATCGAAGGGCTCCTTCCCACGGGGTCAGCTGAAGTGATCACCTCTTACCCGGCCGCCGCCGGGACGAAACGCGGGAACGTCGTGGCCGGGCCGGGCCTGCTCACGGCCGCCGGCCCGGCGAGGCCACCGGCCGGACCGGGACGCCGCCCCGCGCCGAGCCCAGGTCGGTCAGTGCGACGCGTTCCAGGCCGTTGCCCGGGCCGCCGTCGCTGGTCACCGCCAGGGCGAGGGTGTTGCGGCCGTGCGAGTCGAGGATCCCGTCCGGCAGCACGAACGTGTGCTGCGGGCCGACGTCCCCGATGTACTGACCGACGTTCCAGCCGTTGAGGAAGACCAGCACCCGGTACCGGCCGCCGGAGCGGGGCTTCGCCGGGTCGCCGATCGTCAGGCCCACCGACGTGTCCTGTCCCCGGGGGATGCGCAGCGAGAACGTCGTGCGGTACCACGTCGTCCCGGGGTCGGCCGCCGCCGCGGGGACCGCCGCCGGAGCCCAGGCGCGGTCCGGGAAGCCGGGCAGGTGCCAGCCCGCGCGTTCGCCGGCGAGGCCGCCGCTGTTCAGCGGGCCGCGCACCGGATCGGCCGTCCCGCCCTGGATCTTCCACACCACCCCGGTCAGCGACGAGGAGATCAGCCCGCGGCCTTCCTTGTGCGCGTCGTTGACGCCACCGTCCTGGTTGTGGCCGTTGTTGCGTACCATCACCGAAAGCACGTGCGGGCCGTCGCCGCGCAGACCTTCGGGCACGGTCAACGCCGCGGTGCCGGTCGTCGGCGGCGCGGCCAGCGCGGAGGGCAGGACGTGCTCGCCGAGGTACTGCCCGTCCAGCCAGGCCTGCAGCATCCCGGCGCCCCCGCCGCCGTAGCGGAGGCTGATCTGCTCCCCCGGCGATCCGGTGAACCGCCCGCGGTACCAGACGTCGCCGGTGCCGAAGCCGTAGTCGTCGGCGGTCAGCACCGGCTGACCGGCCGGCGGCGGCGTGGTGCTGTGCGTCGTGGTGCGGTCCGCGGCCGGCCACGCGGAGTCGTCGTAGCCGGGCGCCGCCTCCGGGGAACCGGGTGCCGCGCGCCAGCCGGTGAGCTCGGGCAGCCGCGGGTCGGCCGGTCCGGGCAGCGGCCGGAAGGCGAGCAGGCTGCCCGACGCGGTGGGCCGCACCGGAACCGGGGTGCCGTTCCAGACCACCACCGGGCTGCGCGCACCCCACACCTCGAGGTCCCGCGGCGCCTTCGTGTCCCCGGTCAGCGCGGTCCAGAGGCCGCCGTGGGCCGTCCGCACCAGGTCCGGGCCGCGCACGAGCAGGCCGGAGACCGCCCAGAACGTGTCCGCGGTGGCGTCGTCGGCCAGCAGCAGCGTGACGGCCGGGCGGCCGCCACCGCTGATCCGGACCCGCGCGAGCCCGTCGTGGCGGTAGTTCAGGCGCAGGTCGGTCCCGGTCCAGGTCGTCGTGACGGTCCCGGAAAGGACGTCCACGCGCGGCCGCGTCGCGTACCGCAGCACCGTCTCGCCGTCCTCCCCCGGCCGGCCGTGCAGCAGCACGGTGCCGGCGGCCTGGGCCATCAGCTCCGACGTCGAGTACACCAGGTGCTGGCCCGCGACGTCGAAGTCCGCCACGAGGTACTTGGCGTCCTGGCCGTTCAGCCGGACCGGGACGGTGTAGTCACCGTCCGTTGTGGACAGCGGGAAGGTGAAGGTGTCGTCCGTCGTCGCGTTCGACGGGGAGTGCACCGGCAGGTAGAAGTGGACCCCGGTGTCCGGGTTGACGTTGTGGTAGACCTTCACCGCGGCCGACGACGGTGTCACGGGCGCCCCGTGGTCCATTTTGGCCAGATCCGGGACGGTGGCGAGGAAGGAACCCAGTTCCTTCATCGTCAAGGCCTTCGGCCGCAGCTGACGCCCTTCGTCGATCGCCGCACCGTAGTCGTAGGAGCTGTAGACCACCGGCGCCGGCAGCCGGCCCCACGACGTGCCGCCGAAGGTCATGTAGAAGTTCTGGATCGTGAGGCCGTTCGCCAGGTTGGTGCCGTAGAACACGCGCTCGTACCCGGGTCCCTGGCGGACGGCGGTGCACGGGTAGGTGCCGTTGCTGCCCCAGTAGTCGAACCAGCCGCCGCCGAACTCCGCGGTGAACCCCGGGGTGTTCGGGGACGCGCTCGCGCCGCCCTTCGCCCCGCCCGGCCCGTAGGTCCCCCAGTCCGGCGCGGAGTTCGGGTTGCCCGGCGTCGCGTCGGTCCGGCACGTGCCGCCGGGGTAGCCGTCGAAGGCGTAGAGGTCGACCTGGCCCGGCACGGTGCCCGGCACGCCGGAGTCCGGCGGCACCCAGATCCCGTTGCGCCCCTTGTCGTTGTGGAAGACCGGGACGGCAATGCCGTCGGCCCGCACCTTGTCGTGGAGGTGGGCGACGTAGTTGCGCTGCGCGGTCCCGGTGGCGGCCAGCTCGTTCTCGATCTGGTACAGGATCACGGACCCGCGGCCGTCGGTGTACTGGTGGCGCCCGATGATCCGGTCGATCTGCGTCAGCCACTCGTCGGCCGCGGCGAGGTAGTCGGGCGCGTCGCTGCGGGCCCGCCCGGCCTGGGTGTTGAGCCACGCCGGGAAGCCGCCGCCGGTGACCTCGGCGTTGATGTACGGCCCGGGCCGCGCGATGACGTACAGCCCCGCTTCGGCGGCCAAGTCGAGCACCTTGTCCATGTCGCGGACGCCGGTGAAGTCGTACACCCAGGGCGCGGGCGAGTGGTAGTTCCAGTCGAAGTAGATCGAGACCGCCGTGTAGCCGGTGGCCTTCATCTTCTGCAGCACGTCCCGCCACAGGTCCGGGCTCGGCAACCGGAACGGGTGGAACTCCCCCGACCAGACGACCTGGCGGCGGCCGTCCAGCATGAGCGAGTACTTGTCGAAAGTGACCTGGTGCTTCGCCGGCGCCGGTGCGACGGCGGACGCCGGTGCGGCACCGAGCCCGGTGGTCACGAGCAGAGCGAGCAGGAAGGGCAGGAACCGGCGCATGGACGAACTTTCCGATCGGGCGGCGTACAGGTCGTTATACACAAAGATTCCGTCAGTACACGTACGGCCAGCCGGCGCTGTCGTAGCCGATCAGGTTGATGCCGAGCTTGCCCGTCAGCGGCGTCGCGTCCGAGTAGTAGTAGTGGTAGACGAGCACGTCGGCGTCGGTGTCGTGCAGCACCGCCACGTGGCCGGGGCCGTGCACCGCGCCGTGGCTCGCCAGGATCTGCGTGCCGCCGCCGGCGGCCATCCGCACGCCATTGCGGTCGGTGTACGGGCCGGTGATCGACGTCGAGCGCCCGGCCATCACGCGGTAGGTGCTCTTCGTGCCCTGGCAGCACAGGTCCCACGAGACGAACAGGTAGTAGTAGCCGCCGTGCTGGATGATGTAGGGCGCTTCTTCGGCGGACGTGCTTCCGGTGCGCTGGGCGATGCCGCGCAGCGCGGTGTCGGTGGTGCTGCGCTTGCCGGTCGCCGGGTCGAGCCGGATCATCTTGATGCCGGTCCACCACGAGCCGAAGCTCAGCCACCAGCGGCCGGAGGAGTCGACGAACAGGTTGGGGTCGATCGCGTTGTAGTCGTTGCTCGTGCTCGTCTGCACGACGATGCCCTGGTTCGTCCAGCTGCCCGGCAGCCCGGTCGTGCTGGTGGCGAGGAAGATCGCCGAGTTGCGCGAGCCCAGCGACGAAGCGGCGTAGTACAGGTAGTACTTGCCGTTGTGGAACGAGATGTCCGGCGCCCACAGGTACTCCGGCTTGGCCGGGTCGGTGAAGGGCGCGGTCCACGGGGCGCCGTTCGGCCAGACCGAGCCGATCTTCGTGAAGTGGATCCGGTCGGTCGACCGGCGGATCTGCAGGTACTGGTCGGTGGAGTACAGCAGGTAGCTGCCGTCCGCCGCGCGGATCATCGACGGGTCGTGCACCGCCTCGATGTCCCCGGTGACGTAGCCGGGGTCCGGGTAGGTCGCGGCCTGCGCGGCGGGGGCGCTCAGCAGGGCGGCGGCGACGGCGGCGATGGCCGGGAGGCGGCGCAGGCTCATGGGTTTGTCCTCGGTTCGACGCTGATCCGGGCTGCTGTTAGCGCTAACAGCACCTGACGGTGCGATAGTTGACGGTCTCGTGGCGGACGTCAAGGGCCGGACGGAGGATGACCCCGGCCGGCCCGGCGACGTCGTCAGTGCACGGGGTTCCACCCGTCACTGCCCGCGAGGTACTTCTGCGCGGTGTAGTTCGCGGCCTGTGCGGCGGGCAGCTGCGGGCGGTCGGTGCCGGTTCCCGCACCCGGGCCGGTGTTGTGGTATTCGGAGAACCGGGCGTCCTTCCACGAGAAGCCGGACATGTCCGTCCACGGCGCCTGCTTGATCGCCGCCGGCAAGGAGGTCTCCCGGAACAGGACCTGCGCGATCGCGTCGACGTCCCCGCTCGGGTGCCACGGACGGCCCAGGTAGAAGCTCGCGTTCGCCGCCGAGCTGAGCACCTTGCTGGCGGTGATCAGGAAGCCGTACGGGTTCGACCGCCGGGTGCTGGCCGCGGTCAGGAAACCGTTGTTGGAGCTCGAGCCGCGGTCCAGCGCGGTGATCGTCGCCCGGTCGAACACCGCGGTGGCGCGGCCGAAGACGAAGTCGACGTCACCGCTGATGGAGCAGTTGCGGTAGTACTGGCGGCCGACCGTGCCGACGGCCGCGGTGTCGGCGTACAGGGTGTCCTGGTGGCCGAGGAAGGTCACGTTGTCGAAGACCATCCGGTCGCCGGTGGTCTTGACGGCGACGGCCTGCGTGTCGGTGATCTCCGGGTGGGCTTTGCGGTCGAAGGAGTTGCGGAAGGTCAGCGCGGTCGCGGTGAAGCCGTTGGCGGCGATCGTCGCGGTCGCGCTGCCCGAAGTGCCGTACGTCGAGCCGTCGGGTTTCTTCGTGCCGCTGGCGTTGTTGTAGTCGACGACGACGTCGGCGGCCTTGCCGGTGGTCCCGCGCAGCGTGATCCCGGTCTTGCTCGACGGCACGGTGATGACTTCGCGGTAGGTCCCGGGCTTGATCGAGAGCGTGCCGCCTGCCGAAACGGCGTTGATCCCGGCTTGCACAGTGGTGTAGTTCCCGGATCCGTCCTTGGCCACGACGACGTTCGCCGCCGCGGCTCCGGCGGCCGGGGCCGCCAGCGACGCACCGGCGAGCACCGACGCGACGAGCAGGGTCTTGAACATGACGCCTCCACGGGGAACGCGCCGGGGGCACCGGACGGCGGCCGGCACCCCCGACGCGGATCGGGTTACTTGTAGGTGATGTTGGCCGCGGTGTAGAGGCAGTTCGTCGAATCCGGGCCGCTGCCGATCTTCGTCGGCTCGCCGCTGGTCACGCCCTTGTACTTGGTGCAGGGCTCGATCTTGCGGCTCGTGTCTCCGACGATGGTGATCCTCGTCAGCTTCGCGGTGTCGCCGTAGTTGGTGTTGATGCCGACCAGTGCCTTGCCGGGCACGGTGGCGGTGACGTTGTCGATGACGACGTTGCGCTTGTACTGCGTCTTGCAGTTGCCGCAGGAGCGGTACAGCTTCCCGAAGTCGTTGACCTGGAAGTTCCGGATGTACATCGTGCCGGGACCGTTGTGCTGGAAGACCTTGTCCGCCGCCTTGCGCGCGCCGCCGCCGTCGATGGTCATCGTCTGCGAGGCGGAGGTGCCCTTGAAGGTCGCGGCGTCCTCGCCGACGTCCTCCCACCAGACGTTGAGCAGCGTGCAGGTGCCGAGGCAGTGCACGCCGTCGGCGGCCGGGCTGCCGAGGACGACGTTCTTCAGGGTGGCGCCGTTGGACAGCTCGAAGATCGGGCTCTGGTTCTCGCTCTGGCCGCCGGTGCCGAGGTCGCCGGTGCCGTAGAACCGCTTGAGGCCGCCGTCGTAGGTGCCGCTGGTGACCTTGATCGTCTTCGGCACCGGCACGTTGGTGCTCGGGTTCGGCCAGGAGGCGGCCGACGCGGTCGCGCCGGTGCCGGCCGCCGCCGAAACCACGAGCGCGGCGACCGCCGCCACCCGGACGATCCGCGTCACCGATCCGGCCGAAAGCAGGCGGACACGGCCAGGAGCCGGCCTGCTCACCCGGACCCTCTCCGCCGTGACTGCCGGTCGGATTGGCGACAATCGGCACAGTATCGCTGGGGAAATCATTCGTCACTCCCTGGTCTTGAGCTTCAATCGGCGCTGATGGAAAACGTCCGACCGGGTTGTGAAAGCGCTTTCTCGTCCCCGAGTTTCGGGTTCGGGCCGTGGCGTGTCAATGTCGTTCGCCGCAGCGCCACCCATGTCGCCCGGATGGTCGCCAGCGGCGTCCGTTTTCAGAAAACGCCGAAAGTGTCGAAACCGCGAACGTGCCGAAAATCAACGGCCGGGACCGGCACCCGTCAGCACCAGCGCGGGGACGGCCCACGCCGGGTCGAGGCGCTCGACCAGGCTCGGCGTCCACCCCACGTCCGTACCGAGGTCCGGGTCGTTGGCCGCGTTGTACTCGGCCACCAGGTCGACCGGGCGGGGCCACGCCGGGCCTTGCGCGACGAGCGTGCCGGTCGCGTGCAGCACCGTCCCCTTCCAGTAGTGCACCAGCTGCCCCAGCGGCAAGCCGGCCGGGATGCGGAAGAAGTTGTTCTCCGCGTAGATCCGGGACTGCACGCCGACCCCCAGCGAGTACGTGTAGGCGGCCGGATCTTCGACCAGGTACAGGTTGTCGTAGACGTGCACCTGGCCGTAGCGCACGCGCGGCGCGCGCTGCCCGATTTCGGAGAACAGGTTGTGGTGCAAGGTGACCCGCAGCTTGCCGACGTCATAGGTGGGCTTGTCGGTGTTGCCGATCAGCATGGTCTTGTCGTGGTCCAGCAGCCGGTTGTAGGACACCGTGACCAGGTCCGAGCCGTTCACGATGTCGAGCAGCCCGTCGTGGACCTCGTACTTGCGGCCGAAGTACGAGGGCTGCCGGTCGTTCCCGCCGTCGCTGAACTCGTTGTGGTCCACCCAGACGTGCGTCGCGCCGGCCAGGTCGACGTTGTCGTACTCGGAGTTCCAGTTGCCGTCGGCGGTGTCGAGGGGATCCCACTGCGGGAAGCAGTCGTGGGCGTCGGCCGAGTGCAGGTTCCGCAGGATCACGTTGTCGCCGGTGATGCGCAGGGTGAGCCCGTGCAGCGTGGCCTGGTCACCGAGCCCGACGATCGTCGTGTTCGCGCCGACGTCGAGCACGACCTGCTTGGCCTGGTTCGCCTGCGACCGCGCGCGGGCCTCTTCGAGCGGCCCCGACGGCGGTACCCGCCCCCAGGTGGCGGGGTCGTACGCCGCCAGGTACGCCGGGAGGCTGTACGCCGGGTCGGCGAAGCCTTCGCAGCTCACCGGCCGGTCGGCGGCGTCGACGTTGCCCTCGATCGTGCCGCGGACGTAGACGATCTTCGGCGCGCCCGGGTGCGCCGCCAAGGCCGCGGCCAGCTCCGATCGCTTGGTCACCGTGTACACGTCCCCGGGGGCCGCGGCCGCGCCGCCGGTCGTCCCGGTGGTCGCCGCGGCCCAGCCGTCGTGCGCGCCGAGCACGACCCGCCCGGGGTCGCGGCCGTGGGCCTGGGCGGGTGCGGCGGTGAGCGTCAGACCGAGCAGGGCCAAGCACCCCGCGAAAGCCTTCCAGCGCATTTCGGCTCCTCTAGTCGGTGTCCTGTCTCATGAGCACGCGGGCCGCGTGCCGGGCGAGCCCGGCCGCGTCCGGGGCGCCGTCGATGACGACGACGTGGTGGGTCAGCGTCAGCTCCCCGCCCGGTTCGAACAGCCACGGCCGGTGGTAGGTCGCGGCGAAACTGACCACGGGGAACGGCTCGGCGCGGACGTACCAGGCCGTCGGGTGGGCGCTGTTCGCCGGGCTGTCGGCGAACAGCAGCGTCGAGGTCCGCAGGCTCTCGTCGTGCTGCCCGGTGAAGGCCAGCCACGGCGCCCGGTGCCCCATCGCGTCGGCCGCGGACTTCCCGTCCGACGTCCGGACCGTGCCGCCGACGAACGAGCGCGGCCCGCGCCAGAACAGCCCGCCGTAGCCGGCGGTGTCCCGGCCTTCGGTCACCGGGCTCCCCCAGCGCAGTTCGTGGCCGCTGGTGTTGCGCAGCCGGCTGGACCAGGTGAGCGTCCAGTGCCCGTCGTCGAGCGAGACGTCGCCGAAGCGGAGCGTGCGGTGCTCGGTGAGCCAGCGCCGACCGTCCGCGGTGCGCCAGGCGAGCTCGTGCCGCAGTTCGCAGTGCCCGCCCGTGTCGTCGATGCCTTCCCAGCGGACGTGGCCGATGGTGCCGTTGTTGTCGAGCGGGGTGTAGCCGCGGCCGCGCACGTAGGTGCGGCCGCCCCAGAAGTTCTCGCCCGACAGGTGGGCCATGGTGAACTGCAGGCCGTTGTGCCAGGTGTGGTCGTGCGGCCGGACCGCGGTCACGACCTCCCCCGCCGTGGTGCGCAGCGGGTGCAGGTACGGCTTCGGCGAGTCCACGGCCGGGGTCGGCGGCTCGACGACGTACTCGGCCAGGACGACGCCGCCGAAGCGCACCCGCACCCGGCCGTCGTCCTCTTCGGCCGCCTCCGGCGTCCCGTCCCCCACTGCCGCCCGGCTCACGCCGGTTCCCCGATCTCCCCCAGCAGCTCATCGACGGACACCGGGCGGCCGGTGGCCAGTGACCGGTTCGCGGCCAGCCCGGTGAGCAGCGCCTGCAGGCCGGCGTCGTGGTCGGCCGCGCAGCCGAGCGGGTCCGGTTCGGCGTCGCCGAGCAGCTCGGCGAGCATCCGCTCGTCCCCGCCGCCGTGCCCCTCGCCGAGGAGTCCATCGAACACGGCTTCCGGCGGTTCCCAGTGCCGTTGCACGGTCAGCCGGGCCCGCGCCCGCTTCGGCACCGGCTCGGCGCCGGACGCGTACTCGTTCTCCCGGACGTCCAGCTCCAGCCGGCCTTCGCTGCCGGAGAACGCGACGCGGTAGCCCTCCCGCGGCGAATACGCGTGCAGGTGGTAGTTCAGCACCGCCCCGCCGTGGTGGCGCACGAGCACCGACAGGTCGTCTTCGATGGTGACGCCGGGCGCGAACACGTCCTGGTTCCGGACGTACCCGTCTTCCCGCTCGGCGTCACCGTAGAGCGCGCGCAGCTTGGGTGAGGTTTCGAGGTCCAGCGCGAACCGGTCGCCGTCGCTGCGGTGGCGGCGGCCGTTCTCGTCGCCGTAGAAGAACAGCCGGCCGAGCGCGAACACCGTCTCGGGGCCGCGGCCGAGCCACCAGTTGACGAGGTCGAAGTGGTGGCCGGACTTGTGCACGAGCAGCCCGCCGGAGTTCGCCTTGTCCCGGTGCCAGCGGCGGAAGTAGTCGGCGCCGTGCGCGGTGTCGAGCAGCCAGCTGAACTCGACCGAGCCGATCTCCCCGATCGCGCCGCCGGCCAGCAGCTCCCGCACCCGGCGGTGGACCGGGTTGTACCGGTAGTTGAAGGCGACGCGCACCGAGCGTCCCGTCGCGCGCCGGGCGGCCAGGATCCGCCGCGCGCCTTCGACGTCGGTCGTCATGGGCTTTTCCGTGACGACGTCACAGCCGGCCTCCAGCGCGGCGACGACGTACTCGGCGTGCGTGTGGTCCGGGGTGCACACCACGACGACGTCGATGCGCTCCTTCGCCAGCATCGCGGCGAAGTCCGCCGGCCGGTAACCCGGCACGGACGCGCCGAGCCAGTCGTTGTGGACCCGCATCCGGGTTTCGTTGGGGTCGCAGAAGGCCGCGAGCTCGGCCCGCGGGGACGCGGCCAGTGCCCGGGTGAACAACTGGGCCCGCGAGCCCAGGCCGACGATCGCGTGGCGACGCACCGCCATCACCTCTTTCGTTCAGGCGCGCGTACCGGCGCCGGTCCAGGGCAGGGCGAGTTCCGAGAAGAGCGCGAGCCGCTCGGCCGCGGTGTCGACGTCGCGGTCGACGCCCGGCACGACGAAGTGCCGTTCGGGTCCGGTGCCCACGGCCTGGGCCCATTCGGCGGGCAGCGGCAGCGGTTCCGGCGCGTCGCGGACCGCCTCCACCAGCGCGGTGAACGCGCGAGTGGCGGCCAGCGGGGCCCGCAGCGGCTCGCCGTCGCGGAGGTGTGCGACGAGGTTGGCCAGCAGGTCCCGGGGCGGGGAGATCGGGAGCTGCCGGTCGTCGATGGTGACCAGGTCCGTCTTGTAGTGCCAGCGGATCCGGCCTTCCGTACCGTGGACCAGCACGTACGGCTCGTGGTCGGCCTCGGCGTCGAGCGTGGCCGCGACGACGACGTCCGGCGCCCCGGCGAAGGTCAGCCGCGCGCAGGCCGTGTCGTCCGACTCGATGTCCCTGGCCCGGTACAGCTCCACGGCGATCCGCTCCGGCAGGACCTCGGCGGTGCCGTTGACCAGCAGGGCGGTCGCCACGGCGTGGGCGAAGGGGTTGGTCAGTGCCCCGTCCACCACCGGCTGCCCGCCGACGCGGCGGCGGCCCGCCCACTCGGCGCGCGCGAAGTACCGGTCCCGCCGGATCCAGGCTCCGGCGGCGGCGATCCCGGTGACCGTGCCGATCTCGCCGTTCTCGATCGCCGACCGCACGACCGGGACCGCGGCGGAGCCGAAGCTCTGGAACCCGGTCTGGCAGGCCCGGCCGCGGGCCAGCTCCGCCAGTTCACCGAACGCCGCGAGGTCGAGCACCGGCGGTTTCTCGACGAGCAGGTGACAGCCCGCGGTGAGCGCGAGTTTCGCCAGGGGCAGGTGCGTGTGCGGCGGGGTCGCCACCACGGCGATGTCCGGGGTCGTGCGGGCCAGGAGGCCGGCCGCGTCCCGGGTGATCACCGCACCCTCGGGCAGCAGCGCGCGCGCCTCCGCCGGCGGCTCCCGGATGTCGCACGCCCCGGCGAGGACGAGCTCGCCGCGGTCGTGCAGCGCGCGGGCGCGGCGCAGGTGCTGGCCGGCGTAGCCGGCCGTGCCGAAGACGACCACCACCGGCCTCATCGGCGGCCGCCGGTCGCCACCGCGGCCAGGGCGAGGGGTCCGGCCACCACGAACGCCAGGATCGGCAGCATCCACACGAGCACCGCCGAGAGGCCGATGGCGACGGCCAGGAGCAGCCCGCGTCCCGGCGCCGCGGCGGTTTCCCGCGCCGCCAGCACCAGCGCCCGGCGCCAGGCCGGACCGGCCGCGGTGGCCGGTGCTTCGGACCCAGCCGGGCCGCCGGTGGCCACGACCTCGCAAGTCCGCACGGCGACCACCACACCCGCCACCGCCAGCAGCCACAACGCCGGCCGCAGCACGCCGGCGCCCGGCATCGAGGCCACCACCTCCAGGTCCACCGCGAACAGCACCACCGCCGCGAGGCAGCCGAGCCCGAACGGCACTCCGCCGCGGGCGGCTTCCCGGAAGTCGGCCCAGAACGTCGTCCACAGTGGACGGCTGAGGTCGTGCCGGACCCGGTCGAGGACCCGGCAGCCCGCCACGAACGCGGGGACCGCGGTCACCACCGGCACCGACGCCAGCGCGACGAGCAGCCCGGCCAGCAGGCAGTCCGAGAACTCGCCCAGCCCGGCGCGCCAGGTCGTCCGCACGGTTGCGGTGCGCATCACTTCACCCCTTCAGGCCACTGGTGCTGACGCCTTCGACCAGCAGGCGCTGGAAGGCGAGGAAGAACAGCACGATCGGGACGAGCGCGAGCGCGGACATCGCGAACATCGCGCCGAAGTTCGACTCGCTGCTGGTGTCCACGAACAGCCGCAGGCCGAGCGGCACGGTGAACTTCTCCGTGTCGTTCAGGTACACCATCTGCGTGAAGAAGTCGTTCCACGTCCAGATGAACGTGAAGATCGACGTCGTGACCAGCGCCGGTTTCGACAGCGGCAGCACGACGTGCCAGAACGTCCGGTACACCGAGCAGCCGTCGATGATCGCCGCCTCGTCGAGCTCGCGCGGGATCCCCCGCATGAACTGGACGATGAGGAACACGAAGAACGCCTCGGTGGCCAGCAGCTTCGGCAGGATCAGCGGGACGAACGTGTTGACCAGGCCGGCCTGCTGGAAGATCACGTACTGCGGGATCAGCGTGACGTGGTAGGGCAGCATCAACGTCGTGATCATGAACGCGAACAGCGCGCCCCGGAACCGGAACTTCAGCCGGGCGAAGGCGAACGCGGCCAGCGAGCAGGACAGCACGTTCGCTGCCACCGACAACCCGGCCACGAGGAACGAGTTGAGGAAGAAGCGGCCGAACCCGACGTCCGCCGCTCCCTCCCAGCCCTTCGTGTAGCCGTCGAAGACGAACCGGGTCGGCAGCAGCGCCAGCCGGGACAGGATCTCGTCCGGCGGCTTGACCGACGCGAAGGCCAGCCACACCAGCGGGTACAGCACCACGGCGACGATGACGAGACACAGCACGTGCCAGCCGAACGACCGCGCCGTGCGGGGCGATACGGTCATTTGCTGTCCCCTGCGTCGTCGTAGAACACCCACAGCTTCGCGGTCCGGAACACGATCGCCGTCACGATGGCGATCACGACCAGCAGCACCCACGCCATCGCCGACGCGTAGCCCATCCGGAAGTCCTGGAAGCCGACCTCGAACAGGTAGAGCGTGTAGAACAGGTCCGCGTCGGCCGGCCCGCCGCGGCCGCCGCCGATGACGAACGCCGGGGTGAACGCCTGGAAGGCGTGGATCGCCTCCATCACCAGGTTGAAGAAGATCACCGGCGACAGCATGGGCAGCGTGATGTGCCGGAACCGGCGGAACGCGCCCGCGCCGTCGATGGCGGCCGCCTCGTGCAGCTCCGCCGGGATCTGCTTGAGCCCGGCCAGGAAGATCACCATCGGCGCGCCGAACTGCCACACCCCCAGCAGCACGATCGAGGCCAGGCTGAACTTCGGGTCGTCGACCCAGCTCGGGGTGTGCCAGCCGAAGAACGCCAGCACCTCGTTCACCGGGCCGCCGCCCATGAACAGCGCCCGCCACACCAGCGCCGCCGCGACACTCGCCCCCAGCAGCGAGGGCGCGTAGAACGCGGCCCGGTAGAAGCCGTTCGCCCCGCGGCGGGTGTTCAGCAGCATCGCCACCAGCAGTGACACCGTCAGCTTCAGCGGCACCGACACCAGCACGTAGATCAGGGTGACCTTCACCGACTGCAGGTAGCGGTCGTCGCCGGTGAACATGTGCGTGAAGTTGCCGAAGCCCACCCACTTCGGCGCCGTGAACATGTCGTAGTCGGTGAACGACAGGTACAGCGAGACCACCATCGGACCGACGGTCAGCGCCACCGCGCCGAGCAGCCAGGGGGTGAGGAAGGCGAACGCCTCCGGCTGGCTCTTGCGGCGGCGCCCGGCGGGCCGGTCCCGGCGCCGGACACGCGTGGCCGACGCCGGGGGCGCGACCGGCGGGTCCGGCGTGCGCAGGGTCGTCATCGGCTAGGACAGTCCCTTCTGCGCTTCGGTCATGAACCGGTTGACCGCGTCGTCGATGCTCATCCGGCCGAACGCGACTTCTTCGTACGTGCGCTGGAGGAGCTTCTGGATCGCGCCGGCACCCTTCGGCGGCACCGGCGGCGCGGCCCCGAGCTTCGGTTCGAGTCCGGCTTCGTAGTCGTAGAGGGTCTTGTCGTTGCCGGTCGCGCCGGCCGCCAGCTGCGCGCGGACCTTGAGGTTCGGCGCGAGGCCGCGGTCCGTGCCGACGATCTTGCCGACCTCGGGGTCGTTGACCAGGAAGTCCACCAGCTTCGCCGCCGCTTCCTGCTGCTGGCTGCGCGCGGAGACCGCGAGGAACATCGACGGCCGCCGGTACTGCCCGGTTTCGCCGTTCGCCCCGCTCGGGTACGGCGCCACGTTCAGCGGCTTGCCGTTCGCCTTCTGGTAGGCGGGCAGCAGGTTGTCGTAGGCGAACTCCGAGCTGGTCAGCTTCTTGCCCAGCGGGGCCTGCTCGGGCGAAGTGTTGTAGGACGCCGTGACGTCGGCGGGCGAGGCGGCCTTGGTGTCGCGGAACTTGCTCGCCAGCTGCCAGTAGCCACGCAGGTCGTCGGCGGTGAAGCCGAGCTTGCCCTCGGGGGTGTAGAACTGCTTTCCCTGCTGGCGCAGCCAGATCTCCAGCGTCGTGTCGAGGATGCCGAAGTCGGTGACCCCGCGCGCCGAGCCCGCCGTGCCGACCTTCTGGGCGACCTCGGCGAACCGGTCCCAGGTCATCCCCTTCGCCGGGTCGCCGCCGGCCGCCGTGAACGCCGCCGGGTCGTAGATCATCGCCGGGGTGTTCTGCGCCCACGGCACGGCGTAGCGCTTGCCCTGGTAGACCCCGGTGGCCGCCAGTTCGGGATTGATGTCGGCGAGCGAGATCGCCTTGCCCGCGCTGGAGTTCAGGTCGGCCAGGACGTTGCGGCCGCCGTATTCGGCCAGGTAGCGGCTGTCGACGTTGAGCACGTCCGGCGGCTTGCCCCCGGCCGTCTGCGTCGCCAGCTTCTCCCAGTAGGCCGCGTACGCCGAGAACGACGTCTGCACCTTGATCTTCGGGTTCTTCTGCTGGAACAGCTCGACGGCCTTCTTCGTCAGGCTCGCCCGCCCTTCACTGCCCCACCAGACGAAATTGATGGTCACGTCGCCGTTGCCGCCGGAGTCCGAGCCGCAGGCGGCCACCCCCGTCAGCAGCAACGGGACCACCACGGCCAGCGCGGCGACTCCGCGCCCCTTGGTCCTACGCTCAGTTCTCCGACCCATCGAGCTCTCCGTCCTCAGCCGGTCAGCACTTTTCTGAAAACGCTGTCAGCGGGCTCACGGTAGGCAGTGCGCCGCATCGGTGTCAACGGGCAAATGGCGGCAATACACCTTGTGTACCAACGTTTTTGCTGTTCAACGGACATGCTGAGAAAGCGCTTACAGCAACGGCGGGTGAAAACCGGCTGCCAGCGCTGGTGCGCACCGGCCGGGTTATCCGGTGCGTTCGGCGGTCACCGCTGCCGGGCCGCCACCCGGCCGTCGCGAGGCACTCGCCCACGGGACGCCGATCTCGGAGAACAGCGCCAGCCGGTCCGCGGCGACGGCGACCTCTTCGCCGATCCCCCGCACGACCGGGTGCCGGCTCGCCCCCTCGCCGACGGTCCGGATCCAGCCCGCCGGGATCCGCGACGGCGACGGCGCGTCCCGCACCGCTTCGACCACCGAGGCGAAGGCGCGGGTGCCGGACAGCGGCGCGAGCAGCGGCACGCCGTCCGGGTCGAGGTGGTGGGCGATGAGGTTGCGCAGCAGGTCGGCCGGGTCGCCGAGGTGGACCCGCTCGTCGTCGATCTCCAGGCGGTGGCTCTTGTACCAGAACTTCGCGCGCCCCCGCTCGCCGTGCACCACGACGTAGGGCTCGTGGTCCTGTTCGGCGCACAGCGAAGCGGCGACGACGATCTCGGGCCCGTCGCCGAACCGGATGCGCAGGCAGGCGGTGTCGTCGGCCTCGATGTCCCGGGTGCCGTAGAGCTCGAGGGCGATCTCCGCCGGGTCGCGCCCGGCGACCCCGCCGACGAGCAGGGCGGTGGCCACCGCGTGGGAGAACGGGTTGGTCAGTGCGCCGTCGACGACGGCCTCGCCGTCGAGCCACCGGCGGCCGGCCCACGGGTTGCGGCGGTAGTAGGCGTCGGTGCGGATCCACGCCCCGGCCGCGCCGATCCCCGTCACCTTCCCGAGCTTCCCGGCGTCGATCGCCGCCTCCAGCACGGGCAGCACCGGGGAGCCGAAGCTCTGGAACCCGGTCTGGCAGGCCGATCCGGTCTCCGCAGCCAGCCGGGACAGCGTGGTGAAGCCGTCGAGGTCGAGCACCGGCGGGGTCTCCAGCAGCAGGTCGCTGCCCGCCCGCAGCACCGCGGCGCCGGTCTGGACGTGCGCGTGCGGCGGGGTCGCGACCACGGTGATGTCCGGGCGGCAGCGGCGGAGCAGGTCATCGACGCCGGCGTGCGCGGTGGCCCCTGGCGGCAGCAGCGCGATCGCGGCCGCCGACGGGGGCCGGATGTCGGCCATGCCGGCGAACCGGACCAGGCCCTCGTCGTGGAGGATCCGCGCGCGATGGAGGTAGCTGAACGCGTAACCGGACGTGCCGACGACCGCCAGCCTCGGCGGGTCCGCGACGGTGCGGCTCCGGCTCCCCGACATGGATCTCCGATCGGCGGGACCCGGTGCGGGCCGCGCGGAACTGACGAATGGGTCAGGAGTTCGGGAGAAACTTCCGGTCGTCACCGTAGGGTGTCCGCGACAAACGTGTCAACACGCGGGACGGCTTCGTCGAATTCGTCGAACCGACGATACGCCGAATGGCGGACGTGGTTTTGAGATAGCGCTTACTGGAATAGACCAGCTCCGGCTGCAAGTCGTGCCTGCCGGTTTGCAGGATTTGTTGACAACGCTCTCAGGCGTTTCCATGATGTTGCTCGGAGCCTGCCGAGGAGTTGCCGTGACCGTGACCATTCACGACGTCGCCCGCCGGGCCAACGTGTCGATCTCGACCGTGTCGCGGGCCTTCACGTCCCCCGACCTGGTCCGGCAGCAGACCCGCACCCGGGTGCTGGCCGCGGCGCACGAGCTGGGCTACCACGCGGCAGGCGCCCCGCAGCCGGGGCCCGCGGTCCGCACCGGGCACATCGGGATCGTGGTCTCGGACCTGGGCAACCCCTTCTTCACGGGCGTGCTCAACGGGGTCCAGGCCCGCGCGCGACAGGACGACATCGCGGTGTTGTTCGCCAACAGCGACGAGGACCCGGCGACCGAGCAGAACCTCGTCCGCCGGATGGCCAAGCAGGTCGACGGCGTCGTGCTGTGCAGCCCGAGCATGACCGACGACCAGCTGCGCGTGCTCGCCGCGCAGACGACCCTGGTGCTGCTCAACCGCGAGGTGCCGGGGATCCCGTCGATCGTGATGGACGCCGCGGACGGGATGCGGCAGGCGATCGAGCACCTCGCGGCGCTGGGCCACCGCCGCTGCGCCTACCTGGGCGGGCCCCGGGCGTCGTGGGCGAACCACGCCCGCAAGCAGGGCCTGGCGGAGACCGCGCAGCGGTACGGCACGGACGTCGTCGAGTTCGGCCCGTTCCCCCCGGTGTTCGAGGGCGGCCTGCAGGGTGCGGACCTGGCGCTGGCGGCGGACGTGACGGCGATCGTCGCCTACAACGACCTCGTCGCCTTCGGCGCGCTGGCGCGGCTCAACGCCCGCGGCGTGCCGGTACCGGACGAGATCAGCCTCGTGGGCTTCGACGACCTGGTCTTCGCCGCGATCTCCGCACCCCCGCTGACGACGATCGCGATGCCGACGGAAGCGGCAGGCCGCGCGGCGGTCACGATCCTGCTGGGCCTGCTCGACGGCGAGGCCGACGAGCACACGACGCAGGTGCTGGACACCCACCTCATCGTCCGCGCGACCACGGCCCCGCCGGCGGGCTAGCCGCCGAAGACGTGGCGGCGCAGGAAGGGGTTGCGGAACTTCCCTTGCGGGTCAAGGCTTTCCGCCAATGAACGGAAGGCGGCGAGCCGCGGGTAGTTCTCCGGGACGGCGTGGAACAGCTTGCCCCAGTGCGGGCGCGCGCCGAACGGGGCCAGGCGCTCCTCGAGCACCGGCAGCACCGCCTCGACGTCCGCCTGCCGCGGCTGCCACGTGAAGTGCAGGGCCACCCGGTCGCCGCCGTGGCAGGGGCTCAGCCACAGGTCGTCACCCGCGATCGCGCGGATTTCGGAGACCAGCAGCAGCGGCGCGACGAGGTCGCCGATCTCGCGGATCGCTCGCACCGCGTCGGCGGCCGCGCTGTAGGGCACGAAGTACTCCGACTGCAGTTCGTCCCCCACACTCGGGGTGAACGCGAGCGCGAAGTGCGGGAGCCGTTCGTGCCACGGGCCCCGGATCCCCCGCTGGGGCGTGCAGTTGTCCGCCGCGATGCCGGCGGCGTGCGCCGGGTGCCGCGGTCCGTCGGCGGGGACCGCGCCGAACAGCTCGGCGCGGTCGGTGAAATCGTCCACGCGGCTCTTCACCCAGACCTGGTCGATCGCGTCGTTCACCCAGTTCGTGAACATGCTGACGCTGTAGCCGGCGTCCTCGATCTCGTCGAAGTGCCGGTACGCCGCGTCCCACGGCAGCGCGTCGAAGACGTCCTGGCGGATGTCGAACGCGGGCACCACGTCGAGGGTCAGCCGGGTGACCACCCCGACCGCGCCCAGCCCGACGACCAGGCCGGGGAACGCGTCGTCGGCGCGGGTGAACGTCCGCAGCTCGCCGTCCGCGGTGACCAGTTCCACCGCCGAAACGGCCGCGGCGAGGCCCGGCTGCCGCCGTCCGGAGCCGTGGGTGCCGGTCGCGACGCTGCCCGCCACGGTGATGTGCGGCAGCGAGGCGAGGTTGGGCAGCGCGAACCCGGCGGCGTGCAGCTCCTGCGCGAAGTCGCCGTAGCGGGCCGACCCGCCGACGGTCACGGTGCCGTCGCCGATCTCGGCTCCGGCGTCGAGCGCGCGCAGGTCCAGCAGGACCCCGCCCGGGGAGTCCGCGATGTCGTTGAAGCAGTGGCGGCTGCCGAGGGCTTTGACGTGTGTCGCGGCTGCGACCGCTTCCTGCACCTCGCCGACCGTCCGCGGGGCCGTCACCGCGTCCGCGCCGTAGGTGTGGTTCCCGGCCCAGTTCGACTCGCCCACCCGTTGTGTCCTTCCGCCGTACGAGATCCCCGCTTCGACCCTACGTCAGCCGCGGCGGGGCTCAGCGGGCCGGGATGATCGCCCGGCGGCGGCCGCCGAGTGCGCACGCCGAAGGCCACCACGGCACCCGTGGTGGCCTCCGGCACCGCCGTCAGTCCGTGCCGAACTCCATCGCGGCGCTGTCGAGCAGCTCGTCGTTGCCCGCCCGGCCGCGCGAGGCGATCGCTTCGGCGCCGCCCTCCGGCATCGCGCCGATCAGGCCGGTCGAGGCGGCCTGGGCGGCGCCGATCAGCTTCGGGTGCGAGCCGCCGCCGACCATGCCGAGGCTCGCGTACTGCTCGAGCTTCGCCCGCGAGTCCGCGATGTCGAGGTTCCGCATGGTCAGCTGGCCGATCCGGTCGACCGGGCCGAACGCCGAGTCCTCGGTGCGCTCCATGGACAGCTTGTCCGGGTGGTAGCTGAACGCCGGGCCCGTGGTGTCCACGATCGAGTAGTCCTCGCCGCGGCGCAGCCGCAGGGTGACCTCGCCGGTGATCGCCATGCCGACCCAGCGCTGCAGCGACTCGCGCAGCATCATCGCCTGCGGGTCCAGCCAGCGGCCTTCGTACATCAGGCGGCCGAGCTGCCGTCCGTGGTTGTGGTAGCTGGCGAGGGTGTCCTCGTTGTGGATGGCGTTGACCAGCCGCTCGTAGGCGGCGTGCAGCAGCGCCATGCCGGGTGCCTCGTAGATGCCGCGGCTCTTGGCCTCGATGATCCGGTTCTCGATCTGGTCGGACATGCCCAGCCCGTGCCGGCCGCCGATGGCGTTGGCTTCCAGGACCAGGTCGACGGCGGTGGCGAACTCCTTGCCGTTGAGCGTCACCGGACGGCCCTGCTCGAAGCCGACCGTGACGTCCTCGGGGGCGATCTCGACGTCGGGGTCCCAGAACGCCACGCCCATGATCGGCTTGACGATCTCGAGGCCGGTGTCGAGGTGCTCCAGCGACTTGGCCTCGTGGGTGGCGCCCCAGATGTTGGCGTCGGTCGAGTAGGCCTTCTCGGTGCTGTCCCGGTACGGCAGGTCGTGGGCGACCAGCCACTCCGACATCTCCTTGCGGCCGCCGAGCTCGGTGACGAAGTCGGCGTCGAGCCACGGCTTGTAGATCCGCAGCGACGGGTTGGCCAGCAGTCCGTAGCGGTAGAACCGCTCGATGTCGTTGCCCTTGAAGGTGGAGCCGTCGCCCCAGATCTGGACGTCGTCCTCGAGCATGGCGCGCACCAGCAGCGTGCCGGTGACCGCGCGGCCCAGCGGAGTGGTGTTGAAGTAGCTGCGGCCGCCGGACCGGATGTGGAAGGCCCCGCAGGTCAGCGCGGCGAGCCCCTCCTCCACCAGTGCTTCCCGGCAGTCGACCAGCCGCGCGACCTCGGCACCGTACGCCGTGGCCCGGCCGGGCACCGACGCGATGTCGGGCTCGTCGTACTGGCCGATGTCGGCGGTGTAGGTGCAGGGGACCGCGCCTTTGTCGCGCATCCACGCGACCGCTACGGAAGTGTCGAGGCCACCGGAGAAGGCGATACCGACACGCTCGCCGACGGGCAGGGAAGTGAGCACCTTGGACATGCGAATGATTATGCACGGCCATGCATCGTCGTGCAATCCGGGGTGCTCGCGCTCACCGTAAAGACGTTGACGCCGGTGGTTCGGTGGTCGCATGGGCCGGATGCACGCCGACGAGCACGCCATCGACGCCGCCCTGGTCCGGCGGCTGGTGCGCGGGCAGTTCCCGCGATGGGCGGACCGGCCGGTCACGCCCCTGGCCTCCGGCGGCACGGTCAACGCCGTGTACCGCCTCGGGGACGACCTGACGGTCCGGCTCCCGCTGACGGCCGGTGGCGCCGGGGACGTCGCCGAGGAAGCCCGGGTCCTCACCGCGCTCGAAGGGCTGCCGGTGGCGGTCCCGGTCGTCGCCGCGCTGGGCCAACCCGCCGAGGGCTACCCCTGGCCGTGGGCGGTGCACCACTGGCTCGGCGGCGAACCGGCGGTCGAAGGCGACCCGGCGCCGGCCCGCGACCTCGCGGAGTTCGTCACGGCGCTGCGGGCGAACCCGGCGGATGGGCCGGCGGCCTCTCGCGGGAGGCCCCTCGACGTCCTCGACGACGCGACCCGGCACGCGGTCGAGGAGCTGCGCGCCACCGACGAGCCGTTCGACGCGGAGACGGCCCTCGCCATCTGGGCCGAAGCGCTCGACGCTCCCCCGTGGACAGGTCCGCCGACGTGGCTGCACGGCGACCTGATGCCGAGCAACCTGCTCCTGCGCGACGGCCGCCTGGCCGGGGTGCTCGACTGGGCCACGGCCGGGCTCGGCGACCCGGCGGCCGACCTCGTCCCCGCGTGGAACCTGCTGCCCGCGCCCGCGCGCCAGGTCTTCCGCGACGCCGTCGGCGCCGATGACGCGACCTGGGCACGGGGCCGCGGCCGGGCGTTGGCGATGGCCGTCATCCAGTTGCCGTACTACCGGTACACGAACCCGGTCATCTCGGCCAACGCCCGGCACGTGCTCACCGAGCTCGGCTGCCGACCGGTTCCGTGAGCTTCCACAGCACGGCGTGCGAGTTGCCGCTGGGCACGGAACACGACCCGGTGACGGCCCAGTCGGTCACGCCGTACCCGTGGCAGGCCGCGTCTTCCACGGGTGGCAGGGGCAGCACCGAGAGCCGGCCGGTGGCGTCCCAGACGACGGGCGTCCGCCAGTCGAGTTCCCCGAGCGCGACGCCCGTCCGGCTGACGGCCGTGAACCGGCTGGCCGCCCCGTCCGGGGTCGGGAGCACGGTGAGCCCGCCCGCCGGGTCCCAGCGCGCCACCCTGGTGGCGCCGCCCTTGGCGCTCACCTCGCCGAAGACCGTCCCGTCGGCGGTGATCGCCAGTGCCTCGCTGGACTCCCACGTCGTGTCGAGCACCGTGAGGTGGCCCGCCGAGTCCCACTTCGCGGCGTGGAAGCCGGACGCGCCGACCGCCGTACCCGCGTCGTCGAGGTCGTTCAGCACGCTCGCGCCGGTCATCTCGACGAGGTTGCCTGCCGGGTCCCAGTAGCGCGGGGTGCCGGAGTTCCAGCCGACCACCGCACCCGCTTCGTTCATCGCCCGGACCCGGCCCAGGCCGAGCTCGGTGACCCTGCCCTCGGCGTCCCACCGCACCGCCGAGTCCGGCCCGGGCGCGCCGTACGCGTTCCCGGCGACCATGCCGCGTTCGTTGATCGCGACCGGTTCGGACCACGCGTAGCCGGGGAACCAGGTCGGCTGCTCCAGCTCCACCGGCACGCCGGAAGCGTCCCAGCGCGTGGCCCGCCCGGTCAGCACGTGGTTCGAGGAGTCCCCGACCGCCACCCCGGCTTCGTTGATCGCGACGGCCTTGACGGTGTCATAGCCGTCCAGTGGCCGCAGCTCGGAGATCCGGCCGGCCGCGTCCCACCGGGCCCCGTGCACATCGAACGCCTTGTCGTAGGCCTCGCCGAACACGACCCCGTGGTTCGTCACCCGCAGTCCGTAGCTGGTGAGCCCGCCGGGCAGGGTGCCGAGGTCCACCGGCCCCGTCACCTCGTCCGCACTCGCCGGGACCGCGGCGAGCACCGTCACCGCCGCCGCCAGCGCGAAAACACCTCTGAACATCCCCCTGCTCCTCCCTGTCCAGGTCGGTTACGGGGGGGTTCACGCGCGGCGGCGGCGATCGGTTGAGTCAGCTCGGCAGCAGCGCCGGGGCCGCGAGGCGGGTGGCGTTCGCGGCCGCGTCGTCGGGAGCCTCCTGCGCCGAGCGCTCCGCCTCGACCCGCGCGAGGTAGTTCGCCACCTCGCGCTGCTGCTTGTGCTCGTCCCAGCCCAGCAGCGGGGCCATCAGCGCGGCGACCACCGGCGCCGCCGCGACGCCGCGATCGCGCTCCTCGATCGAGATGCGCGTCCGCCGGGTGAGCACGTCCTCCAGGTGCAGCGCACCCTCGTGGGAGACCGCGTAGACGGCTTCCACGCGGAGGTACTCCGAGGTGTCCGTGATCGGCGAACCCAGGTCCGGCCGCTCCTCGATCAGCTCGGCCAGGTTCCAGATCCGCGTGCCGTACCGCTGCAGGAGGTGCTCGACGCGCGGCAGCGGCAACCCGGTCCGCGAAGCGACCGAAAAGCGGTCGTCCCAGAGCTCGTGGTAGCCCTCGGCGCCGGCGATCGGGAGCCGGTCGGTCCACGACGGCGGGGCCGGGCGGCCGAGCTCCTCGACCACGACGTCGACCGCGTCCGCGGCCATCACCCGGTACGTCGTGTACTTGCCGCCGGCCACGATGACCAGGCCCGGCACCGGGTGCGCGACCGCGTGCTCCCGCGACAGCTTCGTCGTCGCGGCCGCCTTCGCTGCCAGCAGCGGCCGGAGACCGGCGTAGACGCCCTCGATGTCGTCGTGCGTCACCGGGGTGCGCAGGACGGCGTTGAGGTGCTCGAGCACGTAGTCGACGTCCGCGCGGCTCGCCGCCGGGTGCTCGCGGTCGAGGTCCCACTCGGTGTCGGTGGTCCCGACGATCCAGTGCCGTCCCCACGGGATGACGAACAGCACGCTCTTCTCGGTGCGCAGGATCAGCCCGGTGTCGAGGTCGATCTTCTCCCGCGGCACCACCAGGTGGATGCCCTTCGACGCCCGGACGGTGAACGGCGCGGGGATCCCGGCCGCCTCCGCCATGTCGTCGCTCCACACGCCGGTGGCCGCCACCACCGTGCGGGCGCGGATCTCGAACTCGACCCCGCTCTCGAGGTCCACGACCTTCGCGCCGACGACCCGCTCGCCGTCGCGAAGCAGCGAAGTGACGCGAGTCCGGGTCAGCACCGAAGCGCCCTGCTCGGCGGCCGTCCGCGCGATCGTCATCGTGTGGCGGGCGTCGTCGACCTGGGCGTCGTAGTACTGGATCGCCCCGATCAGGGCGTCGTCCGCGAGCGCCGGGGCCACCTTGAAGGCGCCTCGCTTGGACAGGTGCCGGTGCCTCGGCAGCGCTCGGGCGCCGCCGAGGGTGTCGTACAGCGTGACGCCGGCGCCGATGTAGCCGCGCTCCCACACCCGGTGCTGCAGCGGGACCAGGAACTTGACCGGCCGCACCAGGTGCGGGGCCAGCTTCTGCAGCAGCAGCCCGCGTTCCTTGAGCGCTTCGCGCACCAGCTTGAAGTCCAGCTGCTCCAGGTAGCGCAGACCGCCGTGGATCAGCTTGGACGAGCGGCTGGACGTGCCGGCGGCGAAGTCGCGGGCCTCGACCAGCGCGGTCGACAGCCCGCGCGAAGCGGCGTCGAGCGCGATCCCGGCGCCGGTCACTCCCCCGCCGACGACCAGCACGTCGACCTCGTCGGTCACGAGCTTGCGCAGGGCGTCCGCGCGGTACTGCGGGGACAACGGCACGGTTTTCACGGAACTCCTCCTCATGGTCACTGCACGTCGACCCAGTCGAGGGTCCGGCCGACGGCCTTCTGCCAGCCCGCGTAGCCCTCGGCGCGCTGCTCGTCGGTCCACGACGGCGTCCAGCGCTTGTCCTCGTTCCAGTTCTGCTCCAGCTCGTCGGCCGACTTCCAGAAGCCGACGGCCAGCCCGGCCGCGTAGGCGGCCCCGAGCGCGGTGGTCTCGGCGACGACCGGCTTCGACACCGGCACGCCGAGGATGTCCGCCTGCAGCTGCATGCACAGCTCGTTGGCGGTGACGCCGCCGTCCACGCGCAGCACGTCGAGGGTGACACCGGAGTCGTTCTGCATCGCCTCGACGACGTCGCGGGTCTGGTAGCAGATCGCCTCCAGGGTCGCCCGCGCCAGGTGCGCGTTGGTCGTGGCGCGGGTGAGCCCGACGATCGCGCCGCGGGCGTCCGACCGCCAGTACGGCGCGAACAGGCCGGAGAACGCCGGGACGAAGTAGACGCCGCCGTTGTCCTCGACCTGGCGGGCCAGGCTTTCGCTCTGGGACGCGCCGCTGATGATGCCCAGCTGGTCGCGCAGCCACTGCACCGCGGAACCGGTGACCGCGATCGAGCCTTCCAGCGCGTAGACCGGCTTGTCGTCGCCGAACTGGTAGCACAGGGTCGTGAGCAGGCCGTGCTTCGAGCGGACGAGCTCCTGGCCGGTGTTGAGCAGCAGGAAGTTGCCGGTGCCGTAGGTGTTCTTGGCCTCGCCGGGCCGGAAGCAGACCTGCCCGACGGTGGCGGCCTGCTGGTCGCCGAGGACGCCGGTGATAGCGACCTCGCCGCCGAGCGGGCCGTCCGCGCGGGTGGTGCCGAAACCCGGGTTCGACGACGGCCGGATGGCCGGGAGCATCTGCCGCGGGACCTTGAAGAACGACAGCAGCTCGTCGTCCCAGTCCAGCGTCTCGAGGTCCATCAGCATGGTGCGCGAGGCGTTGGTCGGGTCGGTGACGTGGACGCCGCCGTCCGGGCCGCCGGTGAGGTTCCAGATGAGCCACGAGTCGGTGGTGCCGAAGAGGGCGTCGCCCTTCTCGGCGTCCTCGCGCACGCCGTCGACGTTCTCGAGGATCCACTGCAGCTTGCCGCCGGAAAAGTACGTCGCGGGCGGGAGGCCGGCCTTGCGGCGGATGACGTCGCCCTTGCCCTCGCGCTCGAGCGCGGAGGCGATCCGGTCGGTGCGGGTGTCCTGCCAGACGATCGCGTTGCCGTACGGGCGCCCGGTCCGGCGGTTCCACACGACGGTGGTCTCGCGCTGGTTCGTGATGCCGAGCGCGGCGAGGTCACCGGCGGCGAGGCCGGCCTTGTTGAGCGCGGTCGAGATCACCGAGCGGGTGCGTTCCCAGATCTCGGTGGCGTCGTGCTCGACCCAGCCGGGCTTCGGCAGGATCTGCTCGTGCTCGAGCTGGTGGCGGGCGATCTCGTTGCCGCCGTGGTCGAAGATCATGAAGCGGGTGCTGGTCGTGCCCTGGTCCACGGCACCGACGAAGTCCGGCATGGTCGTGCTCCTACTCAGTTGGCGGGCTCGAAGTCCTTGGCGGGCATGGCGTCCAGCGGGTCACCGGCGGGCAGGTGCCGCTCGATCAGGTACTTGTAGATCGCGCCGCCGATGACCGCGCCGAGGACCGGCGCCACGATCGGGATCCACCAGTAGGGGAAGCCGTACTGGTCGGTGAACGCCGTGTCGTAGCCGGTCAGCCAGGACGCGAGCCGCGGGCCGAAGTCGCGGGCGGGGTTGATCGCGTAGCCGGCGTTCGTGCCCCAGGCCATGCCGATCGCGACGACCAGGAAGCCGACGACGACCGGGGCGAGGTTCGCGCCGGGCGAGGTGTTGCGCAGGTCGGTGATGGCGAAGATCACCAGGACGAGGATCGCGGTGCCGATGATCTGGTCGCGGAAGGCACCCCAGTCACCCACCGGAAGCGAGCCGTTACCCGGCAGGGTGGAGAACACGCCCTGCGTCTTGATCGTCAGGCCCGGGTCCTTGGCGTTGAGGACCTCGGTGTAGTTCCAGCGCACCAGCAGAGCGGCGAGGAACGCGCCGGCGGTCTGGGCCAGGGCGTAGGGGGCGACCTTGCGCCATTCGAAGCCCTTGAACACCGCCAGGGCGATGGTCACGGCCGGGTTCAGGTGCGCGCCACTGATCCGCGAAGCGACGTAAACACCCAGCGTGACGCCGAGGCCCCAGGCCCAGGCGATGCTGTCGTGGTCCCCGATGCCCGCGGCGACGACCTGCGCCACCACCCCGCACCCGAACAGGATGAGGATCATCGTTCCCACGAACTCGGCGGCCATCTCGCCGACGAGCCCGCGGGCCTTGAGGCTTCGCACCATTGCTTTCCTCCACATAGGACCGTTTCCCCCCTGCTGGTGGCTGAAAGTTAAGTTCACGTGTCGGGCCGGTCAACGGACGGCGGTCGGCATTGTCGAACGCCCGATGTGGATGTTCGACATTGTCGAATCGGGGCCGGTCGGGTTAGGGTCCCCGGCGTGCCGGGTCCGATCCAGTCCATCGAGCGCGCCGCCGCGATCCTGCGGTTGCTGGCGCGCGGCTCCGGCCGGCTGGGCGTCGGGGAGATCGCCGAGTCCCTCGAACTGGCGAAGGGCACCGCGCACGGGATCCTGCGCACGCTGCAGGGCGTCGGGTTCGTCGAGCAGGACCGCGACAGCGGCAAGTACCAGCTCGGCGCGGCACTGCTGCACCTGGGCACCAGCTACCTCGACGTCAACGAGCTGCGGTCGCGGGCCATCAACTGGGCCGACGCCCTGGCCTCGCGCAGCGGCGAAGCGGTCCGGATCGGCGCGCCCCTGGAGGGCCGGGTGCTGGTCGTGCACCACGTGTTCCGGCCGGACGACAGCCTCCAGTCCCTCGACGTCGGCACGCTGCTGCCGCTGCACGCGACCGCGCTCGGCAAGGTCCTGCTGGCCTACGACACGACGCTGAAGGCGGCCCCGGAGCCGTACACGCGCCGCACCCTGGTCACCCAGACGGCGATCAAGCGAGCGTGTGCGAAGGTACGGGAGGCGGGCTGGGCGGTGGAGAACGGCGAGATGATCTCCGGCGAAGCCGGGATCGCGGCCCCGATCCGCGGCCACGGCGGCATCGTGGTGGGCGCGATCGGCGTGTCCGGCGCGGTCGAGCGGATCTGCGAGCCCGACGGCGGCCCGAGCCCGCGGCTGCTGAGCCACGTCCGCGACGCGGCCCGCGCGGTCTCCCGGGACCTGGGCGCGTCCCGGTGGTGACGGAGGTGCGGGTACCCGCCCCGACAGCTGTGGAGGTGAGTCCGTGGTCCAGCGGTACGTGATGTCCATCGACCAGGGCACCACCTCCACCCGGTGCATCCTGTTCGACGCCCGCGGCCGGCTCGTCTCCGTCGTGCAGCGGGAGCACCAGCAGCACTTCCCGCGGCCCGGCTGGGTCGAGCACGACGCGACCGAGATCTGGCGCAACGTGTCCCGGATCGTGCCGCAGGCGCTGGCCGACGCCGGGGCCACCGCCGAGCAGGTCGTCGGCCTCGGGATCGCCAACCAGCGCGAGACCACCGTGCTGTGGGACCGGCGCACCGGCAACCCCGTCGGCCGGGCGATCGTCTGGCAGGACACCCGGACCGACGCCATGCTCGAACAGCTCGCCCGCGAACCCGGCGCCGACCGCGTCCGGCAGCTGTGCGGCCTGCCGCTGGCGACGTACTTCTCCGCGCCCCGCATCCGCTGGCTGCTCGAGCGCACGCCGGGCCTGCGCGAGCGCGCCGAACGCGGCGACGTCCTCTTCGGCACCATCGAGAGCTGGCTGATCTGGAACCTCACCGGCGGCGCCGAGGGCGGCGTGCACGTCACCGACGTCACCAACGCCTCGCGCACCATGCTGATGAACCTGCGCACGCTCTCCTGGGACGACGAGCTGCTGGACTTCTTCGACGTCCCGCGCGCGATGCTGCCGGAGATCCGGTCGTCGACGGAGGTCTACGGCACCACTTCGCGCGTGGTCCCCGGCATCCGGATCGCCGCGGCGCTGGGCGACCAGCAGGCGGCGCTGTTCGGCCAAACCTGCTTCGCGCCCGGCGAGGCGAAGTGCACGTACGGCACCGGCAGCTTCCTGCTGCTCAACACCGGCCCGACGCCGGTGCTGTCCACCCACGGCATGCTCACCACGGTCGGCTTCAAGATCGGCGACGAGCCCGCGGTGTACGCGCTGGAAGGGTCCATCGCGGTCACCGGGTCGCTGGTGCAGTGGTTCCGCGACGGCCTGGAGCTGATCGGCAGCGCCCCCGAGATCGAAACCCTGGCGCGCACGGTCGAGGACAACGGCGGCTGCTACATCGTGCCCGCGTTCTCCGGGTTGTTCGCGCCGCACTGGCACAGCGAGGCGCGCGGCGTGATCGCCGGGCTGACGTCGTACATCACGAAGGGTCACCTGGCGCGCGCGGTGCTGGAGGCGACCGGCTGGCAGACCCGCGAGGTCGTCGACGCGATGAACGCCGACTCCGGGCTGGCGCTCACGACGCTGAAGGTCGACGGCGGCATGACGGCCGACAACCTGCTGATGCAGTGCATCGCGGACGTCCTCGACGTGCCGGTGGTGCGCCCGATGGTGGCGGAGACGGTGTCGCTCGGCGCGGCCTACGCGGCGGGCCTGTCGGTCGGGTACTGGCCGGACCTGGAGGGGCTGCGGCGCAACTGGCACCGGGCCGGGCAGTGGCTGCCGGCGATGGACCCGGCCCGCCGCGACTCCGAGTACGCGCACTGGCGTCAGGCGGTGGAGCTGACGTTCGGCTGGATGCGCCCGGCCCCGGCCGCGGCCGCGCCGGGCTCGGACCTGGTCGAGGTGCTGCTGGCCGACCACCGCCGGTTCGAACAGCTGCTGCGCGACCTGCGCAACACCGAAGCCGACCGCCCGGCCCTGGTGGCGGAGCTGTCGTCCCTGCTGGTCGCCCACGCGACGGCGACCGAGCGGATCGTCCGCCCGGCCGACCCTGGCGGCACGTTCGCCGAAGACCTCCTCGCGGTCCTGGACGGCAACGACTTCGAAAAGGCGTTGCTGCGCTTGGAGAACGTCGTGGACGCCCACGTCCGCGGCGAGGAACGCGGACTGCTGAACGAACTGCGCCGGACGACGTCCACTTCGGACCGGACCGGCCTCGGCCGGGCGTTCGTCGCGGAGCGCCGCCGCCAGCTGGACCTGGACTGCGGGAACGCCGCCCACGTCCGCGAACTCGGCGACCGCCTGAAGCTCTAGCCGGACGGCCGCGCCGCCGGAGCGGGCTCGGTGCGCGTGCCCCGCCGTCCTTCTCCGCCCTGCGCAACCGCCGTGCCCCTTCCGAACCCTAAGCGCCCCGGAGGCAGCGGCTGCTCTCCCGCACCACCAGCTCGGCCTCGACCGTTCCCCACGCCGGGGCCGCCACCCCGTCGATGCGGGCCGCGAGGGCGGCCAGCGTCTGGCGGCCCGCCGCGACGAAGTCCTGGCGGATCGTCGTCAACGGCGGTGCGAAGTAGGCGGCCTCGGGGACGTCGTCGAAGCCGACCACGTGGGCGTCGCGCGGGACGCGCATGCCCGCTTCCGCGAACGCCGCGAGCAGGCCGAGGGCCATGTGGTCGTTGGCCGAAAACACCGCGCCCACGCCGGATTCGACGGCCAGGGACTGGCCGGCGCGGAAGCCGGAGCGGGCGGACCAGTCGCCGCGGACCACCGGGGGGATCTCCGCTCCGTGGCGTTCGAGGGTTTCGCGCCAGCCGCGCTCGCGGGCGCGCGCCGCCGGGCCTTCTTCCGGGCCGCCGAGGTGCCAGACCGTCGGGTGGCCGAGTTCCAGGAGGTGCTCGGTGGCCCGGCGCGCTCCCGCGTACTGGTCGGTGGACGCCGCGGGCACGAGGGGGATCTCCGCGACCGGGGCCAGCTCGGCCAGGAGCTGCCCGTCGAGCACGACGATCCCGGCCACCCCCTGCAGCTGCAGGCCGGCCACCGCGGCCGGCACCGCCGCTCCGCCGTGCCCGGACACGCTGAAGACGTTCAGCGAGTATTCCTGTTCGCGGGCGGCGGCGCGGAGTCCGTGCAGGGTCGGGCCCGATGCGGACGAGCCGGTCGCGATCACCCCGAGCGTGCCCCGCCGCTGGAGGGGCCGCGCGCGAAGCGGGCCGTCGGGACTTACGTCGTCCACGGGCATGGAGTGATGTTAGCGATCACATAGCCAGACGCGAACTTTGTTCACTTTCCATAAATAACGAAACGGTAACGGCGGGATCGCGGCTTGAACCGTCCCCGGCGCGCAGCCGTTCCCCCCAATGCCGGAACCAGTGACACCGGGCGGGTCCCCCGATACCCGTGACCCGGTGCCGCTCCCCGGGTTCCGCGCGTCTCCAGCCCGGGTACGCAGCTGCACTTCGGCGTGCCCGGAAAACCGAACGAGGTGAACATGGCCCGGAATACTTCCCGCACCCCCGCCACGGGCAGACATCGCATCACCCGCCGCACGAAGATCGCGACCGGCGCACTCGCCCTCGCGATCGCGGTCGGTGGCATCGTGGTCGCGACCACCGCCGGCCGGACCGGCGAAGCCAGCGCCGACGAAGCCGACCCGTCGTTCTTCCTCGACATCGCGAAGGTCCCCTCGGGTGTCAACGTGAACAAGGCGCTGCAGCAGAAGGGCGCGCGCGGCACGTTCACGGTGGACTGCGGCCGCAACGAAAACCAGCACTTCAACCCCGACAACTTCATCGCGCAGCCGGGGATCAAGAACGGTGCCCAGCACCTGCACGACTACGTCGGCAACCTCTCCACCAACTCCGACTCCAACAACAAGAGCCTCGTCAAGGCCGGCACCACCTGCAAGAACGGCGACAAGTCCGCCTACTTCTGGCCCGTCGTCCGCATCGACACCGGCGACGCCGAGAAGAACCCGCCCGCCACGCAGCCCGACCGCGCCGGCAGCGCCAAGGACAAGGCGAGCACCCAGGTCGACTGCCCCGACGTCGCGAGCAAGCTGCCCGACGTCCCGGACCAGGCCATGGACGAGGTGAACCGCAACCTCGACCTGCTCGACAAGCAGATCGACGAGGCCAACAAGCGGATCGCCAACGGTGACCTGAAGACCCCGCAGGACGTCCAGAACGCCGTCGTCGGGCCGCTCAAGGACAAGCGGGCCTCGACCATCGACCGGATCGCCATCGCGATCGGCCGCCGGGCCGCGAAGCCGACCAACCTCGGCGGCCTCGCGCAGTGCGCGCTCAAGCAGAACGGCAAGGGCGGCATCGACAACGGCGGCCAGAACAGCAACGGCCAGCCGGCGGAACTGCCCGGCGTCAACGGCAAGAACGAGGTCGGCGACAACGACGGCGAGATCCAGCGCGTCCAGTCGGCGACGATCACGTTCACCAGCGGCGGCGCCGCCAAGGTCGTCGCGATGCCGCAGTTCCTCCGCATCCTCTACGGCGACGCCAAGCAGAGCACCAACGGCCCGGCCAACGCCCGGCCCAGCTGGACCTGCACCGGCTTCGAGGACCGGCTCACCGACCACTACCCGATCTGCCCGGCGAACAGCAAGGTCGAGCGCATCCACGCCTTCCCGAACTGCTGGGACGGCAAGAACATCGACAGCACCAACCACCGCACGCACATCGTGTTCGCCGACCAGCAGGGCAAGTGCCCGCAGGGCTTCAAGAACGTCCCGCAGCTGGTGATCAAGCTGGTCTACAACATCCCGCACGACATCCAGGTCAAGGGCCAGTACAAGGTGGACGCCTTCGCCCAGGAGAAGCACAACCCCCGCTCGGACCACGACGACTTCGCCAACGTCATGGGCCAGCGCCTGATGAACCAGGTCGTCAACTGCATCAACACCGGCAAGCGCTGCAACCAGTGATCCGGCGTTCGTGAGTGGTAATGCGGGTTCTAACCCTGTACATCGCCCAGCGTTCGGCGTTGTTCGCCGAGGGCGTGGCGGGCGGGTACCTGCTCCGGAAACCGGGCGGC
>NZ_JBEZYB010000079.1:0-35117 GCF_040638285.1 Amycolatopsis sp. NPDC026612
CTGCACCCCCCGTACGCCGGGCCGCCGGGTTCGGTGCCGGGTGTGGTTACTTTACGTACATCCCCATTTTAAAGGCGGGGGGGTGGCCCCTGGCGAAGGGGCACCGCCACGGCTTTTCCATTGGGGGGCGTGAGCGCGTGCTCTCCGGTGGCGATCCGGGCGAGCCGGTGAAGGGAGGACCGGCCCGCCCGGGGTTTCACTCGGCGACGCGAGTGCTGCCGCACCAGCGGAAGACGGCGGCCTCGGCCCCGTCCACCACCGAAAACTCGCCGTCGTGGCTGAAGTGCTCGTAGCCCGCTCCGTGCGGGATCTTCAGCTTCTCCTCGAGCCCGGTGGTCACCTCGCGGGTCCGATCGTTCGCGGGCAGGCCGGCGGGCCCGCCGATCAACGTCGCTTTCCTGGCCGACACAGCGGATACCTCCTCGTTGCGGTGATGGACGGTCGCCGGGCCCGGCGTGGGTCAGGCCCGGACGGCGTGGGTGGCGGCGACCCGGGCCAGCTCGGCCCGCAAGCGCGTCAGCACGTCCGCCGAGTGCTCCACCAGGAAGAAGTGGCCGCCGCGGTAGACGTGCATGGCGAAGGCGCCGGTGGTGTGCTGCCGCCACATCCGGGCTTCCTCGGCCGTCACCTTGGGATCGGTGTCGCCGATGAAGACGGTGACCGGGCAGGGCACCAGCCGGTCCGGCGGGCAGCTGTAGGTTTCGATGGCGGTGAAGTCGCCCCGGATGGCGGGCAGCGCCATCCGGCGGATCTCCTCGTCGTCCAGCAACGCCGTGTCGGTGCCGCCGAGCTCCTGGACCTCGGCGATGATGCCGTCGTCGCCGAGCAGGTGCACGAACTCCTCGCGGACGGTCGCCGGGCCGCGGCGGCCGGACGCGACCAGCGACGCCGGTGCGCCGCCACCCGCGGCCGCCAGGCGGTGCGCCACCTCGAAGGCGAGGATCGCGCCCATGCTGTGTCCGAAGTAGACGGTCGGCATCGGCGGCAGACCGCCCAGCACGGCGGTCAGCCGCGCGGCGTACTCGTCGACGGACCGGATGACCGGTTCCCGGCGCCGGTCCTGCCGTCCCGGGTACTGCAGCGAGATCACGTCCGCAGCGGGCGCCAGGGCGCGCGCCACCGGCTGGAAGAAGCTCGCCGCGCCACCCGCGTGCGGGAAGCAGACCAGCCGGGCCGTCGCGTCCGGCGTGCCGGCGAAGCGGCGGATCCAGAGTGCGGCTTCGGTTTCTGAGATGTCCACTTCGGAAGGGTAGGTCGTGGCTCGGGCGAGAAATCCCTAGACAGCGGCGGTCCGGCCCCGCGCGTGTCTGCTTCCGGGACTTTTCCTAGAAGTGCGCCGATTTGTTGTGACGGCCGATTCCGGGCTGCAGACTTCGACCCGGAGTTGTCGACTGAAGCGGGACGGAGCACGGCGATGACCGATCGTCTACCGGAAGACGCCGCCTTCACGCGGCTGGTGTGCCCGATCGAGCAGTGGTTCCTCGGCTTCCCGGCGAAGATGTCACCGGTCACGAACTTCTGTGTCGAAGGCGCCGGCCGGCTGGACGCCGAGAGCCTGCGCCGCGCGGTGGCCGTCGCTTCCGAGGCGTGCCCGGGCGCCCGGCTCGTCCGCCGCGGTCGCCGCTGGGTCGACGGGGGTGCCGACCCGGCCGTCAAGGTGGTCTCCGGCGTCGCGGACCCCTGCGCCGCGCCCGAACTGCGCTCGCCGCTGCCCAACCGCTCCGGCGCGAACTGCGAGGTGCTGCTGCTCGACGGTCCCGAGCCGACCGTGGTGCTGCGGGCGAGCCACGTGGTGATGGACGGGCGCGGGCTGATCCTCTGGGCGCGAGACGTGTTCCGCGCCCTGCGTGGGGAGGAACCGGCCGGCGCGCGGTCGACCGGGACCGTGCTGGACCTCGACAACCCGTTCTACAGCCGGGCCGGCCAAGCCGAGGCGGCCACCAAGGTGCCGTCCTTGCTCGGGATCCCGCCGCGCGCGGACATCCGCCGGCAGCTGTGGCGGCGGCGGACGGTCGACGGGAACTTCCCGGCGTTGAGCGCCAAGCTGGCCGCCGCGGTGACCGCGTTCTCCGGCCGGTCCACCGCGCCGATCCGGTTTCCGCTGGACCTGCGCCCGTTCCACCCCGAGATCCGGTCCACCGGCAACCTGTCGCTCGTCCTGTCCCTGGACGTGGCGGCCGCCGACTCGTGGGAAGAGATCTACCAGCGGCTGCTGGCCGCGCTGAGCGACCAGGACGGCCGGGTCTCGGCCCCGGACCCCAGCATCCTGAAGGCGCCCGTCCCGCTGCTGCGGTACTTCATCCGGCGGGCCGAGCGCTCGGCCCGCCGGGAGGACCGGTTCAGCGCCACGGCCAACGTGAACAACCTCGGCCGGGTTCCGGCGGAGTGGTTCCACACCGGCACGTTCGAGGCCGCCGGCGCGTACATGGTGTCGCCGATGGAGCCGGCCACGCCGGTGTCCGTCGTGGCGACCGAGGGCAACGGCCGCACCGACCTCACGGTGGCCTGGTGGGACGGCCCCGGCATGTCCGAGCGGGTGGACGCCCTGCTCGACACCGTCGGCGAGGCGCTCGCTCCGGCCGTCCACCGCGAGCAGGGCCGGCTGACGTCCGCGGCGCTGCCGGATCCGGGCCCCGGAATCGTGGACCGGTTCCTGGAACAGGTCCGCCGCCGTCCGGACGCGATCGCGGTGAGCGCGTCGGACGGCGAGGTCACCTACGCCGAGCTGGACCGGCGGATGCGTGGTGTCGCGAAGTCCCTGCGGGAGCTGGGAGTCGGCCGCGAGGACGTGGTCGGGCTGCTCGCGGACAAGACCGTGGACGCCGTCGCCGGAGCGTGGGGCACCCTGATGGCCGGCGCCGCGTACCTGCCGATGGACCCCCAGCATCCGGACGCCCGCATCCGGACCCTCCTGGCCGACGCGAAGGCCGCGGCCTGCCTGGTCACCCGGCCGCACGACCGGCGCGACCACCGCCCGGACGGCTGTGCCGGGCTCGTGCTCGACGACCTGCCGCGCGACGCCGACCTGGAGCCGGCCGCCCCGGCGCCCGGCGACCTCGCCTACGTCGTCTACACCTCGGGTTCGACCGGCCGGCCCAAGGGCGTCGAGGTCGAACACCGGAGCATCGCGGCGTACGCGACCTGCGCGACGAAGGAACACGGCATCGGCCCGGCCACCCGGCTGCCGCTGCTCTGCTCGCTGTCTTTCGACCTGGCGCAGCTCTCGCTGATCCTGCCCCTCACCGTCGGGGGCACGCTGCAGCTGCTGCGCGACGAGATCAGCCACCTGGGCCTGCAGGAGGTCCTCGACGCCGGGGCCACGACGCTCTCCCTCACACCGTCGCACCTCGACCTCATCACCCGCCTGGAGCTGCGGCCGGGGGCGGTGCGGACCCTGCTGGTCATCGGCGAGCAGTTCACCCGCGGGGTGGCCCTGCGCGCCCGGCAGGTGTTCGGGCCGGACTGCCTGATCACCAACATGTACGGACCGGCCGAGGCCACCATCGGCGTCGGGTACCACGACTTCGACGCCGACCGCGACGAGGGCGCGGCCGTGCCGATCGGCGTGCCGTACGACGGCGTCACCTACCACGTGCTCGACGCCGGCCGGGGTTACGTCGCCCCCGGCGAGCCCGGCGAGCTGTACATCGGCGGCAGCCAGCTCGCCCGGGGCTACCGGGGCCGGCCTGACCTGACGCGCGAGCGGTTCGTCCGGCTGGCCGACGGCAGCCGGGTCTACCGCACGGGCGACATCGTGCGCCGGCTGCCCGGCGGCGGCCTGGAGTTCTGCGGGCGGATCGACGACCAGCTCAAGGTGCTCGGCCACCGCATCGAGCCCGCCGAGATCGCGCAGACCATGGAGACGCACCCGGCCGTGTCCGGCGCCGTGGTCGTCGCGCGCTCCCGGCCGGGAGCGCGCGACAAGACGTTGTGCGGGTACGTCACCGCCGCCGACGGGCCGATCGACATCGGCGAGCTGACCGGCTACCTGGCCGAACAGCTGCCCGGCTACCTGGTGCCGGCCACGATCGTGCCGGTCGCGGAGTTCCCGCGCTCGATGAACGGCAAGATCGCGACCGCGTCGCTGCCGGACCCGTTCGGGGCCGCGAAGCCGGTGGCCGGCGGGGCGCTCGAAGGCATGGAGGACACGGTGGCGCGGATCTGGTCGCAGGTGCTCGGCGTCGAGGTCGACCGCTTGCACGGCGCCAGTGACTTCCACCGGCTCGGTGGCGACTCGCTGTCGCTGATCACCATGGTCGCGCAGGTCGCCCGGCACGCCACGGGTCCGGACGGTGAGCGCGCGTTCGTCAGCCGGCTGCCCGAGATCATCCGCCGGACGACCGTCGAGCACGTGGCCGAACTGGCTGTGCAGGCTCGGGCGGGGCAGTGAAATGAGCATCGGAACAGGTACTGACATGAGCACTGACACCGGTTTCAGCCGCCCGATCGACCCGATCGAGTGGTGGTTCCTGGGCTTTCCGCGCAAGGTGTCGGCGGCGTTGAACCTGTGCGTCGAGGGCACCGGGCACATCGGCCCGGGAGAGCTGCGCCGCGCGGTGGCGGTCGCGTCCCGGGCCTGCCCGGGCGCCCGGCTCGTCCGCCGCGGCCGCACGTGGGTGGACAGCGGCGTCGCGCCGGCGGTGACGGTGGCGCACGGGCTCCCGGCCGACGCGCCCGAGCTGCGCACTCCGCTGCCCGGGCGAGCGGGCCGCACGTGCGAGGTGGTGCTGTTCGCGGGGGCGCAGCCGACGGTGGTGTTCCGGGCCGGGCACGCCGTGATGGACGCACGCGGGTTGCTGTGGTGGGCCCGTGACGTGTTCCGGGTCCTGCGCGGTGAAGAACCGGCCGGAGCCCCGTCGCCTGCCACCTTCGAAGACCTCGACGATCCGCTCCACCGGCAGGCCGGCGAAGCCGGATCCGATGCCGGGATGCCCGCCCTGCTCGGGATTCCGCCGGGGGCGGACCTGCGCCGGCAACTCTGGCGGCGGCGCACGATCGAGGGCACCGTCCCGGCGCTCGAGGCGCGGCTGGCCGCGGCGCTGGTGGAGCTGTCCGGCCACCCCGTGGCCCCGGTCGGCTTCGTCGTCGACGTGCGCCCCGGCCACCCGGAGATCCGGTCGACGGGCAACCTCTCGCTGGCTGTCTCCCTGGACCTGCGGGCCGGTGACTCCTGGCCGGAGGTGGACCGGCAGCTGGCCGACGCGCTCGCGGACCGGACCTGCCGGGTCGACGCGCCGGGCGCGGAGATCCTCAAAGCACCGCTGCCGCTGCTCCGCCACATCGTCCGGCGGGTCGACCGCAGCGCGCGGCGGGACGATCGGCACAGCCTGCTGGCCGAGGTGTACCACCTGGGCCCGGTGCGGCCCGGGTGGTTCCACACGGACGGTTTCACCGCGGCCGCCGGGTACGTGCTGTGCCCGATGGAGCCCGGCGCCGCCTTGTCCGTCGTCGCCACCGAGGGCGACGGCCGGACAGACTTGACCCTGTCGTGGTGGGACGGTCCCGGGATGGCCGAGCGGGTGGACGCCCTGCTCGACCGGCTCGGCGCGGCCCTGGTGCCGCAGGAAACCGGCTGATGCGTTCGCGGAACCGTTGACCCGCAACGCCGATCGAGGGATCGGCCTGGCAACTCTCGGAAATTCCCCAGTACCGCTTCGAGTTCGATTGACACCTGGTTCGACCGGCTGCGACGGTCGGACCGGAGCATGAGATCCGAAGCCCGCTGTCCGGCTCGTCGCGAAGAAAGGGGTGCGGCGCATGACCAAGCGCGCACTGATCACCGGGATAACCGGGCAGGATGGCTCCTACCTGGCCGAACACCTGCTCGAGCAGGGATACCAGGTGTGGGGGCTCATCCGGGGCCAGGCGAACCCCCGGAAGTCGAGGGTGAGCAGGCTGCTGGGTGACGTGACCTTTGTGGACGGTGACCTGATGGACCAGGCCAGCCTGGTCTCCGCCGTCGACGCGGCGCAGCCGCACGAGGTCTACAACCTCGGTGCGATCTCGTTCGTGCCGATGTCCTGGCAGCAGTCGGAACTCGTCACCGAGGTCAACGGCATGGGCGTGCTGCGCATGCTGGAGGCCATCCGGGTGGTCAGCGGGCTGAGCGGCTCCCGCACGCCGACCGTGGAGAACCAGATCCGGTTCTACCAGGCGTCCTCCTCCGAGATGTTCGGCAAGGTGGCCGAGACCCCGCAGCGCGAGACGACCACGTTCCACCCGCGCAGCCCGTACGGCGTGGCCAAGGCCTACGGGCACTTCATCACCCGGAACTACCGGGAGTCCTTCGGGATGTACGGGGTTTCCGGGATGCTGTTCAACCACGAGTCACCCCGGCGCGGCGCGGAGTTCGTGACCCGCAAGATCACCCTGGCGGTGGCCCAGATCAAGCTCGGCCTCCAGGACAAGCTGCGCCTCGGCAACCTGGACGCGGTACGCGACTGGGGGTACGCCGGTGACTACGTGCGCGCCATGCACCTGATGCTGCAGCAGCCCACGGCGGGCGACTACGTGGTCGGCACCGGCAAGATGCACTCGGTCCGGGACGCGGTGCGGATCGCTTTCGAGTGCGTCGGCCTGGATTGGCGCGACCACGTCGTGATCGACCCGGCGCTGGTGCGGCCAGCGGAAGTGGAGACGCTGTGCGCGGACAACACCCGCGCCCGCACCGAACTCGGCTGGGAGCCCGAAGTGGACTTCACCCGGCTGATGCAGATGATGGTGGAGTCGGACCTGCGGCAGGCCGAGCGGGAGCGCGAGTTCGGCGACCTCCTGGTGTCGGCGGGCTGGTAGCCCTCCCGTCGATTTCCCTTGAAAAGCACGAACCCCACGGGGTTCGTGCTTTTCGCTTTTCCGGCATTGTCCTGGCACTACTAGGGATTTACCGATCCACCGGCGAGTGAGACTCCTCCCATGGCGTTCGCCGCGACGGATGGGTTGAGCTGACATGGGTGTTGACAGGACCGGTGGCAGTAGCAACGAGGAACAGCTCCGGAACTACCTGAAACGGGCCGGCGCGGATCTGCAGCGCACCCGCCGGCGGGTGCAGGAGCTGGAGGAAGCGAGTTCCGAGCCGGTGGCCATCATCGGGATGAGCTGCCGGTTCCCCGGCGGTGTCACCAGCCCGGAGGACCTGTGGCGGATGGTCGCGGAGGGCCGCGACGGCATCACCCCGTTCCCCGGCGACCGCGGCTGGCAGCTCGACGAGCTCGGCACGTCGGCGACGCTTTCCGGTGGGTTCCTCCCCGACGCGAGCCGGTTCGACGCCGACTTCTTCGGCATCTCGCCGCGTGAGGCGCTGGCCATGGACCCACAGCAGCGGGTGCTGCTGGAGACCGCGTGGGACGCCTTCGAGCGGGCCCGCATCGACCCGGCCGCACTCAAGGGCACTCCGACCGGCGTCTTCGTCGGCGCGATGCCGCAGGACTACCGGGTCGGCCCGGGCGACAACGTCGAGGGCTTCCAGCTCACCGGCAACACCACCAGCGTGATCTCCGGCCGGCTGGCCTACTGCTTCGGCACGGTCGGCCCGACGGTCACGGTGGACACCGCGTGCTCGTCTTCGCTCGTCGCCCTGCACCTGGCCGCCCAGGCGCTGCGCGGCGGGGAGTGCTCCCTGGCCATCGCGGGCGGCGTGACGGTGATGCCCAGCCCGCTGACCTTCCTGGAGTTCAGCAAGCAGGGCGGCTTGGCCGCGGACGGCTACTGCCGGTCCTTCGCCGACTCCGCCAACGGAACCGGCTGGGCCGAGGGCGTCGGCCTGCTGGTGCTCGAAAAGCTGTCCGACGCGCGCCGCAACGGGCACCGGATCCTGGCCGTGGTGCGAGGGTCCGCGGTGAACTCCGACGGCGCGTCCAACGGCCTGACCGCCCCGAACGGCCCCTCGCAGGAGCGGGTGATCGAACAGGCGCTGGCCAGCGCCCGGCTGGCCGCCGACCAGGTGGACGCGGTCGAGGCGCACGGCACCGGCACCACGCTCGGCGACCCGGTGGAGGCGCAGGCGCTGCTGGCCGTCTACGGCCGCAACCGCCCGGCCGCACGGCCGCTGCTGCTGGGCTCGGTGAAGTCCAACCTCGGCCACACCCAGGCCGCGGCCGGCGTGGCCGGCGTCATCAAGATGGTGCTGGCGATGCGCCACGGCGTGCTGCCCCGGACCCTGCACGTGGACCGGCCGTCGTCCCATGTGGACTGGAGCAGCGGCGCGGTCCGGCTGCTGACCGAACGCACGCCGTGGCCGGAGACCGGAGAGCCGCGCCGGGCCGCGGTGTCGTCGTTCGGCTTGAGCGGCACCAACGCGCACACCATCATCGAGCAGGCCCCGGCCGAGGACCCGGCGCCGCGTGCGGCGCCGGGTGCGGGCGCGCTGCCCCTGGTGCTGTCCGCGCGGACCCGGGATGCCCTGCAGGAGCAGGCCGAGCGCCTGCTGCCGCTGCTGTCGGAGGAAACCGCCGACCTGCGCGACCTCGCCTACTCGCTGGCGACCACCCGGACCGGGTTCGAGCACCGGGCGGTCGTGGTGGCCGGGGACCGCGAGGCCGCGGTCGCCGGGCTGTCGGCCGTGCGCGACGACGCGGCCGGAGTGGCCGGGGTGGTTCGCGGTGCGGCCCGCGGCCGGCCGAAGCTGGCCGTCCTGTTCACCGGGCAGGGCGCGCAGCGGCTGGCCGCCGGCCGGGAACTGCACGGCCGGTTCGGTGTCTTTGCCGAGGCGTTCGACGCGGTGTGCGCCGAGTTCGACGCCCACCTGGACCGCCCGCTGCGCGAGGTCGTCTGGGGCGAGGACGCGGAGACCCTGGATCGGACCGAGTACGCGCAGCCGGCGCTGTTCGCCCTCGAGGTCGCGCTCTACCGGCTGGCCGAATCCTGGGGCGTGCGCCCGGATTTCCTGGCCGGCCACTCGATCGGTGAGCTGGCCGCCGCGCACGTGGCCGGGGTGTTTTCGCTGGCCGACGCGGTCACGCTGGTTGCCGCGCGCGGCCGGTTGATGCAGGCACTGCCGGCCGGCGGCGCGATGGTCGCGGTCCGGGCGGCCGAGGCCGACGTGCTGCCCCTGCTGGCCGGGCGCGAGGACGAAGTCGCGCTGGCCGCCGTCAACGGCCCCGAATCGGTGGTGCTCTCCGGTGACGAGGACGCGGTGCTGGACATCGCCGGTCACTTCGCGAAGTCGAAGCGGCTGCGGGTCTCGCACGCCTTCCACTCGCCGCGGATGGCGCCGATGCTGGCGGAGTTCCGCGCGGTCGTCGCCGGGCTGGACGCTCGCGAACCGCTGCTGCCGCTGGTGTCGAACCTGACCGGCGAGCCGGCCACGGTGGCCGAGCTGACGTCACCCGGCTACTGGGTCGAGCACGTCCGCCGTCCGGTGCGGTTCGCCGACACCGCCGCCTGGCTGCACGAGCACGGCGTGCACACCTTCCTCGAGCTCGGCCCCGACGGCTCGCTCAGCGCGCTGGTCCGCGAGTCCGTGGCCGACGCCGCGGTGTTCGCGGCGCTGCGCCCGGGCCGGGACGAGCAGGCCACCCTCACCACGGCGGTCGGCGGGCTGCACGCCTCGGGCGTGCCGGTCCGCTGGGAGAACTACTTCGCGGGCGCCGACGCCCGGCCGGTCGACCTGCCCACCTACCCGTTCCAGCGCAAGCGCTTCTGGCCCAAGGACGTCGCCCGCACGGCCGGCGACCTGCGGGCGGCCGGACTGGGGCCGACCGGGCACCCGCTGCTGTCCGCCGCGGTCGTGCTGGCCGGCGCGGACGGCCAGCTGCTGACCGGCAGGCTGTCGGCGCAGACCCAGCCCTGGCTGGCCGACCACGTGGTGGGCGGCAGCCTGCTGCTGCCCGCGACCGCCCTGCTGGAGCTGGCCGTCCGGGCCGGCGACGAGGTCGGCTGCGAGCACGTGGCCGAGCTGACCCTGGCCGCGCCCGTGGTGCTGCCCGAGCAGGGCGGCGTGCAGGTGCAGGTGTGGATCGGCGCGCCGGACGCCACCGGTCAGCGCGCGCTGACCGTCTACGGCCGGCCGGACGACGCCGATGACCCCCCGTGGACCGAGCACGCCACCGGGCTGCTCGGTACCGGCCCGGCCGTGGCGCCCGAACCCGTCGAGTGGCCGGCGGACGCCGAGCCGGTCGACACCGGAGACCTGTACGAGCGACTGGCCGGCGACGGCTTCGGCTACGGCCCGGCCTTCCGCGGCCTGCGGGCCGCCTGGCGGCAGGGCACGGACGTGTTCGCCGAGGTGACCCTGCCGGAGGCGGTGACCGGGGACGCCGGCGCGTTCGGCATCCACCCGGCGCTGCTGGACGCGGCGCTGCACGCCCTGCCGTTCGTGGACCTGGGCACCACGCGGGGCGGCCTGCCGTTCGCCTGGAGCGACGTCCGCCTGCACGCCACCGGTTCCACCACCGTCCGGGTCCGGCTCCGGCCGGTCCGCGAGGGCGTGGCCGCACTGGAGCTCACCGACCCCACCGGGGCACCGGTGCTCTCGGTGGGCTCGCTGGCCGTGCGCGCGCCGGGCGCGGCCGGCGCCGCAGCCACCGGCCGCGACCTGTACCGGCTGGACTGGACGGCCGTCCCGGCCGAAGCGGCCGAGAGCACCGGATCGATCGCCGTGCTCGGCGACGACCCGTTCGGGCTGGACTTCCGGACCACCGACACCGCGCCGGCCGTGGTGCTGCGTCCGGTCGCCGGGCAAGCCGGCCCCGAAGCGGTGCACGCGCTGACCGCCGAGGTGCTGGCCGACCTGCAGAACTGGCTGTCCGACGGCGCACCGGGCCGGCTGGCCTTCGTGACCCGGGGCGCGATCGGCCCTGAGCCCGCCGATCTGGCCGGGGCGGCCGTGTGGGGCCTCGTCCGCGCCGCGCAGGCGGAGCACCCGGGCCGGTTCGTCCTGCTCGACCTCGACGCCGACACGGAGTCCGCCGCGATGATCCCGGCGGCCCTGGCCACCGGGGAGCCGCAGCTGGCCCTCCGCGGCGGCGCCCTGTTGGCCGCCAGGCTGGCCCGTGCCACCGCGGAGCCCGACGTCACCACCGAGGATGTCGCCTGGCCCGAGTCCGGGACCGTGGTGATCACCGGCGGAACCGGCGGCCTGGGCGCGGTGCTGGCCCGGCACCTGGTGACCGAGCGCGGCGTGCGGCGGCTGCTCCTGCTGTCCCGCCGGGGCGCGGGCGCCCCCGGCGCCGCCGAGCTGCTGACCGAGCTGACCGAGGCCGGCGCCGACGTCACCGCGGTGGCGTGTGACGCGGCCGACCGGGGCGCGCTGGCCGAAGCGCTGGCCGGGGTGCCGGCCGAACACCCGGTGACGGCGGTGGTGCACACCGCCGGCGTGCTGGACGACGGGATGGTCGGATCGCTGACCCCGGAGCGGCTGTCGGCGGTGCTGCGGCCCAAGGTGGACGCCGCCTGGAACCTGCACGAGCTCGCCGGCGACGTGGCGAAGTTCGTGCTGTTCTCCTCGGTCGCCGGGCTGACCGGCGCGGCCGGGCAGGCCAACTACGCGGCGGGCAACGCCTTCCTGGACGCGCTGGCCGCCCACCGGCGGGCGACCGGACGGCCGGCGCTGTCCCTGGCCTGGGGTCCCTGGGCCGAGGCCGGGATGGCCGCCGAGAGCGCGCGCCGACGGTTGCAGCGCACCGGCGTGCCGCCGCTGTCCGTGACGCAGGGACTGGCCCTGTTCGACGCGGCCGAGCGGGTGGCCGCCCCCGTCGTCGCGCCGGTCCGGCTGGACCTGCTGGTGCTGCGGACCGCGGGCGAGGTCTCGTCGGTGCTGCGCGGCCTGATCCGCGTTCCGGTCCGCCGCACCGCGGCCGCCGGCGCGGCACTGGTGGCCGGGCTGGACGCCAAGCGGAGCCGGGAGGCCGTGCTGGACCTGGTCCGCACCCGGGTCGCCGGGGTGCTCGGACACGCCGACGCCGCGTCCGTCGACCCGGACCGCCCGTTCTCCGAACTCGGGTTCGACTCGCTGACCGCGGTCGAACTGCGCAACCAGCTCAGCGCCGCGACCGGGCTGCGCACCCCGGCCACGCTGATCTTCGACCACCCCACGGTGCGTGCGCTGGCGGCGTACCTGCTGGACGGACTGCTCGGCGCGGACACGCCGGAAACCGTGGCCACCGGCTCCCGCGACCTCGCCGACGACCCGATCGTCATCGTCGGCATGGACTGCCGCTACCCGGGCGGAGTGCGCTCGCCAGAGGACCTGTGGCGGGTCGTCACCGAAGGCGTGGACGTCATCTCCGGGTTCCCGGTCAACCGGGGCTGGGACCTCGACGCCCTCTACGACCCGGACCCGGACCACCCGGGCACCTGCTACACCCGCAGCGGTGGTTTCCTGCACGACGCGGGCGAATTCGACCCGGCCTTCTTCGGCATGAGCCCGCGGGAGGCGCTGGCCACCGACTCGCAGCAGCGGCTGCTGCTGGAGGTGTCCTGGTCGGCCGTCGAGCGCGCCGGCGTGGACCCCCTCTCGCTGCGCGGCAGCCGCACCGGCGTGTTCGCCGGCGTGATGTACGGCGACTACAGCACGGTTCTCTCGGACGCCGAGTTCGAGGGGTACCGCGGCACCGGCAGCTCCACCAGTGTCGTCTCCGGCCGGGTGGCCTACACCCTCGGGCTGGAGGGGCCGGCCGTCACGGTCGACACCGCGTGCTCGTCCTCGCTCGTCGCGCTGCACTGGGCGATGCAGGCGCTGCGCGCCGGTGACTGCGATCTGGCCCTGGCCGGTGGCGTCACGGTGATGGCCTCACCCGGCGCGTTCATCGAGTTCGCCCGGCAGCGCGGGCTGTCCCCGGACGGCCGCTGCAAGGCCTACTCCGACGCGGCCGACGGCGTGGCCTGGTCCGAGGGCGTCGGCGTGCTGGTGCTGGAACGGCAGTCCGACGCGATCCGCCACGGTCACCACGTGCTGGCCGTCGTCGCGGGTTCGGCGGTCAACTCCGACGGCGCGTCCAACGGCCTGACCGCGCCCAACGGGCCGTCGCAGCAGCGGGTGATCCGCCAGGCACTGGCGTCCGCCGGGCTGTCCACTTCGGACGTCGATGTCGTGGAGGGGCACGGCACCGGCACCACGCTGGGCGATCCGATCGAGGCGCAGGCGGTGCTGGCGACCTACGGCCGGGACCGCGAGACCCCCGTGCTGCTGGGTTCGGTGAAGTCCAACCTCGGGCACACCCAGGCCGCGGCCGGGGTGGCCGGGGTGATCAAGATGGTGCAGGCGATGCGCCACGGCGTCGTCCCGCGCACCCTGCACGTCGACGCACCTTCCTCCCACGTGGACTGGACGGCCGGCGCGGTGGGCCTGCTGCGCGAGCAGGCGGAGTGGCCCGCGGCCGGCCGGCCGCGCCGGGCCGCGGTCTCCTCCTTCGGGTTCAGCGGCACCAACGCCCACGTCATCCTCGAACAACCGGCCGTCGTGGCGCCGGCCGAGCCCGCTCCGCCGGTGCGCGCGCCCTGGCTGCTTTCCGGACGGTCCGGTGGCGCGCTGCGCGACCAGGCCGCCCGGCTGGCCGCCCGCCTCGCCGCCGACCCCGGGCTCGACCCCGCCGACGTGGCGTTCTCGCTGGCCACCACCCGCTCCCGGTTCGAGCACCGGGCCGCCGTGCTGGCCGAGGACACCGACAGCAGGGTGCGGGCGCTGACCGCGCTGGCCGGCGACCGGCCCGATCCCGCGCTGGTGACCGGGGAGCCGGCCGGCGGCCGGCTGGCCCTGCTCTTCGCCGGCCAGGGGAGCCAGCGGCCGGGGATGGGTCACGAGCTGTACCGGCGGTACCCGGCCTTCGCGGCCGCGTTCGACGCGGTGGCCGAAGCGCTGGCCCCGCAGCTCGACCGGCCACTGGCCGAAGTGCTGTTCGCGGCGCCCGGCTCGGCCGAGGCCGAGCTGCTCGACACGACCGGCTGGGCGCAGCCCGCGCTGTTCGCACTGGAGGTGTCGCTGTTCCGGCTGCTGGAGTCCTGGGGGGTCGAGCCGGACCGGCTGGCCGGCCATTCGATCGGTGAGATCGCCGCGGCGCACGTGGCCGAGGTGCTCTCGCTGGCCGACGCGGCGACGCTGATCGGCGCGCGGGGCCGCCTGATGCAGGCGCTGCCGTCCGGCGGCGCGATGGTCGCGGTGCAGGCCACCGAAGACGAGGTGGCCGCGCTGGCCGACGGCGAGACCGTGGACGTCGCGGCCGTGAACGGACCGCACTCGGTGGTGCTGGCCGGTGACGAGGACGCGGTGCTGGCCGCCGCGGCCACCTTCGCCGGGCAGGGCCGCCGCACCAAACGCCTGCGCGTCTCGCACGCCTTCCACTCGGCCCGGATGGACGCCATGCTGGCCGGGTTCCGGGCCGTGGTGGCGACGCTGACCTTCCACCCGCCGCGCATCCCGGTCGTGTCCGCCCTGACCGGCGAGCCCGCCACCGCCGAGCAACTCGGCGATCCGGAGCACTGGGTGCGGCACGTGCGTGCCACCGTGCGCTTCGCCGACGCTGTCCGCGCCATGGCCGCCGAGGGGGTGACCACCTTCGCCGAGCTGGGCCCGGACGGTGTGCTCTCGGCCATGGTGCAGGACATCCTGGCCGGCCAGGCGGACGAGGCCGGCTGCGTGCCCGTGCTGCGGGCCGACCGGGACGAGGAGACCGCGCTGCTCGGCGCACTCGGCGCACTGCACACCGCCGGCGTGGACCTCGACTGGCGCGCCTTCTTCGCCGGCCGCGACGCCCGCTGGGTCGACCTGCCCACCTACGCCTTCCAGTACGAGTCCTTCTGGCCGCAGGCCACCGCCCGGACCGCGGCCGACCCGGCCGACGACCGGTGGTGGGCGGCGGTGGAGCGGGGCGACGCCGGGGAACTGGCCGAGGTCATCGGGCTGGGTGACGCCCAGCGCGCGGCCCTGGACTCGGTGCTGCCGGCGCTGTCGAACTGGCGGCAGCACCGCGCCGAACGAGCCCGGCTGGACACCTGGCGCTACCGGGTGGACTGGGCGCCGCTGGCGATCGAGCCCGGCCTCCTGTCCGGCGACTGGGTGCTGGTCACCACCGGCGACGAACCGGAGCTGGCCGCCGCGCTCGCCGAGCGGGGCGCGCAGGTGCGCACGCTGCTGCTGACCGAGTCCGACGTGGACAGTGCGGGGCCTGCCGAACGGATCGGCGCGTGCGACGGCGTGGTCGCCGTCCTCGGCTCCGCGGAGGACGCCGCCGGGCTGCCGCTGGGCTTCGCGCTCGGTGTCACGCTGGCCCGGACCGTCTCGAGTCCACTGTGGATCATTACCCGGGACGCGGAAACCGATCCGGGGCAGGCGATGCTCTGGGGGCTCGGCCGCACCGCGGCGCTGGAGTACCCGCAGACCTGGGGCGGCCTGATCGACGTGCCCGCCGAGCTCGACGCCGACGACGCCCGCTCGGTCGCCGCCGTGCTGTCCGCGCCGGACGGCGAGGACCAGCTCGCCGTCCGCGGCGGGGCGGTGTCCGGCCGGCGGCTGGTGCACCACCCCGCCGCCGGCCGGGAACCGGCCGGGGAGTTCACCGCCCGCGGCACCGTGCTGGTCACCGGCGGCACCGGCGGCCTGGGTGGCGAGGTGGCCCGCTGGCTGGCCCGCCACGGCGCGCAGCGCCTCGTGCTGACCAGCCGCCGCGGCCCGGACGCGGCCGGCGCAGCCGGACTGCGGGCCGAGCTGACCGAGCTCGGCGCGGACCACGACCTCGCCGTCGACATCGTGGCCTGCGACGTCGCCGACCTCGAAGCGCTGCGCGCGGTGCTGGACGCCATCCCGGAGGACACCCCGCTGACCGGCGTGGTGCACACCGCCGGCGTCGCCGACCGCGCTCCGCTGGCCGAGGTCGGCCTGGCCGACCTGGCCGCCACGGTGTCGGCCAAAGCCGCCGGCGCCGCCAATCTCGACCACCTGCTCGGCGACCGCGAGCTGGACCTGTTCGTGCTGTTCGGCTCGATCGCCGGGGTGATCGGCAGCGGTGGCCAGACCGGGTACAGCGCGGCCAACGCGGCCCTCGACGCCCTCGCCCGGCGGCGGCACGCCCGCGGCCTGACCGCCACCTCGATCGCCTGGGGCCCCTGGGCCGGCTCCGGCATGGCCGCGCAGGACGCCGGGACCGGCACCCTGGGCCGCCGGGGGCTGGCCTTCCTGCCGGTGCGCTCCGCCCTGGCCGAGCTGGGCCGCGCGATCGCGCACCGGGACGTGACGGTGACCGTCGTCGACGCGGACTGGGCGACCTACGTCCCGGTGTTCACCGCGTCCCGGTCCAGCGCCCTGCTGACCGGCCTGCCGGAGGCGCGGGCGCTGACGGCGCCGGGCGCCGGGAACTCCGTGTGGGCGGCCGAACTCGCCGGGAAGTCACCCGAGGACCAGGAGCGGCTGCTGGTCGAGCTGGTTCGCGGCGAGGCGGCGGCGGTGCTCGGGCACGGCTCGGCCGACGCGGTCTCCGAGCGCCGCGCGTTCCAGGACGTGGGGTTCGATTCGCTGACCGCGGTCGAGCTGCGCGGGCGGCTGGTCAAGCTCACCGGCTGCGCCCTGCCCAGCACCCTGGTGTTCGACTACCCGACCCCGCGCGCACTGGCCGGGTACCTGCGGGAGCAACTGCTGGACGACGTCGCCGCGGCCGCTCCGGTGGCCGCCGCGGCCGGGACCGACGAGCCGATCGCCATCATCGGGATGAGCTGCCGGTTCCCCGGCGGCGTGCACAGCCCGGAGCAGCTGTGGGAACTGGTGCTCGGGGGCGTGGACGCGATCAGCGGGTTCCCGGTCGGCCGCGGCTGGGAAGGCGCCGTCACCTTCGACCCGGACCCGGACCGCGGCGGCGGCACCGTCACCACCCAGGGCGGGTTCCTGCACGATGCCGGTGACTTCGACCCGGGCTTCTTCGGAATCTCCCCGCGGGAAGCCCTGTCCATGGATCCCCAGCAGCGCCTGCTGCTGGAGACGACCTGGGAGGCGTTCGAGCGGGCCGGGATCGACCCGCACACCCTGCGGGGCAGCGGCACCGGCACCTTCATCGGCTCCAGCTACCAGGAGTACGGCGGCCGGGGCAACGCCGAACTGGAAGGTCACGCCGTCACCGGCCAGATCCCCAGCGTGCTCTCCGGCCGGCTGGCCTACGTGTTCGGCCTGGAGGGCCCGGCGGTCACCGTGGACACCGCGTGTTCGTCGTCGCTGGTCGCGCTGCACCTGGCCTGCCAGTCGCTGCGCAACGGCGAGACCACGATGGCCGTCGCCGGCGGGGCGACCGTGATGACCAACCCCGGGCCCTTCGTCGCCTTCTCCCGCCAGCGCGGCCTGGCCGCGGACGGCCGGTCCAAGGCGTTCTCCGCGTCGGCCGACGGCATGGCGCTGGCCGAAGGCGTCGGCATCCTGCTGGTCGAGCGGCTGTCCGACGCCCGGGCCAACGGGCACCCGGTGCTGGCCGTGGTGCGGGGCAGCGCCATCAACCAGGATGGCGCGTCCAACGGGCTCACCGCGCCCAACGGCCCTGCCCAGCAGCGGGTGATCCGGCAGGCGCTGGCCAACGCGCACCTCGCGTCCACCGAGATCGACGTGGTGGAGGCGCACGGCACCGGCACGCCGCTGGGCGACCCGATCGAGGTGCAGGCGCTGCAGGCCACCTACGGCCGGGACCGCGACACCGCGCACCCGCTGTGGCTCGGTTCGATCAAGTCCAACATCGGGCACAGCCAGTCCGCCGCCGGCGTGGCCAGCGTGATCAAGATGGTGATGGCGCTGCGCGAGGGCGTGCTGCCCAGAACCCTCTACGCCGAAGACCCCTCGCCGCACATCGACTGGAGCGACGGCACCGTGGTGCCGCTGACCGAGCCGGTCGCCTGGGCCACCGACGGGCGCCCGCGTCGCTGCGCCGTGTCGTCGTTCGGCGTCAGCGGCACCAACGCGCACACCGTGCTGGAGCAGGCCCCGGCCCCGGCGAAGCAGCCGGCGGACCCCGGGCCCGAGCCCGCGGCCGCCGCGGCGGACCGGCCGGTGCCGTGGGTGCTTTCCGCCCGCAGCCCGGCCGCCCTGCGCGGGCAGGCCGAGAAACTGCTGCCCGTGGCCGGGCACGACCCGGCCGCGGTCGGCCGCTCGCTGCTCACCTCGCGAGCCCGCCTGGAGCACCGCGCGGTGGTCGTCGGCGCCGGCGCCGAGCTGCCCGAGCACCTGAACGCCTACTCCCGCGGGGTCCGCGGCGGCGTGGTCGAGGGCGTGGCCGACGTGGACGGCAAGATGGTGTTCGTCTTCCCCGGGCAGGGTTCGCAGTGGGCCGGGATGGGCGCGCGGCTGCTGGACGCCTCGCCGGTGTTCGCCGAGCGGATGGCCGAGTGCGCCGCCGCGCTGGCCCCCTTCGTCGACTTCTCCCTGCTGGACGTCCTGCGCAGCGGCGCGGACCTGGACCGGGTGGAGGTGATCCAGCCGGCGTCGTTCGCGGTGATGGTGTCGCTCGCCGCGCTCTGGCAGTCCCGGGGCGTCCGCCCGGCCGCCGTGCTCGGGCACTCCCAGGGCGAGATCGCCGCCTCCGTGGTGGCCGGGGCCCTGTCGCTGTCCGACGGCTGCCGGGTCGTGGCCCTGCGCAGCCAGGCCATCGCCCGCCGGCTGGCCGGGCAGGGCGCCATGATGTCGGTGCCGCTGCCGGCCGCCGAGGTCACCGAGCGGATCGCGCGGTTCGGCGGCGGGGTGTCGGTGGCCGCGCTGAACGGCCCGCGCTCGATCGTCGTCTCGGGCATCCCGGAAGCCGTCGACGAGCTGTTCGCCGAGCTCACCGCCGGGAACATCCGGGCCCGCCGCATCGACGTGGACTACGCCTCGCACTCGGCCCAGGTCGAGGAACTGCACGAGGAGCTACTGGCCGCACTGGCCGGGCTGGCCCCGCGAACCCCGGAGGTGCCGTTCTTCTCCACCCTCACCGGCGACTGGCTGGGCGAGCGGCCGCTGGACGCCGAGTACTGGTACCGGAACCTGCGGCAGACCGTGCGGTTCGAGCCGGCCGTGCGGGCGTTGCTGGCCCAGGGGCACCAGGCCTTCATCGAAACCAGCGCGCACCCGGTGCTGACCTTCGGCGTCCAGGAGACCGTGGACGACGCCGGGGGGCGGGCCGTGGTCGTGGGCACGCTGCGCCGGGACAACGACAGCTGGACGCGGGTGCTCACCTCCTTCGCCGAAGCCTTCGTGCGGGGCGTGCCGGTAGACCTCGCCGCCGAGTTCGCCGGGGGCACGGCCACCGTCGAACTGCCCACCTACGCCTTCCAGCACGAGCACTACTGGCTCCCGCTCAACGCCGGCGCGACGGCCGTGGCCGACCCTGCTGACCAGGAGTTCTGGGACGCGGTCGAGCAGGCCGACGTCGACGCGCTCAGCGCCGGCCTCGCGGTGGACCGGGACTCGCTGGCCGCGGTGCTGCCCGGGTTGTCGTCCTGGCGCAAGCAGCGCCAGGACCGCACCACCGTGGACGGCTGGCGCTACCGGGTCGGCTGGACCCCGCTGGGCGCTACACCCCCGGCCACCCTGTCGGGCACCTGGCTGCTGGTCACCGCGGCCACCGACGACAGCGCGGACGAGGAACTGGCCGCGGTGCTCACCGGGCACGGGGCCCAGGTGCGGCGGCTGGTGTTCGACGGCGAGCTGCCCGAGCTGCCCGAACTGAGCGGCATCGTCTCGACCCTGGCCACCGCCGAGGAGCCGCACGACGAGCACCCCGCCCTGACCCGTGGCCTGGCCCTGAGCGTGCAGCTCGTCCAGGCACTGGGTGCGGCCGGGATCGACGCCCCGCTGTGGTTGCTGACCCGCGGCGCGGTGGCCACCGGCCACGCCGACACCGTCGCCAACCCGCTCCAGGCCCAGGTCCTCGGACTGGGCTGGACCGCCGCGGTGGAGCACCCGGAGCGCTGGGGCGGCGTGCTCGACCTGCCCGCCGAGCTGGACCGCCGCGGCGGCGACCGGCTGGCGGCCGCGCTGTCCGGCGCCACCGGCGAAGACCAGCTGGCCATCCGCGCCGCCGGCGTGTTCGGCCGCCGCGTGGTGCGGGCCCCGGCCGGCGACCGCGCGCCGGCGCGGACCTGGACCCCGCGCGGCACCACGCTGATCACCGGCGGCACCGGCACCCTGGCCCCGCACCTGGCCCGCTGGCTGGCCGGGCAGGGCGCCGAGCACATCGTGCTGACCAGCCGCACCGGCGCCGAGGCCCCGAAGGCCCGGCAGCTGCTGGCGGAGCTGGGCGAGACCGTCGAGGCGGTGGCCTGCGACGTCACCGACAAGGCGGCGCTGGCCGCCCTGCTGGCGCGGTTGCGGGCCGAGGGCCGGACCGTGCGGAACGTGGTGCACACAGCCGCCGTGATCGAGCTCCACACACTGGCCGAGACCGACCTGGCCGCGTTCTCCCGGACCGTGCACGCCAAGGTGGTGGGCGCGCGCAACCTGGACGAGCTGCTCGACACCGACGAGCTCGATGCGTTCGTGCTGTACTCCTCCACCGCCGGCCTGTGGGGCACCGGCGCGCACGCCGCCTACGTGGCCGGCAACGCGTACCTGCACGCGCTGGCGGCCCACCGGCGCGCCCGGGGGCTGCGGGCCACCGCGCTGTCGTGGGGCATCTGGGCCGACGACCGCGAACTCGGCCGGGTCGACCCGGAGCAGATCGTGCGCAGCGGCCTGGTGTTCATGGCGCCGGAGCTGGCCCTGGAGGGCCTGCGCCGGGCGCTGGACGACGACGAGACCGCGCTGGCCGTGGCCGATCTCGACTGGGAGCGGTACTACCCGGTCTACACGGCCGTCCGGCCGACGCCGCTGTTCGACGAGCTGCCCGAGGTGCGGCGGCTCACCGAGGCCGCCGCCGCCACGGCCGCCACCGGCGCGGGCGGCGAGTTCGCCGCCCGGCTGCGCACGCTGCCCGAGGCCGAGCGCGCCCACCTGCTGCTGGAACTGGTCCGGGCCGCGGCCGCGGCCGTGCTGGGCCACGCGTCGGCCGACGCGCTGCCCGAGGACCGCGCCTTCCGCGACGTCGGCTTCGACTCGGTCACCGCGGTCGACCTGCGCAACCGGATCTCCGCCGGCACCGGCCTGACCCTGCCCGCCACCATGGTGTTCGACCACCCGACGCCGAGGCGGCTGGCCGGGTTCCTGGCCGCCACGATCACCGGCTCGGGTGCCGTCGAGCAGGCACCGGCCGTGGCCGGCGTGGACACCGGCGAGCCCGTCGCCATCATCGGGATGGCCTGCCGCTACCCGGGTGGCGCGAACACCCCGGAACGGTTGTGGGACCTGGTCGTGGGCGGCGTGGACGCCATCTCCGGCTTCCCGGCCGACCGCAACTGGCCGACCGACGCGCTCTACGACCCGGACCCGGACGCCGGCGGTAAGACCTATTCGGTGCAGGGCGGCTTCCTGCACGAAGCGGCCGAGTTCGACCCGGGCTTCTTCGGCATCTCGCCGCGGGAGGCGCTGTCCATGGATCCGCAGCAGCGCCTGCTGCTGGAGACGGCGTGGGAGGCGTTCGAGCGGGCCGGGATCGACCCGCACACGCTGCGGGGCAGCGGCACCGGCACCTTCGTCGGGGCCAGCTACCAGGACTACACCGCGGCCGTGTCCGGCGCGGTGGACAACGCTGACGGCCACATGATCACCGGCTCGCTGGGCAGCATCCTGTCCGGCCGGCTCTCCTACCTGTTCGGGCTGGAGGGCCCGGCGGTCACCCTGGACACCGCCTGCTCGTCGTCGCTGGTCGCCATCCACCTGGCCGCGCAGTCGCTGCGGTCGGGGGAGAGCAGCCTGGCGCTGGCCGGCGGGGTGAGCGTGATGGCGACGCCGGGGGCGTTCGTCGGCTTCTCGCGCCAGCGCGCACTGGCCACGGACGGCCGCTGCAAGGCCTACTCGGACCGGGCCGACGGCATGACCCTCGGCGAGGGCGTCGGCCTGGTGCTGCTGGAGAAGCTGTCCGATGCGCAGCGCAACGGGCACCGGATCCTGGCGGTGGTCCGGGGTTCGGCCACGAACCAGGACGGCGCGTCCAACGGCATGACCGCGCCCAGCGGCCCGTCCCAGCAGCGGGTGATCCGGCAGGCGCTGGCCAACGCGCGGCTCTCGGCGTCCGAGGTGGACGTGATCGAGGGCCACGGCACCGGCACCGCGCTGGGCGACCCGATCGAGGCTCAGGCCCTGTTGGCCACCTACGGCCAGGACCGGGAACGGCCGCTGCTGCTCGGCTCGGTGAAGTCCAACATCGGCCACACCCAGATGGCCTCCGGCGTGGCCGGCGTGATCAAGATGGTGCAGGCGCTGCGGCACGGGCTGGTACCCAAGACGCTGCACGCGGACGAGCCCTCCACCCACGTCGACTGGAGCACCGGCTCGATCGAGCTGCCGTCCGGCAGCGTGCCGTGGCCGGAGAGCGGCCGGCCGCGCCGGGCCGGCATCTCGTCCTTCGGGCTGAGCGGCACCAACGTGCACACCATCCTCGAACAGGCCCCCGAACCGGCCGCCGAAGCCGGCCCCGAGCCGGAGCCCGGCCTGGTGCCGGTCCCGCTGTCCGGCCGGACGGAAGCAGCGCTGCGCGCCCAGGCCGCGGCCCTGCTGGACACCTTGGACGACGGCGTGTCCCCGGCCGTGCTCGGGTACTCGCTGGCCACCACCCGATCGGCCTTCGAACACCGGGCCGTGCTGCTGGCCGAGGACCACGGCGAACTGCGCCGCGGCTTGGCCGCGCTGGCCGGGGACCGGCCGGACGGCGGCGTGGTGCGGGGCGCCGTGACCCGGGGCCGCACGGCGTTCCTGTTCGCCGGGCAGGGCTCGCAGCGGGCCGGGATGGGTCGCGAGCTGTACGAGTGCCACCCGGTGTTCGCCGACGCGCTGGACGCGGTGCTGGGGCACTTCGACATGCCCCGTGCGCTGCGGGACGTGATGTGGGACGACGATTCCACGGCCCTCGACGAGACGGGGTACACCCAGCCGGCGTTGTTCGCCTTCGAGGTGGCGTTGTTCCGGTTGCTGGAGTCGTGGGGTGTGACGCCGGATTACCTGGCCGGGCATTCGATCGGTGAGATCGCCGCGGCGCACGTGGCGGGGGTGCTGTCGCTGGCCGATGCCTGTGCGTTGGTCGCTGCGCGGGGTGCGCTGATGCAGGCGCTGCCGCCCGGCGGGGCCATGGTGGCGGTGGAGGCCACCGAAGAGGAGGTGACCCCGCTGCTGACCGGCGGCGTGTCGATCGCCGCCGTCAACGGGCCCCGGTCGGTGGTCGTCTCCGGTGCCGAGGCGGCGGTGCTGGCTGTCGCGGCGGAGCTGGCCGGGCGGCTGGGCCGGCGCACCAAGCGGCTGAACACCAGCCACGCGTTCCACTCGCCGTCGATGGATCCGATGCTGGGCGAGTTCGCCCAGGTCGCGCGCGGCCTGACGTACGACGAGCCGCGGATCCCGCTGGTGTCCACGGTGACGGGAGCCGTGGCGACCGCCGACGTGCGGACGCCGGAGTACTGGGTGCGGCACGCACGGGACGCGGTGCGCTTCGCCGACGGCGTGCGCGCGCTGGCCGAGCGTGACGTACGGGTCTTCGTCGAGATCGGCCCGGCCGGTGTGCTTTCCGCCGCGGTGCGGGACGTCCTCGCCGACGCGGTGGCGCTGCCGCTGCAGCGCGCCGACCGGCCCGAGGTGGCCGCCCTGCTGTCCGGCGTGGCCGGGGTGCACGCCCACGGCGGCCGGCTGGACTGGGCGGCGGTCTTCGACGGCGGCACCCGCACGATCGAGCTGCCGACCTACCCGTTCCAGCGCGAGCGTTACTGGCCGGTCGCCGCGCCGGCCGGCACCGCGCCCGGCGCCGGGGACGACGAGTTCTGGACCGCGGTCGACAACGCCGACACCGGGGCCCTGGCCGCCGGGCTCGGCCTCGATCAGGAGACCGTGGCCGCGATGGTGCCGGCGCTGAACACCTGGCGCCGCCGCCGAACCGAGCGTTCGGCACTGGACAACCTGCGCTACCGCCCGGTGTTCACGCCGGTCAGCGGGCTCTCGGGCACGCCATCGGGCCGGTGGCTGGTGCTGCTGCCCGCCGGGCTGGACCGGCCGGACTGGGTCGAGGAAGTCCTGCCCGGCGCCGGCACCTCGGTGGTCGGGGACGACGCCGACCTGAGCGGTGTCGAGGCCGACGGGGTGCTCTCGCTGCTGGCCCTCGCCGATACCCCGGACGACGCCGGCACCCTGCTGACCCGCACCACGAACGCGTTGCGGGAGCTGGGCCGGGCCCGCCTGTGGAGTGTCACCCGCGGCGCGGTCGCGGTGAACCGCACCGAGCGGCCGGACCCCGTGCAGGCCGCTCTGTGGGGGCTCGGCCGGGTCGCGGCCCTGGAACAGCCGTCCGGTTGGGGCGGTCTGGTCGACCTGCCCGCCGAGTTCGACCACACCACCGTGCGCCGGCTGCGGTCCGTGCTGGCCACCGGCCAGAGCGAGGACCAGGTGGCCATCCGGTCTTCCGGCGTGTTCGGCCGCCGCCTGGAGCACGCTCCGGCCACCGGCGAGACCCGGGCCTACACCCCGCGTGGCACCGTGCTGGTCACCGGCGGCACCGGCGGCCTGGGCGGACACCTGGCCCGCTGGCTGCTCGACGCCGGGGCCGAGCGCGTCGTGCTGGCGAGCCGGCGCGGCCCGGCCGCGCCCGGTGCCGCCGCACTGGCCGCGGAACTGGGGGAGCGGGCCGTCATCGTGGCCTGCGACGTCGCCGACTCCGGCGCGGTGGCCGCGCTGCTGACCGACCACCCGGTCACCGCCGTCTTCCACACCGCCGGGGTGCTGCGGGACGGCGTGCTGGACTCGCTCACGCCGGAGATGTTCGCCGACGTGCTGCGGGCCAAGGCGACCGCCGCCCGGGTGCTGCACGAGCAGACCGCCGGGCTCGAGCTGGACGCGTTCGTCCTGTACTCCTCGACCAGCGGTGCGATCGGCGCGGCCGGCCAGGCCAACTACGCGGCCGCCAACGCCTACCTGGACGCACTGGCCTTGCAACGGCGGGCCGACGGCCTGCCCGCCACCTCGATCGCCTGGGGCCCGTGGGCCGGGTCGGGCATGGTGGCCGAGGCGGAAACGGTGGAGAACCGGGTCCGGCGGGGCGGCTTCCGGCCGCTGCAGCCGGAACCGGCCTTGGCCGCGTTGCGCCACGCCATCGAGCACGGGGACACCGAGCTGGCCGTCGCCGACGTGGACTGGGCCCGATTCGCGCCCGCGATCACCGCGCTGCGTCCGGCGCCGCTGCTGGCCGACCTGCCCGAGGTGCGGGCGCTGACCACACCGTCCGTCGGCACCGCGGCGGCCCCGGACGTCCCGGCGGACCCCGCCGGGCTGCTGGACCTGCTGCGGGTGCGGATCGCGGCCGTGCTCGGGCACAGCGACCCGGCCGGGGTGGAAGCCGACCGGGCCTTCCGCGACCTCGGCTTCGATTCGCTGACCACGCTGGAGCTGCGCAACAGCGTGGCCGCGGCGACCGGGCTGACCCTGCCCGCTTCGCTCGTCTACGACTACCCGACCCCGCGCGACCTGGCCGAGCACCTGCACGCCGAGCTGTCCGGGGGCCGGCCCGAGATCACCCCGGTGGCCATCGGGCCGCGGGACCACGACGTCGCCGACGACCCGATCGTCATCGTCGGCATCGGCTGCCGCCTCCCCGGCGGCGTCTCCTCGCCCGAGGACCTGTGGCGGCTGCTGGCCGACGGCGGCGAGGGCATCGTGCCCTTCCCCGCCGACCGCGGCTGGGACCTCGCCGAACTGCACCGGCGCTCGGCCACCGGCAAGGGCGGTTTCCTGCCGGACATCGCGGGCTTCGACGCCGACTTCTTCGGCATCTCGCCGCGTGAGGCGCTGGCCATGGATCCGCAGCAGCGGTTGCTGCTGGAGACGGCGTGGGAGGCGCTGGAGCGCTCCGGCATCGACCCGTCCGCGTTGCGGGGCAGCGACACCGGCGTGTTCGTCGGTACCAACGGCCAGGACTACGTGTCCGTGCTGCGCCGGGCCACCGAGGACCTGGGTGGCCACGTGGCCACCGGCAACACGGCCAGCGTGATGTCCGGCCGGCTGTCCTACACGCTGGGCCTGGAAGGCCCAGCGGTCACCGTGGACACCGCCTGCTCGGCTTCCCTGGTCGCCCTGCACTGGGCCGGCCGAGCCTTGCGCGCCGGTGAGTGCTCGCTGGCCCTCGCCGGTGGTGTCTCGGTGATGTCCGGCCCGGGCTCGTTCGTGGAGTTCAGCCGCCAGGGCGGCCTGGCCGCCGACGGCCGCTGCAAGGCGTTCGGCGAAGGCGCCGACGGCACGGCGTGGTCCGAAGGCGCGGGCATCCTGGTGCTGGAACGCCTCTCCGACGCCGAGCGCAACGGCCACACCGTGTGGGCGGTGGTCCGCGGCACCGCGGTCAACTCCGACGGCGCGTCCAACGGGCTGACCGCCCCCAACGGCCCCGCCCAGCAGCGGGTCATCCGGGCCGCGCTGGCCGACGCCGGGCTGCGGCCGGCCGAGGTCGACGCGGTCGAGGCGCACGGAACGGGCACCGCGCTGGGCGATCCGGTCGAGGCGCACGCCCTGATGGCCGGCTACGGCCGGGATCGTGAGCGCCCGCTGCTGCTCGGTTCGGTCAAGTCCAACCTGGGCCACACCCAGGGCGCGGCCGGCGTGGCCGGGGTGATCAAGATGGTGCTGGCCATGCGGCACGGCGTGCTGCCCGCCACCCTGCACGCCGCCGAGCCCTCCCCGCACGTGACCTGGGACGGTTCGGTCGAGCTGGTGCAGCAGCCCCGTGGCTGGCCGCAGACCGGACGGCCCCGCCGGGCCGGCGTCTCGGCCTTCGGGGTCAGCGGCACCAACGCCCACGTGATCATCGAACAGGCCCCGGCCGTCGAAGCGGCCGTCGCCGAGGACGCCGCGGTGGTGCCGTGGCCGGTCTCGGCCCGGACGCCCGAGGCGGTGCGTGACCAGGTGGCGGCGCTGCGCGCGCTGTCCGGCGTCAGCCGCGCCGCGGTCGGTCGGACCCTCGGCACCGGCCGGGCCGCCTTCGGTCACCGGGCCGCGCTGCTGGCCACCGAAGACGGTGTGGTCGAGCTGGCCACGGGTACGGCCGGGACCGGGCGGACGGCGTTCCTGTTCGCCGGGCAGGGCTCGCAGCGGGCCGGGATGGGTCGCGAGCTGTACGAGTGCCACCCGGTGTTCGCCGACGCGCTGGACGCGGTGCTGGGGCACTTCGACCCGGCCCTGCGCAAGATCATGTGGACCGACGACCCGGACGTCGCCGAAGCCCTCGACGAGACCGGGCACACTCAGCCGGCGTTGTTCGCGATCGAGGTGGCGTTGTTCCGGTTGCTGGAGTCGTGGGGTGTGACGCCGGATTACCTGGCCGGGCATTCGATCGGTGAGATCGCCGCGGCGCACGTGGCGGGGGTGCTGTCGCTGGCCGATGCCTGTGCGTTGGTCGCTGCGCGGGGTGCGCTGATGCAGGCGCTGCCGCCCGGCGGGGCCATGGTTTCGGTGCGCGGCTCCGAGGCCGACGTCGCCGGGCACCTCGGCGAGGGCGTCGCCGTCGCGGCGGTCAACGGGCCCGAGTCGGTGGTGCTGGCCGGGACCGAGGACGCGGTGCTCGCGGCGGCCGGCCGGCTGGAGGCCGCCGGCCACAAGGTCCGCCGCCTGCGGGTCAGCCACGCGTTCCACTCGCCCTTGATGGATCCCGTGCTGGCCGAGTTCGCGACGGTGGCGCGCGGCCTGACCTACCACGAACCGCGGATTCCGCTGGTGTCCACGGTGACCGGGGCGATGGCGACGGACGAGCTGCGGACGCCCGAGTACTGGGTGCGGCACGCGCGGGAGGCGGTGCGCTTCGCCGACGGCGTGCGGACCCTGGCCGAGGCGGGCGTGCGGACCTTCGTGGAGATCGGCCCGGACGGCACCTGCTCGGCCATGGCCGGGCACTGCTTCGCCGGCCTGAGCCCGGAACCGGTGGCCTTGCCGACGTTGCGCGCAACCGGCGAGCAGCACGCGCTGGCCGCGGCGCTGGCCCGGCTGCACGTGTGCGGGGTGGCGGTGGACTGGGCCGCCTACTTCGCCGGGACGCCGCTGGCCGACCTGCCGACCTACCCGTTCCAGCGCGAGCGCTACTGGCCGGAGACGACCACCGGCACAGCCGCCGGCGACCCGCTGGACGCCGAATTCTGGACCGCGGTGGACACCGCCGACGTGGCCTCGCTGGCCGCCACCCTGGACCTGGACGGCGAGTCGCTGAGCCCGGTGCTGCCGGCGCTGGCGAAGTGGCGGCGCGACCGGCACGAGCTGACCGCGACCGGCCGGTGGCGCTACCAGGTGGACTGGGTGCCGGTGCGGCCCACGGCCGAACCGGCCGGACGCTGGCTGGTGCTGGCTCCGGCGGGCTGGGCGGCGGACCCCTGGATCGGTGCGGTGGCCGCCGCGCTCCCCGGCGCCGCCGTGGTGTCCACACTGGACGGAGCGGGTGGTGGGTACGCCGGGGTGCTGTCCCTGCTGGGCGTCGCCGACGATCCGCTGGCCGTGCCCGCGGGGTGGCCGGCCGACCTGTCCGAAGTGGACGCTCCGCTGTGGTGCGTCACCCGGCAGGCCGTGGCCGTGCACGACGAGCCGCCCGTGCCGGGCCAGGCCGCCCTCTGGGGCCGTGGCCGCGTCACCGCGCTGGAGCACCCGGACCGCTGGGGCGGCCTGCTCGACCTGCCGGCCACCCTGGACTCCGAGACACTGGCGGCCTTGCCGGCCGCACTGGCCGCGGACGAGGACCAGCTGGCCCTGCGCGACGGGCAGCTGCTGGCCCGCAGGCTCACCCGGGCCACCGGTCCGGCCGCCGGTCCGGCCGCCGGTCCGTGGCGGCCCAGCGGCACCGTGCTGGTCACCGCGGCCGTGGCCGGCCTGGCCGGCTGGCTCGCCGAACACGGCGCCGAGCGGGTCCTCACCTGGGACCCGGCCACGCCGGTGGACCTGCCCGAGGACCTGAGCGCGGTGCTGGTCGCGCCCTCGGCGACGGCCGACGTGGCCGAGGCGGCGCGCGAGGTCGGCGAGCTGGATCGCCTGCTGGCCGGGCGGGACCCGCTGTTCGTGGCGATCGGCTCCGTCGCCGGCGCCTGGGGGGTGCTCGGCCGGGAAGCGCAGGCGGCCGTCGACGCCTACCTGGCCGCACTCGCCCGCCGCCGTGGCGGCCTGGCCGTGGCGCTGGCCGCGTGGACCGACGCCGAACCGGAGCTGGCCAACCACCTGCGGCTCACCGGCCTGCCGCCAATGGATCCGCAGCTCGTGCCGGCCGCGCTCGGCCGGGCGATCGGCGCCGGCGCGGCGGAAACCGTGCTGGCCGACGTGACCTGGGAACAGTTCGCCCCGGCGTTCACGGCGAAGCGGCCCAGCCGCCTGCTGACCGGCGTCCCGGAGGCCCGGGCCGCGCTGGAGGCGGCCGAACGCGACCGGGTGGACCCGGCCGAGGTGACCGGGGAACTGCGCCGCACCTTGCTGGACCTGCCGGCCGGGGACCGCCTCGGCCACGTGCTCGGCCTGGTGCGCGGCGAGGTCGCCGTGGTGCTGGGGCACGCCGGGACCCGGCGGATCGAGGCCGACCGGCCCTTCAAGGACCTCGGGTTCGACTCGCTGACCGCGATGGACCTGCGGACCCGGCTGAGCGGCACGACCGGGCTGGACCTCCCGGTCACCCTGGCCTTCGACCACCCGACCTCGGCCGCGCTGGCCGAGCACGTGCTGAGCGAGCTGCTGCCGGACTCCGGCACCGGCGGCGCGGACGAAGCACAGCTGCGGGCGCTGCTGAATTCGGTGCCGTTGCAACGGCTGCAGGACATCGGAGTGCTGGAACCGCTGCTGCGGCTGGCCGACGGCCACCCCGACCACCGCCACGACGTGCCGGAACCCGACGACGACGGCGCCATCGACGAGATGGATCTCGACGACCTGGTGCAGGCCGCGTTGAACGGCCGGTCCGGCGACCTGACGCGCGACTGAAGGAGATCACCATGGCGGCATCCGGCGACAAGGTCGTCGAAGCACTGCGCGCGGCGATGAAGGAGACCGACCGGCTGCGCCGGCAGAACCGGCAGCTGCAGGCGGCAGCCAGGGAGCCCATCGCCATCGTGGGCATGGCCTGCCGCTACCCCGGTGGGGTGCGCTCGCCGGAGGACCTGTGGCGGCTGGTCGCCGAGGGCGCCGACGCCGTCGGCGAGATGCCGGCGGACCGCGGCTGGGACCTGGACGCGCTGTACCACGGTGGCCCCGACGGCACCGGCGAGAGCGTCACCCGCCAGGGCGGGTTCCTGGAGAACGTGGCGGACTTCGACCCCGGGTTCTTCCGCATCTCGCCCAACGAGGCGATGGTGATGGACCCGCAGCAGCGGCTGATGCTCACCGTCGCCTGGGAGGCCGTGGAACGGGCCGGTATCGACCCGCTTTCGCTGCGCGGCAGCGACACCGGCGTGTTCGTGGGCGGCGGCAGCGGCGACTACCGGATGCCCCACGGGCACGTGGACTGGCAGACCGCGCAGTCGGCCAGCCTGCTTTCCGGCCGGCTGGCCTACACCTTCGGCCTGCAGGGCCCGACCATGTCCGTGGACACCGGGTGCTCGTCCTCGCTGGTCTCGCTGCACCTGGCGGTGCAGGCGCTGCGTGCCGGCGAGTGCTCGATCGCGCTGGCCGGTGGCGTCATGGTGATGTCCACCCCGGCCGGGTTCACCGAATTCTCGGCGCAGGGCGCCCTGTCCCCGGACGGCCGCTGCAAGGCGTTCTCCGACAGTGCCGACGGCACCGGCTGGGCCGAGGGCGCGGGGATGCTGCTGGTCGAACGGCTGTCCGACGCGCAGCGCCTCGGGCACCCGGTGCTGGCCGTGGTGCGCGGCCTGGCCGTCAACCAGGACGGCACCTCGAACGGCTTGACCGCGCCCAGCGGCGGCGCCCAGCAGAAGGTGATCCGCGCGGCGCTGGCCGCCGCCGGGCTCGGCCCGGACGGGATCGACGTCCTGGAGGCCCACGGCACCGGCACCAAGCTGGGGGACCCGATCGAGGCCGGTTCCCTGCTGGCCACCTACGGCCGGACCGAGCGGGACCACCCGCTGCTGCTCGGGTCGGTCAAGTCCAACATCGGGCACACCCAGGCCGCCTCCGGCGTCGCCGGCGTGATCAAGATGGTGCTCGCGCTGCGCCACGGCGTGGTCCCGCGCACGCTGCACGTGACCGAGCCGTCGTCGCACGTGGACTGGTCTTCCGGGGCGCTGCAGCTGCTCACCGAACCGGCCGGGTGGCCGCCGGTGGACCGGCCGCGCCGGGCCGCGGTGTCCTCGTTCGGGGCCAGCGGCACGAACGCGCACGTGATCCTGGAGGAGGCGCCGGCCGAGCCGGTGGTGGCCGAGCCCTCGCCGGTCGAGTGCGGTGTGGTGCCATGGGTGGTGTCGGCCAAGACCGGCGAGGCCCTGGCCGAGCAGGTGGCCCGGATCCGCGAGTGCGCCGGTTCTCCCGTGGACATCGGGTTCTCGCTGGCGACCACGCGGTCGGTCTTCGAGCACCGGGCGGTGTTGCTCGCCGGTGCCGGGGAAAGCGAGGTGGTGGCTTCCGGCGAGGCCACCGACGCCGTGGCGGGCCTGGTGTTCTCGGGCCAGGGTGCGCAGCGCGCCGGGATGGGCCGGGAGCTGGCGGCCCGGTTCCCGGTGTTCGCCCGAGCCATGGACGAGGTGCTGGCCGAGCTCGCCGTCGACGGGCTGCGCGAGGTCATGGGGTCCGGGGAGGACCTCGAGCAGACCCGGTTCACGCAGCCCGCGTTGTTCGCGGTCGAGGTGGCGTTGTTCCGGCTCTTCGAGTCGTGGGGTGTCGAGCCGGCCTGCTTGGCCGGGCATTCGGTGGGGGAGATCGCGGCGGCGTACGTGGCCGGGGTGTTCTCGCTGGCGGACGCGTGTGCGCTGGTGGCGGCCCGTGGTCGGCTGATGCAGGCGTTGCCTGCCGGTGGGGCGATGGTGGCGGTGGGTGCGGCCGAGGACGTGGTGTCGCCGTTGCTGGCCGGCCGTGCGGACGAGGTGGCGATCGCGGCGGTGAACGGGCCGCAATCGGTCGTGTTGGCGGGCGTCGAGCCGGTGGTGCTGGAGATCGCGGAGGTGTTGCGGGGGCAGGGCAAGCGGGTCAAACGGCTGCCGGTGTCGCACGCGTTCCATTCGCCGTTGATGGAGCCGATGCTGGCGGAGTTCCGGTCGGTCGTGGCGGGTGTGGAGTTCGCCGAGCCCCGGATTCCGTTGGTGTCCAACGTGACCGGTGCGCTGGTGACGGCTGAGGTGTGCGACCCGGAGTACTGGGTGCGGCACGTGCGCGAGCCGGTGCGGTTCGCCGACGGGGTGGCCGCGATGCGGGACGCCGGCGTGTCCGTGTTCGTCGAACTGGGGCCGGGAACCGGCCTGGCGTCGATGGTCCACGAGATCGTCGACGACCCCGCCGTTGCGGTGATCCCGGCGCTGCGGGAGACACCGGAGGAACGTTCGGTCGTCGCGGCGCTGGGGGCGGCCTTCGTGGCCGGCGTGAAGATCGGCTGGCCGGCGTTCTTCGCCGGGCTGGGTGGCCGCCGGACCGACCTGCCGACGTATCCGTTCCAGGAGACGCGCTTCTGGCCGAAGACCACCACCCGGGCCGGCAAGGTGGCCGACTGGGGCCTCGTGCCCGCCGGGCACCCGCTGCTCGGCGCGGCCGTGCCGCTGGCCGACGACCAGGGCGCGGTGCTGACCGGCCGGCTCTCCGTGGCCACCCACCCCTGGATCGGCGACCACGTCCTCGGCGACGCCGTGGTGTTCCCGGGCACCGGCTTCCTGGAACTGGCCGTCCGCGCGGCCGACCAGGTCGGCTGCCGGCAAGTGCAGGAGCTCACCTTGGCCGTCCCGATGGTGCTCGGGGCGGGGGAAGCGGTCGACGTCCAGGTCGTGGTGGGCGCACCCGACCCGGCCGGCCGTCGCGACCTGCGGATCCACTCCCGGCCCGCCGCCGCCCCGGACAGCACGTGGACCCACCACGCCACCGGCGTGCTCGCGCCCGCGGAGACCCGCAGCGGCCAGGCGCCCGCGCAGTGGCCCCCGGCCGGTGCGGAACCCGTGGCCATCGACGACTTCTACGCCCGGATGGCAGCCGGCGGCCTGGTCTACGGACCGTCCTTCGAAGGGCTGCGCGCGCTGTGGCGGCAGGGCGAAGACCTGTACGCCGAGGTGGAGTTCCCGCAGGCGGCCCAGGACGCGGCCGCCTACGGCCTCCACCCGGCGCTGCTCGACGCGGCCCTGCAGGCCAGCTCGTTCTTCGCGGTCAACGCGGGCAAGAACCTGATGCCGTTCTCCTGGAACGGCGTCAGCCTGCACGCCGCGGGCGCCACCGTGCTGCGGGTGCGCTGGCAGGGTGACGGCGACTCGTTCACCCTCTCGGCCACCGACGTGGCGGGCAACCCGGTGCTTTCGGTCGAGTCCCTGGTCCTGCGCGCGCCCACCGGCCGGATCTCGGCCGCGCCTTCCGCGCGGGACGCGTTGCTGCGGCTGCACTTCGCGCCACTGTCTCTGCCGGAGGCGGCCGAGGTCCCGGCCCGGAACTGGGCGGTCATCGGCCCGGACACCTTCGGCCTGCGGTCCGTTGTGGACGCTCGCGCCGCCGGTTCGCCGGGTGAGCTCGCCGAGTCCGGTGTGGTGCCGGACTGGGCCCTGGTCCAGATCGCCGGCGGGGACGTGGCCGCCGGGCCGTCCGTGGCCCACGAAGCCGCGGCCCGCGTGCTGGGCGTGCTGCAGGACTGGCTGGCGCGTCCCGAGCTGGAGCCGGCCCGGCTGGTCGTGGTGACCCGGGGTGCGGTGGACGAGGTGACCGATCCGGCGGCGGCTGCCGTGTGGGGGTTGCTGCGCAGTGCGCAGTCCGAGCACCCCGGCCGGTTCGTGCTGCTCGACCTCGACGCCGGCGGCGCTGCCCTGCTGCCGCGGCTGGCCGCGTCCGTGTTCGTGGACGAGCCCCAGGTGGCCGTGCGGGACGGTGTCGTGCGGGTGGCCCGGCTGGGCCGGTTGGCGACGTCGTCGTCGCTGGTGCCGCCGTCGGGGGAGTGGCAGCTGGACAGCAAGCACTCCGGCAGCCTGGACGACCTCTGCCTGGCCCCGGTCTCCGAGGAACCGAAGCCGCTGCGCGACCGGGAGGTCCGGGTGCGGATCACCGCGACCGGCATCAACTTCCGCGACGTGCTCAACGCGCTCGGGCTCTACCCCGGCCCGGCCGGTCCGCTGGGCTCCGAGATCGCCGGCGTGGTCACCGAAATCGGCCAGGACGTGACCGGGCCGGCCGTCGGCGACCGGGTCATGGGCATCTCGCCCGGCGGCATCGGCTCGGCTCCCGTCGTGGTCGACGAGCGGATCGTGATCCGTGTGCCGGATGGCTGGACCGACGAGACCGCGGCCTCGGTGCCGTTGGCGTTCCTCACCGCTTTCTACGCCTTCACGGATCTCTCGGACTTGCGACCGGGGCAGAAGGTGCTGGTGCACGCCGGAACCGGCGGCGTGGGCATGGCCGCGGTCCAGCTGGCGAAGCACCTGGGGGCGGAGGTGTTCGCCACGGCGAGCCCGGCCAAGCAGGACACCTTGCGGGCCATGGGTATTGCCGATGATCACATTGCTTCTTCGCGTACGACGGACTTCGAGGGGGCGTTCGCGCCGCTGATCGGTGCCGGTTTGGACGTGGTGTTGAATTCGCTGACCGGTGAGTTCATCGATGCTTCGTTGCGCTTGCTCAAGCCCGGTGGGCACTTCCTGGAGATGGGCAAGACCGACGTCCGGGAGAACCCGCCGGGCGTGCGGTACCGCTCTTTCGACCTCGCCGAGGCCGGACCGGACCGGATCGGCGAAATGCTGCCCGCGCTGCTCGGGCTGTTCGCGCGGGGCGCGCTGGAGCCACTGCCGATCACCGCCTGGGACATCCGCCGCTGCCGGGACGCGTTCCGGTTCATGTCGCAGGCCAAGCACATCGGCAAGCTGGTGCTGACCATGCCACCGGTCTGGGACCGGGACGCGACCGTGCTGATCACCGGCGGTACCGGCGGGCTGGCCGCGCACCTGGCCCGGCACCTCGTCGCCCAGGGCCAGCGGCACCTGCTGCTGGCCGGCCGCCGCGGCCCGGGCACCCCGGGCGTGGCCGGGCTGATCGCCGA
>NZ_JBEZYB010000080.1:0-34276 GCF_040638285.1 Amycolatopsis sp. NPDC026612
GTGAGCGGTGCTCTCGCGGAGCCGTTTTCGGCGGAGTATTGGGTGCGGCACGTGCGGGAGGCGGTCCGGTTCGCCGACGGTGTGTCCACAATGGAGGCGGCTGGGGTCGGGGTGTTCCTGGAGCTGGGTCCGGACGGTGTGCTGAGCTCGATGGTGCCCGGCACGGCGATCCCGGCGCTGCGCCGCGACCGCGACGAGGAACGAACCCTGTTCACCGCGCTGGCCCGGCTGCACGTCAACGGCATCGACCTGGACTGGCCGAGCCTCTACGCCGATTCCGCCGGACGAGCGATCGCGCTGCCGACGTACCCCTTCGAGCGCCGGCGGTACTGGCTCGAACCGGCCCGCCCGGAGCGCGCCGCCGACCCCGCCGCCGACCCCGCCGACGCCGCGTTCTGGGCCGCCGTCGAGCACGGCGACCTCGCGCGGGACCTGGCCGTCGACGAGGACCTCGCCGTCGCGATCCAGCCCGCGCTCCAGGCGTGGCGGACCCGCCACCGCGAGGCGAGCACGCTCGAATCGTGGCGCTACCGCGTTGCCTGGCGGCCGCACCCGATCGCCGCCGGACGGCTTTCCGGCACCTGGCTGCTCATCGGGACGCCGCCCGCCGGGATCGCCGAAAGCCTGGCCGGGCGCGGCGCGGAGCTGCGCACCGTGCCCCTCGGACAGCTGCCTGAAGCGAAGGACATCGCCGGAGCGCTGGCCTTCCCCGCGAACCTGGACGAAGCTCTCACCGTCCTGCAGGCCGCCGCCCAGCTGCCGGGCCCGCTCTGGTGCGTCACCACCGAAGCCGTGCGGACCGGCCGGTCCGACGCCGCACCCGAGCCCGCGCAGGCGCAGGTCTGGGGCCTCGGCCGGGTCGCCGTGCTGGAACTGACCGGCCGCGACATCGGTCTCCTGGACCTCCCGGCCACCCTCGACGAGCGTGGCCACGACCGGCTCGCGGCCCTCCTCGCGGCGGGAACCGGCGAAGACCAGGTGGCGCTCCGGGCGTCCGGCGCTTTCGTACCGCGGCTGGTTCGCGCCCCCGCGGGCACCGAACCCCGCGGACGGACTCCGGACGGCACCGTCCTGATCACGGGCGGCACCGGCGCACTGGGCAGCGCACTCGCCCGGACGCTGGCCGCCCGCGGCACCCGGAAGCTGCTGCTGCTCAGCCGCCGCGGACCGGCTGCGCCCGGCGCGGACGAGCTCGTGACGCAGCTGCGTGCCCTCGGCGCCGAGCCCGAGATCGTCGCCTGCGACGTCGCCGACCGCGCCGCCCTGGCCCAAGTCCTCGATGGACGGTCGATCGGTGCGGTCTTCCACGCCGCGGGCCACGGCCGGTTCACCCCGATCACCGAATCGTCCACACAGGACTTCGCCGAGGTCGTCGGCGCCAAGGTCGACGGCGCCACCCACCTCGACGAGCTGCTCGGCGACGACCTCCAGGCCTTCGTGCTGTTCTCCTCGATCGCCGGGACCTGGGGCAGCGGTCACCAGGGCGCCTACGCGGCGGCCAACGCGCACCTCGACGCGCTGGCCGAACGTCGCCGCGCCGCCGGGCGTACCGGGACGTCGATCGCCTGGGGCCCGTGGGCGGGCGCCGGCATGGGCGCGTCCGAAGAGGGCGAAGCGCTGCTCCGCCGCCGCGGACTCCGGCCCATGGATCCCGGCCTGGGGATGCGTGCGCTGCTGCAGGCGGTCGAACTCGACGAGACCACCGTCGTCGTCGCCGACGTCGACTGGGCCCGGTTCGCGCCGTCGTACGCGGCCGCCCGGCCCCGGCCGCTCATGGCCGAGCTGCCGGAGTTCGCCGCGGCCGCGGAGGACGCCGGCAGCACCGCGCGCGGCACGGCCGAGCTGACCACCCGCCTGGCCGCGCTGCCCGGACCCGAACGCCGTCGCGTGCTCCTGGACGTCGTGCGCGCCCGCGCCGCGGCGGTCCTCGGGCACGGCGGCGCCGAGGCGATCGAGCCGGTGCGGCCCTTCAAGGACCTGGGCTTCGACTCGCTCACCGCCGTCGAGCTGCGCACCGCGCTGGCCGCCGAAACCGGCCTCGCCCTGCCCTCGACGCTCGTGTTCGACCACCCCACCCCGGCGGACCTGACCGACTGCCTGCTCGAGGAGATCTTCGGCGACGGCGCCCCGGAGCCGGCCCGGCCCGCGGCCGTCGCCGGTCCGGCCGGCGACCCGATCGCCATCGTCTCGATGAGCTGCCGCTACCCGGGCGGGGTCCGCTCGCCGGAAGACCTCTGGGACCTGGTCAGCGCCGGCGGCGACGGCATCGCCGCGTTTCCCGCCGACCGCGGCTGGGACGTCGGCGCGCTCTACGACCCGGACCCGGGCAAGCGCGGCCGCAGCTACGCCCGCGAGGGCGGCTTCCTCGACGGTGCAAGCGAGTTCGACGCCGGGTTCTTCGGCATCTCTCCCCGCGAAGCCCTGGCCATGGACCCCCAGCAGCGGCTGCTGCTGGAGACGTCGTGGGAGCTGTTCGAGCGGGCGGGCATCGACCCGCACTCGCTGCGCGGCACCCGGACCGGCGTGTTCGCCGGCACCAACGGCCAGGACTACGTCACCTTGCTCGGCGCGTCCGCCGGTGTCGAGGGCCACCTCCTGACCGGCAACACCACGAGTGTCATCGCCGGGCGCGTCTCCTACACCTTCGGGCTGGAGGGGCCGTCGGTCGCGGTCGACACGGCCTGCTCGTCGTCGCTGGTCGCCCTGCACCTGGCCTGCCAGTCGCTGCGCCAGGGCGAGTCCACGATGGCCGTCGCCGGCGGGGTCACGGTCATGTCGACGCCGGGCGCGTTCGTCGAGTTCAGCCGGCAGCGCGGGCTGGCCCCCGACGGCCGGTGCAAGCCGTTCGCCGAGGCGGCGGACGGCACCGGCTGGGCCGAAGGCGCCGGGTTGCTCCTGCTGGAACGGCTTTCCGACGCCCGCCGCAACGGCCACGAGGTCCTGGCGCTCGTCCGCGGTTCGGCGGTGAACTCCGATGGCGCGTCGAACGGCTTGACCGCGCCGAACGGGCCGTCGCAGCAGCGGGTGATCCGGGCGGCGCTGGCGAACGCGGGGCTGGAGCCGTCCGATGTGGACGTCGTCGAGGCGCACGGTACCGGGACGACCCTGGGTGACCCGATCGAGGCGCAGGCCGTGCTGGCCACCTACGGGCAGGACCGCGAAACGCCGCTGTGGCTGGGCTCGGTGAAGTCGAACCTCGGGCACACGCAGGCCGCCGCCGGAGCCGCCGGGATCATCAAGATGGTCATGGCGATGCGGCACGGGCTGCTGCCGAAGTCGCTGCACGTCGACGCGCCGTCGTCCCATGTGGACTGGACGGCCGGCGCGGTCGAGCTGTTGACCGACGCCCGCGAGTGGCCGTCCGGCCGGCCGCGCCGGGCCGGGATCTCGTCCTTCGGCATCTCCGGGACCAACGCGCACACCATCATCGAGCAGGCCGAGCCCGTGCCGGCCGTGGTCGCACCCGAGCCGGCGGACCGGCTGGTTCCGTGGCCGGTGTCGGGCCGGTCGGTGGCCGCGCTGCGCGCCCAAGCCACTCGGTTGTCCGAAGTGGACGGACGACCGGCCGACGTCGGATTCTCGCTGGCCACCGGCCGGGCCGCGCTGGACCACCGCGCCGTCGTGCTCGGGACGACGGCGGCGGACTTCCGGCCCGGACTGACCGCGCTCGCCGGCGGCACCCCCGCCGCCGAGGTGATCTCGGGCGAGGCGGCCACCGGCCCGCTCGCCGTGCTCTTTACCGGGCAGGGCGCCCAGCGCGCCGGGATGGGCCGGGAGCTGTACGCCCGGTTCGAGGTGTACGCCGACGCCTTCGACGAGGCCTGCGCGCACCTCGACCCGCACCTGGAGCACTCCCTGCGCGACCTGGTGTTCGCCGCGCCCGGCACGCCCGAAGCCGCTCTGCTGGACCGGACGGCCTACACCCAGACGGCGTTGTTCGCGGTGGAGCTGGCGCTGTTCCGGCTCGCCGAGAGCTGGGGCGTGCGGCCGGACCACCTGGCGGGCCACTCGATCGGCGAGCTGGTCGCCGCGCACGTCGCGGGGGTCCTGTCCCTGCCCGGCGCCGCCGAGCTGGTGGCGGCCCGCGGACGGCTGATGGAGGCCCTGCCGGCCGGCGGGGCGATGGTTTCGCTGCGCGCCGGCGAGGAAGCCGTCGCCGCCGAAGTGGCCAAGACCGGCGGCCGGGCCGGCATCGCGGCGGTGAACGGGCCGGGCTCGGTCGTCGTCTCCGGCGACGAAGACGCCGTGCTGGAACTGGCCGCCGGGTTCGCGGCGGCGGGCGTGCGGACGAAGCGGCTCAAGGTGAGCCACGCGTTCCACTCCCCGCGGATGGACGCGATGCTCGACGACTTCGCCGCGGTCGCCCGCCGGCTCACCTACCAGCCGGCCGAGCGGACGGTGGTGTCCACGGTGACCGGCGCGGTCGCCGGTCCCGAACTGTCCACACCGGACTACTGGGTGCGCCAGGCGCGGGCGTCCGTGCGGTTCGCCGACGCCGTCGCCACCCTCGCCGGGCAGGGCGTCCGGACCTTCCTCGAAGCCGGACCGGACGCCGTGCTCAGCGCCATGGCCGCGGACTGCCTCGGTGAGGACGTCGTGGCCGTGCCGCTGCTGCGGCGGGACCGGCCGGAGGAACGCACGTTCGTCACCGCGCTGGCCGGGCTCTGGGTCCGCGGCGTCCCGGTCGACCTCGCGGCCGCGTGCCCCGGTGCCCGCCGGGTGCCGCTGCCGACGTACGCCTTCCAGCACCGGCGGTACTGGCCCGAGGTCTCCACCGTGGCCGGGGACGTGGGCGCGGCCGGGCTCACCGACCCGGCCCACCCCCTGCTGGCCGCGGCGCTGCCGCTGGCCGGGGGCGACGGCATCGTCCTCACCGGGCGGCTGTCCCTCGCGGCGCAGCCGTGGCTCGCCGACCACACCGTGCTGGGCACCGTCCTGCTGCCCGGCACCGCCTTCGTCGAGCTGGCGATCCGGGCGGGTGACCAGGCCGGGTGCCCGGTGGTGGAGGAACTGACCGTCGCCGCCCCGCTCGTGCTGCGCGAGCAGGACGCCGTCGCGATCCAGGTGGCGGTCGGCGGCCCGGCCGCCGACGGCCGCCGTGACCTGACGATCCACTCGCGTCCGGAGGGCCGGGACGAGTGGACCGCGCACGCCGCGGGCGTCCTCGCGCCGTCGGCCGCAGGGCACCCGGCCGCGCCGGCCGAGTGGCCGCCCGCCGGTGCCGAACCCGTTGACCTGACCGGTTTCTACGACCACCTCGCCGCGTCCGGGTTCGGCTACGGCCCGGCCTTCCGCGGGCTGCGGGCGGCTTGGCGGCTCGGCGAGGAAATCCACGCCGAGGTCGTGCTGCCGGAGCAGCAGCAGGCGAGTGCGTTCGGCTTGCACCCGGCCCTGCTGGACGCCGCGCTGCACGCACTGGGCCTGCGCGAGGGCGAAACCGGACCGCGGCTGCCCTTCGCCTGGACCGGTGTCACGTTGCACGCCACCGGAGCCACCGCGCTGCGGGTCCGGCTGCGGCCGGGCGCCGGGGACTCGGTCGCCCTCGACGTCGCCGACGCCACCGGTGCGCCGGTCGCGTCGGTGGACGCGCTCGTGCTGCGGCCGGTCTCGGCCGGGCAGCTGCGCGGGCCGGACGGCGGCGACGCGCTGTTCCAGGTCGAGTGGACGCCGATCCCGGTGCCGGAAGCAGCGGGTGGCCGGTACGCCGTCATCGGCCCGGACCCGCTGGGCCTGGTGGCCGGCCTCGGCTCGGCCGGCACCGTCGAGTCCTGTGTGGACCTCGCGGAACTGGGCCGCCGCACCGAAGAAAGCGGCGAGGAACCGCAGTACGTGTTCTCCGCGATCCGGCACTCGGCGCAGCCGCGGGAGCGGGCCGGTTTCGCGCTCGAGCTGGTGCGGGAGTGGCTGGCCGACGACCGGTTCGCCACCGCCCGGCTCGTCCTGGTCACCCGCGGCGCGGTCGGCGCGGCCGACGGCGACCGCGTCCCCGACCTCACCGCCGCACCGGTGTGGGGCCTGCTGCGGTCGGCGCAGTCCGAGCACCCCGGCCGGCTCGTCCTGGTCGACCTCGACGACGAGGACCCCCGCTCGGCGGCACTGCTGGGAGCGGTCGCCTCCGGGGAACCGCAGCTCGCGCTGCGGGACGGCCGGGCGCTGGCCGCGCGGCTCGTCCGCGCCGGGGCCGGCCCCCTGCTCCAGCCACCCGCCGAGGGCGGCTGGCGGCTCGACAGCACCGGCCGCGGCACCCTGGAAAACCTCGCACTGGTCCCGAACCCGCTGCCGGAACGGCTGGAACCGGGCACGGTCCGGGTGGCGATCCGGGCCGCCGGGATGAACTTCCGCGACGTCCTCATCGGCCTCGGCGTGTACCCGGGCGAGCCGCTCATGGGCATCGAAGGCGCCGGCATCGTCCTCGAGTGCGGCGAAGGCGTCACCGGCCTCGCGCCCGGCGACAAGGTGATGGGCTTCTTCCCCGGCTCCTTCGGCCCGCGTTCGGTCGCGGACCAGCGGATGCTGGCCAAGATCCCCGACGGCTGGTCGTTCAGCGAGGCCGCGTCGGTGCCCATCGTGTTCCTCACCGCCTACTACGGGCTCGTGGACCTGGCCGGGCTGCGGGCCGGGGAGTCCGTGCTGGTGCACGCCGGTGCGGGTGGCGTGGGCATGGCCGCCATCCAGCTGGCCCGCCACCTCGGCGCCGAGGTCTACGCCACCGCGAGTCCCGGCAAGTGGGACGTCCTGCGCGCGTCCGGGCTCGACGACGCGCACCTCGCGTCCTCCCGCACGACGGGGTTCGCGGAGCTGTTCCGGGAGGCCGGCGGCGGCCGGGGCGTCGACGTCGTGCTCAACGCCCTGACCCACGAGTTCGTCGACGCCTCCTTCGCGCTGATGCCGCGCGGCGGGCGGTTCCTCGAGATGGGCAAGGCCGACGTGCGGGACGCCGCTGCCGTCGCCGCCGCCCATCCGGGCGTCCGGTACCAGGCGTTCGACCTCGTCGAGGCGGGCCCGGATCGCATCCAAGAGCTGTTCACCGAGGTGCTCGCGCTCTTCGAAGCGGGCGCGCTGACACCGCTGCCGGTGCGGACCTGGGACGTCCGGCGCGCACCGGAGGCGTTCCGGTTCGTCAGCCAGGCCAAGCACGTCGGCAAGGTCGTGCTCACCATGCCGCCGACCTTCGGCGACGGCACGGTGCTGATCACCGGCGGCACGGGCGCGCTCGGCGGCCTGGTCGCCCGGCGGCTGGTCACCGGGCACGGCGTCCGGGACCTGGTCCTGCTGAGCCGGCGTGGGCCGGCCGCCTCCGGCGCGGCCGGGCTGGCCGCCGGGCTGCGCGAGCTCGGCGCGGACGTCCGGATCGTGGCCGGCGACGCCGCCGACCGCCGTGAGCTGGCCGCCGTGCTCGCCGCGATCCCCGCGGACCGCCCGCTCACCGGCGTGGTGCACGCCGCGGGTGTGCTCGACGACGGCGTCGTCGCGTCGCTGACGCCCGAGCGGCTCGACGCGGTGCTGCGGCCGAAGGTCGACGCGGCCCTGAACCTGCACGAGCTCACCCGGGACCTCGGCCTCTCGGCGTTCGTCCTGTTCTCCTCGGCAGCGGCCACGCTGGGCAGCCCGGGTCAGGGCAACTACGCCGCGGCCAACGCGTTCCTGGACGCGCTGGCGCAGCACCGCGCGGCGCGGGGCCTGCCGGCCGGGTCACTGGGCTGGGGGCCGTGGGCCACCGACGGGATGCTCGGCGGGCTCGGCGACGCCGACCGCGCGAAACTGGCGCGGTCCGCCTTCGTCCCGTTCACCGCCGAACGCGGCCTCGACCTGTTCGACACCGCGGCCGCCCGGCCGGAACCGGCGTTGCTGCCGCTGCAGCTCGACCCGGCCGCGCTCGGCGCGCAGGCCGGGCTGCCGCCGCTGTTCGCGTCGCTGGTGCGAGCCCCGGCCCGCCGGACCGCCGAAGCGGCGGCGCCGGGCGAGCCGTCCGGCCCGTCGCTGGCCGAGCGGCTCGGGGCCGTGCCCGAGGCCGACCGCGGTGCGTTCCTCCTCGACGTCGTCCGGGCGCACGTCGCCACCGTGCTGGGGCACGGCTCGGCCGCCGACGTCGAAGGCGGCCGCGGCTTCCTGGACCTCGGGTTCGACTCGCTCACCGCGGTGGAACTGCGCAACCGGCTCACCGCCGAAAGCGGGCTGCGGCTGCCCGCCACGCTGATCTTCGACCACCCGTCGCCCGCCGACCTGGCCGCGCACCTGCTGGCCGGGCTCGCCCCGGCCGCCGCCGACGCCGACGACGTGGTGCTCGCGGAACTGGACCGGCTGCTGGAACGTGCCGGGGAGAGCGTCTCCCGGAGAGTCACCGCGCGGCTGGAGGCGCTGCTCGCCCGCCGCCGGGCCGGCCAGGAGGAGGCGGACACCGAACTCGACTCCGCCACCGACGACGAAATCTTCGACCTGATCGACAACGAACTCGGACTGTCCTGAATGGACGGCACGCGACGGGATGGGGCCTGATGGAGAACGACGCGAAGCTCCGGGAGTACCTGAAGAAGGTGACCGCGGACCTCCGGCGGGCCCGCAAGCGCGTCCAGGAGGTCGAGGACGCCGGGGCCGCGCCGGTCGCGATCGTCGGGATGGCCTGCCGGTTCCCCGGCGGCGTCCGGTCGCCCGAGGACCTGTGGCGGCTGGTGGACTCCGGCGGTGACGGCATGTCCGGGTTCCCCGCCGACCGCGGCTGGCCGGACGCGCACGACGCGGGTTTCGTCGCCGAAGGTGGCTTCGTGCACGAAGCGGGCCGGTTCGACGCGGGCTTCTTCGGCATCTCCCCGCGCGAAGCCCTGGCCATGGACCCGCAGCAGCGGCTGCTGCTCGAGACGTCGTGGGAAGCGCTGGAACGCGCCGGGATCGTGCCGGAAACCCTGCGGGGCAGCCGGTCGGCGGTGTTCGTCGGCGCGGCTTCCCAGGGCTACGGCACCGGCGCGGGGGAGGAGGCCGAGGCCGTCGCCGGGCACCTGATGACCGGTACCGCCACCAGCGTCCTGTCCGGCCGGATCTCCTACACCCTCGGCCTGGAGGGGCCATCGGTCACCGTCGACACGGCCTGTTCGTCGTCACTGGTCGCTCTGCACCTGGCGGTCCAGTCGCTGCGGCGCGGGGAGTCCGACCTCGCACTCGCCGGCGGCGTGGCGGTGATGGTCAACCCGGACATGTTCACCGAGATGAGCCGCCAGGGCGGGCTGTCCGGCACCGGCCGGTGCCAGGCGTTCGCCGACGGCGCCGACGGCACCGGCTGGGGCGAGGGCGTCGGCATGCTGCTCGTCGAGCGGCTGGCCGACGCGCAGCGCCTCGGCCACCCGGTGCTGGCCGTGGTCCGCGGCTCCGCGGTGAACCAGGACGGCGCGAGCAGCGGCCTCTCGGCCCCGAACGGCCCGGCCCAGCAGCGAGTCATCCGGGACGCGCTCGCCGACGCCCGTTTGTCCACTGTGGACGTGGAGCTGGTCGAGGCGCACGGCACCGGCACGGCACTCGGTGACCCGATCGAGGCGCAGGCGCTGCTCGCCACCTACGGGCAGGACCGGGCGACCCCGTTGTGGCTCGGGTCGGTCAAGTCGAACATCGGGCACACCCAGGCCGCAGCGGGTGTCAGCGGCGTCATCAAGCTCGTCATGGCGCTGCGGAACCGCCGGATGCCGCCGACCCTGCACGCGCGGACGCCGTCGGCGAAGATCGACTGGGCCGCCGGGGCGGTCGAGCTGCTCCAGGAAGGCCGGGACTGGGCCGCCGACCGCCCGCGACGGGGCGCGGTGTCGTCGTTCGGCATCTCGGGCACCAACGCGCACGTCATCCTGGAGGAAGCCGCGCCCGAGCCGCCGTCCCCGGCCGGCAGCGCCTCCGGGGTGGTGCCGTGGGTGCTCTCGGCCAAGTCCGCCGAGGCGCTGCGCGAGCAGGCCGCTCGGCTGTCGCTTGTGGACGGAAGCCCGGCCGACATCGCCTTTTCCCTCGCCACGACCCGGTCCGCCTTCGCGCACCGCGCCGTCGTGGTCGGTGCGGACCCCGGGCGCCTCCGGACCGGGGTCCGGGCGCTGGCCGACGGTGTCCCGGCCTCGAACGTCATCTCGGGGACCGCCGCGGGTGGCGGCAAGGTCGCCATGGTCTTCCCGGGGCAGGGTGCCCAGTGGACGGGGATGGCCGCCGAACTCCTGGCGACGTCGGAGATCTTCGCGGCCCGGTTCACCGAGTGCGCGCGAGCCCTCGAACCGCACACGGGTTTCTCGCTGCTCGACGACGTCGAGCTGGACCGCGTCGACGTCGTGCAGCCCGCGTTGTTCGCGATGATGGTTTCCCTGGCCGCGCTCTGGGCCGCCCACGGCGTGCGCCCGGACGCGGTGCTCGGCCACTCGCAGGGGGAGATCGCCGCCGCCGTCGTGTCGGGCGCACTGTCCCTCGAGGACGGGGCCAGGGTGGTGGCCCTGCGCAGCAAGGCGATCCTGGCGCTGGCCGGCGCGGGCGGCATGGTGTCCGTGGCCGCTTCGCGCGAGCGGACCTCGTCGCTCGCCGCGCCGTGGGGCGACCGGATCGGCATCGCCGCCGTGAACGGCCCGTCGGCGACCGTCGTGTCCGGTGAACCGGCTGCCCTCGACGAGTTCATGGCCGCCTGTGCCGTGCGCACCCGCCGGATCCCGGTGGACTACGCGTCCCACTCCGTGCAGGTGGAGCAGCTGCGCGACGAACTCCTGGAGGTGCTCGCGCCGATCACCCCGCGCGCGGCGGACACCGGGTTCTTCTCGACCGTCACCGGCGAGTGGATCGACGGCACCGCCCTCGACGCCGAGTACTGGTACACCAACCTGCGCAGCACCGTGCGGCTCGACCTTGCCGTCGAGCGGCTGAAGGGCGAGGGGTTCGGCACGTTCGTGGAGGCGTCGCCGCACCCGGTGCTGACCATGGCGCTCGGCGAAGACGTCGTCGCGGTCGGCTCCCTGCGCCGCGGCGAAGGCGGTCTGGAGCGCTTCGCGCTGTCGGTGGCCGAAGCGCACGTCCACGGCGTCGAGGTCGACTGGACGCCGTACTTCGCCGGCGCGACCCGCGTCGACCTGCCCACCTACGCTTTCCAGCAGCGCCACTACTGGCTGAAGCCCGGCGCTCCCGCGGCGGTCGCGGAAGACCCGGCGGACTCGGGGTTCTGGGAGGTCGTCGACAGCCACGACCTCGAGGCGCTCGCCGGGACGCTCGGCGTCGACCCCGAAATCCCGCTGAGCGAGCTGCTGCCCGCGCTGAGCGAGTGGCGGCGGACCACCCGCGAAAAGTCCACAGTGGAGTCATGGCGCTACGACGTCCGCTGGCGCCCCACCCCGTCACTTTCACGTGAAAGTGACGTGGAGGCGTGCCCTCCGCATCACTTTCACGGGCGCCGGCTGGCCGTCGTCGCGCCCGGGCGGGACGACTCGGCCGTCCTGGACGCGCTCGGTGCCGAAGTCGTGCGGGTCGAGGTGACCGGCGACCGCGAGAGCCTGGCCGCGCGGCTGCGCGAGGCGGACCCGAACCCGGCGGGCGTGGTGTCGTTGCTGGGCTTCGACGAACGGCCGCACCCGGAGTTCCCCGAGCTGCCGACCGGGGTGGCGGGCACGCTGCTGCTCGCCCAGGCCCTGGGCGACGCCGGGATCGACGCGCCGCTGTGGCTGCTGACGTCCGGCGCCGTGGCGACGGACTCGCCGTCACCCGCCCAGGCCCAGATCTGGGGCCTGGGCCGCGTCATCGGCCTGGAGCACCCCGGCCGCTGGGGCGGCCTGATCGACCTGCCCGCCGGCTTGGACGCCCGTGCCGCGGAACGGCTCGCCGCCATCCTGGCCACCGGCGGCGACGAGGACCAGTTCGCCATCCGCTCCTCCGGCGTGCTGGTCCGCCGCCTGGTTCGCGCCACACCGCCGCGGACGGCGCCCGGATCGTGGTCGCCGCGCGGCACCGTGCTCGTCACCGGCGGTACCGGCGCGCTCGGTCCCCGGATCGCCCGCTGGCTCCGGAGCATCGGCGCCGAGCACGTCGTCCTGGCCAGCCGCCGCGGCGACCGGGCACCCGGCGCCGCCGGACTCGCCGCCGAACCGGGCATCACCTTCGCCGCCTGTGACGTCGCCGAGCGCGCCGATGTCGAAGCGCTCGCCGAACGGCACGACATCCGGGCCGTCATCCACGCCGCCGCCCTGATCGAACTCGCTTCGATCGACGCCACCGACGTCGCCGGGTTCGCCGCCGTTGCCCGGGCCAAGGTGCTGGGCGCGGAAAACCTCGACGCGGTGTTCGACCGCGACCTCGACGCGTTCGTCCTGTTCTCCTCCATCGCCGGCGTCTGGGGCAGCGGCGACCACGCCGCCTACGCCGCCGCCAACGCCCACCTCGACGCCCTCGCGCAGCGGCGGCGCGCCCGAGGCCTGCGGGCCACCTCGCTCGCCTGGGGCGTCTGGAACGCCGCCGACCCCGCCAAGGAGAACCAGGACTTCGACGCGAGCCGCCTGCTGCGCCAGGGCCTGCCGTTCCTCGATCCCGGCCTCGCGTTCGCCGGGCTGCGGCAGGTCCTCGCCGACGACGAGACCTTCCTGGCCGTCGCCGACGTCGACTGGGCCCGGTTCGCGCCGGTGTTCACCGCCCTGCGGCCCCGCCCGCTGCTCGGCGAACTGCCCGAGGTCCGCCGCGCGCTGACGACCGAACCGGCTCCGGTCGCGGCCGGCGGCCTGCGTGACCGCCTGTCCGGGCTGTCCGCGGCCGACCGCACCCGGACCGTGCTCGCCCTGGTCCGCGCCACCGCCGCGGCGGTGCTCGGCCACGACGGCCCGGACGCCGTCGCCCCGGGCGTGGCCCTGCGGGAACTCGGGTTCGACTCGCTGACCGCGGTCGAGCTGCGCAACCGCCTCGCCGCCGAGACCGGGCAGCGCCTCCCGGCCACCCTCGCCTTCGACCACCCGACAGCCGAGCGCATCACCGAGTTCCTGCTCGGCGCCACGGCCCCGGTCACCGAGACCGTCGTCGCGGTCGCCGACGACGAGCCGATCGCGATCGTGGCGATGAGCTGCCGCTATCCCGGCGGCGTCACCAGCCCGGAGGACCTCTGGGAGCTGATCACCACCGGCGGCGACGCGATCACCGGGTTCCCCGCCGACCGCGGTTGGGACGTCGAGGCGCTGTTCGACCCCGACCCGGACCACGACGGCACCAGCTACACCCGCCACGGCGGGTTCCTGCACGACGCCGGCGACTTCGACCCGGGCTTCTTCGGCATCTCGCCGCGCGAAGCGCTGACCATGGACCCCCAGCAGCGGCTGCTGCTGGAGACGTCGTGGGAGGCGGTGGAACGCGCCGGCCTCGACCCGGAGAGCCTGCGGGGCAGCGCGACCGGCGTGTTCGTCGGCACCAACTACGCCGACTACGGCATCGGGCTGGCCCAGCCGGACAGCTCGGCGGGCCACCTGCTCACCGGCGGCGCGGCGAGCGTCGTCTCCGGCCGGATCTCCTACACCTTCGGGCTCACCGGCCCGGCCGTGACCGTCGACACGGCGTGCTCGTCGTCCCTGGTCGCGCTGCACCTGGCCTGCCAGTCGCTGCGCACCGGCGAGTGCACGATGGCGCTGGCCGGCGGGGTCGCCCTGATGTCGACCCCGGCTTCGTTCGTCGCCTTCAGCCGCCAGCGCGCGCTCGCCGGCGACGGCCGCTGCAAGGCCTTCTCCGACGACGCCGACGGCATGGGCATGGCCGAGGGCGCCGGGGTCGTGCTGGTCGAACGGCTCGCCGACGCAAAGCGCCTCGGCCACGAGGTCCTCGCGGTGATCCGCGGCTCCGCGGTCAACCAGGACGGCGCGTCCAACGGCCTGACCGCCCCCAACGGCCCCGCGCAGCAGCAGGTGATCCGCCAGGCGGTGGCCAACGCCCGGCTGACCTTCGACGACGTCGACGCCGTCGAAGCCCACGGCACCGGCACCACGCTCGGCGACCCGATCGAGGCGCAGGCGCTGCTGGCCACCTACGGCCGCGACCGGGCGCACCCCCTGTGGCTCGGCTCGGTGAAGTCCAACATCGGGCACAGCCAGGCCGCCTCCGGCGTCGCCGGGGTGATCAAGCTGGTGCTGGCCCTGCGCCACGGCGTGCTCCCGGGCACGCTGCACGCGGGCACGCCGTCGTCCCATGTGGACTGGTCGGCCGGGAACGTCCGGCTGCTGAACGAAAACCGTCCCTGGCCCGAGACCGGCCGCCCGCGCCGCGCCGCCGTGTCGTCGTTCGGGATGAGTGGCACCAACGCCCACGCGGTCCTGGAAGCCGCACCGGAGCCGGTCGCGGCGGAGCCGCCCGGGCCCGTCGCGACCGGCCCGGTGCCCTGGATCCTGTCCGCCAAAACGCCTGCTTCGCTGGCGGCGCAGGCGCGGCGGCTGCAGGCGCGCGTAGGGGCCGCACAGGGGGTCCGGGCCGCAGATGTGGGGTACTCCCTCGCGAAGTCCCGGTCTACGTTCGAGCAACGGGCGGTGCTCGTGACCGGCGGCGAGCACGGCGGCCACGACCCGCTGGGCGCGCTCGCCCACGGCCGGGCCGCTCCCGGCCTGGTGCGGGGCAGCGCCCGCCACGGGGGCAAGGTCGCCTTCGTCTTTCCCGGGCAGGGCTCGCAGTGGGTGGGGATGGCTTTGGACCTGATGGACACGTCGACGGCGTTCGCGGCCCGCATGCGGGACTGCGAACGCGCGCTGGCGCCGTTCGCCGACTGGACGCTGTCCGCAGTCCTCGGCGACGAAGCGATGCTCCAGCGGGTCGACGTCGTCCAGCCCGCGCTGTTCGCCGTGATGGTTTCCCTGGCCGACGCCTGGCGCGCGCACGGCGTCCGGCCGGACGCCGTGATCGGCCACTCCCAGGGCGAGATCGCCGCCGCCGTGGTGTCGGGGGCGCTGACGCTCGAAGACGGCGCTCGGGTGGTCGCGTTGCGCAGCAAGGCGATCCTGGCCCTCGCCGGGCGCGGCGGCATGGTTTCGGTGGCCGCGGCCGCGGAAGCCGTCGAGGCACGGCTGACCGGGGCGCTGTCGGTCGCGGCCGTGAACGGCCCGGCCGCGGTGGTGGTGTCCGGCTCGCCGGCCGCCCTCGACGAGCTGATCGAGTCCTGCGAGGCCGACGGCATCCGCGCGAAGCGGGTCCCGGTCGACTACGCGTCCCACTCCGTCCAGGTGGAACAGATCGAAGCCGAGTTGCGCGAGCTGCTCGCCCCGGTTTCGCCGCGGTCGTCGGAGATCGCCTTCTACTCCACGGTGACCGCCGGGCCGATCGACACCGCCGGGCTCGACGGCCGCTACTGGTACACCAACCTGCGCCGTCCGGTGCTGTTCGACGCGACCACGCGGCTGCTGGCCGAGGACGGCTACGACACCTTCATCGAATGCAGCCCGCACCCGGTACTCACGATGAGTGTCCAGGACACTGTGGACGAAGCCGTCGTGACCGGCACGCTGCGCCGCGGCGAAGGCGGCCTCGACCGGCTGTACACCTCGTTCGCCGAGGCGTGGGTCCACGGCGTCGACCTCGACTGGACGCCCGCGTTCGGCGAAGGCGCCCGGCTGGTCCCGCTGCCGACGTACGCCTTCGACCACCAGCGGTACTGGCTGGACCCCGCCCCGGCGGCCCCCGCCGACGACGGGCTCTGGAGAGAACTCGAAGAAACCGGCGACCTCGCCGGCGTCCTCGGTGTCGACCGGGACGCGCTCGACGAGGTGCTGCCCGCGCTGACCCGCTGGCGCGGACGCCGGGCCGAGGAATCCACTGTGGACTCCTGGTGCCTGGAGGTCGGCTGGACGCCGGTCGCCGAACCCGCGCTGCCGCTGCTCTCCGGGCGCTGGCTCGCTCTCGTTCCGGCCGGCCACGGTGAATTCGCGACGGCGGTGCTCGAAGCGCTCGCGTCGCGGGGCGCCGATGTCGTCACCACCTCGGCGGAGGACCTGCCGCCGGGCGAGTACGCCGGGGTCGTTTCCTTGGCAGGCTCGGACGAAACCCCGCTGCCGGGGCACCCGCTGATCGCGACCGGGGTGGCCGCCACGGCCGCGCTGGCTCCGGCGCTGGCCGCCGCCGGGATCGACGCCCCGCTGTGGCTGCTCACCCGCGGCGCCGTGGCCACCGGCCCCGGCGACCCGCCGCCGTCGAGCGTCCCCGCGCAGCTCTGGGGCCTCGGCCGCGTGATCGGCCTGGAGTACCCCGGGCACTGGGGCGGGCTGGTCGACCTCCCCGCCGCGCTCGACGAGCGGGCCGCGGACCGGCTGGCCGGCGTGCTCGCCGAACCCGGCGGCGAGGACCAGCTGGCGATCCGCGCCCACGGCGTGCTGGCCCGGCGGCTGCGCCCGGCGCGTCCGGCTCCCGCGGGCGAGCCGTGGCGGCCCCGCGGCACCGTGCTCGTCACCGGGGGCACCGGCGCGCTGGGTGCGCACGTCGCCCGCTGGCTGGGCCGCTCCGGCGCCGAACACCTCGTGCTCACCAGCCGCCGGGGCGAAACCGCCCCCGGCGCCGCCGAACTCGCCGAAGAACTGCGGGGGTACGGCTGCGCGGTGACCATCGCCGCGTGCGACGTCGCCGAGCGCAAGGCCGTCGAAGCCCTGCTGGACAGCCTGGGCCACCCGCCGCTGGCCGTCGTGCACGCGGCCGGGCTGCCGCAGTCGGGCACCCTCGCCGAGACCGGCCTGGCCGAGTTCGAAGACGTCCTCGCCGCCAAGGTCGCGGGCGCCGCGCACCTGGACGCGCTGCTCGGCGACGACCTCGAAGCGTTCGTGCTGTTCTCCTCCAACTCCGGCGTCTGGGGCAGCGCGGGCCAAGGCGCCTACGCCGCCGCGAACGCCTCCCTCGACGCGCTCGCCGAACAGCGCCGCGCCCGTGGCGCGAAGGCGACGTCGGTGGCCTGGGGGCTGTGGGCCGGGGGCGGCATGGCCTCCGGCGAAGGCGAGGAGCAGCTGCGCCGCCGCGGCCTCCGGCCGATGGCCCCCGGCCGGGCCGTGGCCGCACTGCAGGGCGCGCTCGACCGCGACGAGACCTTCCTGGCCGTGGCCGACGTCGACTGGGACCGGTTCGTGCCCGCTTTCACGGCGTCGCGGCGCCGCCCGCTGATCGAGGACCTGCCGCCGGTCCGCCGGGTGCTCGACCGGCTGGAAGCCGAGCAGGCCCGGCACGACGAAGGCGCCGCAGCCGGGTGGCGCGCGCGGCTGGCCGGGCTGCCGGCGGCCGAACGCGACCGGGCGGTGCTCGAGCTGGTCCGCACCGAGGCCGCGGCGGTGCTCGGCCACCGCGGTGCCGAGGCCATCGGCAGCACCCGGCCGTTCCGCGACCTCGGGTTCGACTCGGTGACCGCGGTCGAGGTGCGCAACCGGCTGCGCGAGGTCACCGGACTGCGCCTGGCCGCCACGGCCGTCTTCGACCACCCGACCCCGCTCGCGCTGGCCCGTTTCGTGGTGGCCGGGATCGCGCCCGGCGGCACCCCCGCCGAGTCGGCGTTCGGTGCGCTCGACCGGCTGGAGGCGTCGCTGACGGACCTCGAGGCGGACGAGAACGTCCGGATGCGCGTCGAGATGCGGCTCAAGTCCCTGCTGAACCACTGGAGCGCGGAGGCGGCACCGGTTGCGGAGGCGCCGGAGACGCAGCTGGCCGGCGCCTCGGCGGCCGAGGTGTTCGCGTTCATCGACAACGAGCTCGGCATTTCCCCGCCGCCGGCGCAGTGACCGCGTGACTGGACGAACGGATGAGGTTGGCGATGGCAGAGCAGGACAAGCTCCTCGAGTACCTCAAGCGCGTGACGGCCGACCTGCACCAGACCAGGCAGCGGCTGCAGGCGGCGGAGGCGGCGGAGCAGGAGCCGATCGCCATCGTCTCCCTCGCCTGCCGCTACCCCGGCGGGGTCGCCTCGCCCGAAGACCTGTGGGACCTGGTGGACGGCGGCACCGACGCGATGGCGGCGTTCCCGGACGACCGTGGCTGGGACGTCGAGCGCCTGTACGGCGCGGACGGCGTCCGCGCGGTCGAGGGCGGGTTCGTCCACGACGCGGCCTGCTTCGACCCCGGGCTGTTCGGCATCTCGCCGCGCGAGGCGCTGGCCATGGACCCGCAGCAGCGCCTGCTGCTGGAGACGTCGTGGGAGCTCCTCGAGCGGGCCCGGCTCGACCCGTTTTCGTTGCGCGGCAGCCGGACCGGCGTGTTCATCGGCGCCAACGCGTCCGGCTACAGCAGCACACTGCCGACGGCGGCGGGCTCCGAGGGCTACCTGCTCACCGGGGAGGCGCCCAGCGTCATGTCGGGGCGGCTGTCCTACACCTTCGGGCTCGAGGGGCCGTCGATCACCGTCGACACGGCCTGCTCGTCGTCGCTGGTCGCCCTGCACTGGGCGTGCCAGGCGCTGCGGCAGGACGAATGCGGCCTCGCGCTGGCCGGCGGCGTCACCGTGATGGTCAGCCCGCTGGCCTTCGCCGAGTTCAGCCGCCAGCGCGGGCTCGCTTCGGACGGCCGGTGCAAGTCCTTCGCCGACGCCGCCGACGGTACCGGCTGGGGCGAGGGCGTCGGCATGGTCCTGCTCGAGAAGCTGTCCGACGCCCAGCGCAACGGGCACCGGGTCCTCGGCGTGGTCCGCGGCTCCGCGGTCAACTCCGACGGCGCGTCGAACGGCCTCACCGCGCCGAACGGCCCGTCGCAGCAACGCGTCATCCGGCAGGCACTCGCCAACGCCGGTCTGTCCACTTCGGACGTCGACGCGGTCGAGGCGCACGGCACCGGCACCGCGCTGGGCGACCCGATCGAGGCGCAGGCGCTGCTGGCGACCTACGGCCAGGACCGGCCCGCGGACCGCCCGCTGTGGCTGGGCGCGCTGAAGTCGAACATCGGGCACACGCAGTCGGCGTCCGGCATCGCGGGCGTCATCAAGATGGTCATGGCCCTGCGGCACGGCGTGCTGCCGCGAACCCTGCACGTCGACATCCCATCGTCCGAAGTGGACTGGTCGGCCGGTGCGGTCGAACTGCTGACTTCGCCGCGGCCGTGGCCCGCCGGAGAAACGCCGCGTCGCGCCGGGGTGTCGGCGTTCGGCGTGAGCGGCACGAACGTGCACGTCATCGTCGAGGAAGCGCCTTTGGCCGAGGCGCTCGAACCGTCCGCCCCTTCGGCCGGGCTGCTGCCGTGGGTGGTGTCCGGGGTGAGCGACGCGGCGGTGCGGGCGCAGGCCCGGCGGTTGCTGGACGCCGACCCCGACCCGGTGGACGGCGGCTATTCCCTGGCCGTCACGCGCGCCGGGCTCGCCCACCGCGCGGTGGTGCTCGGTTCCGGCCGCGAGTCGCTGCGTGCGGGTCTGGAGCGCATCGAGGACGCCGTCACCGGCACGGCCGACCCGGATGCGGTGCTGGCGGTGCTGTTCACCGGCCAGGGCGCGCAACGGGTCGGGATGGGCCGGCGGCTCTACGAGCGGTTCCCGGTGTACGCCGCAGCTTTCGATGCGGTTTGTGCCCAGTTCTCTTTTCCGGTGCGCGAAGCGGTGTTCGGCGACGTGTCCGGTTTGGACGAAACCGGGCTGGCCCAGCCCGCGTTGTTCGCGGTCGAAGTCGCGCTGTTCCGGTTGGTGGAGTCGTTCGGCGTCCGCCCTGGCTTCGTGGCCGGTCACTCGATCGGCGAGATTTCGGCTGCGCACGTGGCCGGGGTTCTGTCGCTTGAGGATGCGTGCCGCCTGGTGTCCGCGCGGGCGTCATTGATGCAGGCGCTCCCGCCGGGTGGGGCGATGGTGTCGATCGCGGCTTCTGAGGCCGACATCGTGCTGACCGAGGGTGTCTCGATTGCGGCGGTGAACGGGCCGGAGTCGGTGGTGATTTCCGGGGACGAGGCTGCGGTGCTGGAGGTTGCCGCGAAGTTCGCGAAGACCAAGCGGTTGGCGGTGAGTCATGCTTTCCACTCGTCGCTGATGGAGCCGATGCTGGCGGAGTTCCGGGCGGTGGCGGAGACGCTGACTTACCACCCCGCGGAAATCCCGGTGATCTCGAATGTGAGCGGTGCTCTCGCGGAGCCGTTCACGGCGGATTACTGGGTGCGGCACGTGCGGGAGGCGGTCCGGTTCGCCGACGGTTTGTCCACAATGGAGTCTGCCGGAGTCGGCGTGTTCCTGGAGCTGGGCCCGGACGGCGTCCTCAGCGCGATGGCGCCCGGCACGGCGATCCCCGCGTTGCGGCGTGACCGCGACGAAGAGCGCACGCTGGCAACCGCGCTGGCAACGCTCCACGTGCACGGGATTCCGGTCGACTGGACACCGTTCTTCCCCGGCGGCCGCCGGATCGACCTGCCCGCCTACGCGTTCCAGCGCGAACGGTTCTGGCCGCGCAGCGGCACAGCTCGCGGCGACGCCGGTTCGCTCGGCCTGGGCGCGCTCGACCACCCGCTGCTCGGCGCGGCGGTCAGCTTGGCGGGCCACGACGGCGTCGTCTTCACCGGACGGCTGTCTTCGGACACCCAGCCGTGGCTCGCCGGCCACGCTCTGGGCGGCGCGGTCCTCGTCCCGGGCACGGCGTTGCTGGAACTGGCGGTTCGCGCCGGCGACCAGGTCGGCTGCGACGTCGTCGACGAGCTGACCCTCGAAGCCCCGCTGGCCCTGCCCACCCGAGGCGGCGTCGTGGTCCAGGTCTTCGTCGGCCCGGCCGACGGCGCGGGCCGCCGGGAACTGACGCTGTATTCCCGCCCGGACGACGGCGCGACGCCCGGCCAGGACACCGACACCTGGACCCGCCACGCGAGCGGCCTCCTCGCGACCGGCGCACCCGAGGCCGTGGAGCTGACCGAGTGGCCCCCACCCGGCGCCGAGCAGGTCCCGACCGACGGCCTTTACGACCAGCTCGCCGCCCTCGGCTTCACGTACGGCCCGGCCTTCCACGGCCTGGGCCGGGTCTGGCACCGCGGCGGCGACACGTTCGCCGAGGTCACGCTGCCCGAGGAGTTCCGCGCGGAAGCAGCAACGTTCGGCCTGCACCCGGCCCTGCTGGACGCGGCACTGCACCCGCTCGGCCTGGCAGGCCCGGCCGGCGCTGCCCCCGCCACTGCCGACGCGGTCGGCCCGGCCGCTGCCCCTGCTCCCACGGCCGCCGCGCTCGCGGCCACCGCCCCTGCGACCGCCGCTCCCGCGACCGCCACCCCCACAACCGGGGGCATGCCGTTCTCCTGGAGCGGCGTCGCCCTGCACGCTTCCGGCGCCACAGCCCTGCGCGTCCGGCTGTCCCCGGCCGGGGACAACGCCGTCGCCGTGACCGTCTGCGACCAGTCCGGTGGCGCGGTCGCCTCGGTCGGTTCCCTCGTGCTGCGCCCGATCTCCGCCACCGCGGCCGCCCCGGTCCAGCACGGCTCGCTCTTCCGGCTCGACCGGACGCCAATCGCCGCCGGGCCGGCCGGCGATGCGGTCGTCCTCGGGCCCGACACCTTCGGCATCGGCCTGCCTGTGGTGTCCGATGTGGACATCGATGCCTCCCTCGTCTTCGCCGCGGTGCCGACCTCGACCGTCGCGAATGACTCACTCGCGACGTTCGAGGTGGTTCGCGAGGCGACCCACCGGACCCTCGCCCTCGTCCAGTCCTGGCTCGCCGCCGACCGGCCCGGGCGCCTCGTCGTCGTCACCCGGGACGCCGGCACCGATCCCGCCGCGGCCGCCGCCCAGGGTTTGGTGCGGTCCGCGCAGTCCGAGCACCCCGGGCGGTTCCAGCTCCTCGATCTCGACGACGCGCCGTGGCCCGATCTCACCACCCTGCCCGCTGGCGAACCCGAGGTCGCCGTCCGCGAAGGGGCCTTCACGGCACCGCGCCTCGCGCGCGCCCACAGTGGTGCCCTGACCGTCCCGGGGGCGCACTGGCGGCTGACCGCCACCGGCGGCACCCTCGACGGTCTCACCCTCCGGCCGGAACCGCCGGAGCCCCTCGCGAACGGGCACGTCCGGGTCGCCGTGCGCGCGGCCGGGGTCAACTTCCGCGACGTCCTCGTCGCGCTCGGCATGTACCCCGATCCGGCCGCTGTCCTCGGGTCCGAGGCCGCCGGTGTCGTCACCGAAGTCGCGCCGGACGTCACCGGGTTCGCTGTCGGTGATCGCGTGTTCGGCCTGTTCACCGGCGCGTTCGGCCCGTCCGCGGTGACCGATGCCCGCCTGCTCGTCCCGGTGCCCGCCGGGTGGACCTTCGCCGAGGCCGCGTCCGTGCCGGTCGCGTTCGTCACCGCCTACTACGGGCTGTTCGACCTCGGCGGGTTGGCCGCCGGGCAGTCCGTGCTCGTCCACGCGGCCGCCGGTGGCGTCGGGATGGCCGCCGTCCAGCTCGCGCGCTGGACCGGCGCCGAGGTGTTCGCCACGGCGAGCCCGGCGAAGCAGGACGCCGTCCGCGCCCTCGGCGTCACGCACCTCGCGTCTTCGCGTGACCTCGAGTTCGCACGGAAGTTCGCGGCCGAACGCGTCGACGTCGTGCTGAACTCGCTGACCGGCGCCTTCACCGACGCTTCGCTCGGGCTGCTCGCCCCCGGCGGCCGGTTCGTCGAGATGGGCAAGACCGACCTGCGGGACCCCGCCGCGCTCGACGGCGTCGGCTACCACCCGTTCGACCTCGCCGACCCCGGCCCGGACCGGCTCCAGGAAATCCTGCGCACCCTGCTGACGCTGTTCGCGAGCGGGGCGCTGAGCCCGCTGCCGACCCGCGCCTGGGACGTCGTCCGCGCGCCCGACGCGTTCCGGTTCATCAGCCAGGCCAGGCACGTCGGCAAGAACGTCCTGACCGTCCCGGCACCACCGGACCCGGCCGGGACCGTGCTCGTCACCGGCGGCACCGGGACCCTCGGCGGGCTGCTGGCCCGCCACCTCGTGACCGCACACGGCGTCCGGAACCTGCTGCTGACCAGCCGCCGCGGCGCCGACGCCCCGGGTGCGGCCGCCCTCGCCGCGGACCTGACGGACCTCGGCGCCTCAGTTCGCGTCGAAAGCTGCGACGTCACCGACCGCGCCGCCCTCGCCGCGCTGCTGGACTCGGTGAACCTGACCGGTGTCGTCCACACCGCGGGCGTGCTGGACGACGGGGTCGTCGAGTCGCTCACCCCCGGCCGGGTCGACACCGTCGTCAGGCCGAAGGTCGACGCCGCGCTGAACCTGCACGAGCTGACCCGCGACCGGGACCTCGCCTGGTTCGTGCTGTACTCCTCGCTCGCCGGCGTGGCCGGTGCCGCCGGTCAGGCCGGCTACGCGGCCGCCAACGCCGCTCTCGACGCGCTCGCCACCCGCCGCCGGGCCGGCGGCCTGCCCGGCGTCTCCCTCGCCTGGGGCCAGTGGGCCGAAGCGAGCGGCATGACCGGCACCCTCGACGACGGCGACCTCGCGCGGATCGCCCGGTCCGGCGTCGGCGCCCTCGGCACCGCGGAGGCACTGGCGCTGTTCGACGCCGCCCAGGTCGCCGGCGCCGGGTGCGTGGTCCCGGTCCGCGTCGACCTCGCCGCGCTGCGCGCCCAGGCCGAGCACCTGCCCCCGCTGTGGCACGGCCTGGTCCGCGTGCGCACCCGCCGCGCGGCCGGACGGGGGCCGGGCACCGACGGGCTCGCCGCCCGGCTGGCCGGGCTCGGGGGCGAGGACGTCCGCCGGTTCCTGCTCGACCTCGTCCGCACCCACGTCGCGGCGGTCCTCGGCCACGACGGCGCGGACGCCGTCGATCCGGCCAAGGCGTTCAAGGACCTGGGCTTCGACTCCCTGACCGCCGTCGAACTGCGCAACCGGCTCACCGCGGTCACCGGCCTGCGGCTGCCGGCGACGGTCGTCTTCGACCACCCGAACCCGCAGGCGCTGGCCACGCTGCTGCAGGCGGAGCTGGCCGGCGACACCGGACCCGCCGCCGCCGCGGCGAAAACGGCCGTCGTCGACGACGACCCGATCGCCATCGTCGCGATGAGCTGCCGCTACCCCGGCGAGGTGACCTCGCCGGAAGACCTGTGGCGCCTGGTCGAGACCGGCCGGGACGCGCTGACGGCGCTGCCCGCCGACCGCGGCTGGGACCTCGCGGCCCTGTCCGCCGCCGAGGGCGGGTTCGTCCACGACGCGGGCGGCTTCGACGCCGAGTTCTTCGGCATCTCCCCGCACGAGGCCCTGGCCATGGATCCGCAGCAGCGGCTGCTGCTGGAGCTCTCCTGGGAAGCACTGGAACGCGCCGGGATCGACCCGCGCTCGCTGCGGGGCAGCAGCACCGGCGTCTTCGTCGGCGCCGCGCACCAGGCCTACGGCAGCGGCGTGGCCGAAGTGGCCGCCGGCGTCGAAGGCCACCTGCTGACCGGCAACGCGACCAGCGTCGTCTCCGGCCGCGTGGCCTACACCTTCGGCTTCGAAGGGCCCGCCGTCTCGATCGACACCGCCTGCTCGTCGTCGCTGGTCGCGCTGCACTGGGCGGCGCAGGCCCTGCGCCGCGGCGAGTGCGACCTGGCACTGGCGGGCGGCGTCGCGGTGATGGCGCAGCCCGGCATGTTCGTGGAGTTCGACCGGCAGGGCGGCCTCGCCTCCGACGGCCGCTGCAAGGCGTTCGCGGAGGCCGCGGACGGCACCGGCTGGGGTGAAGGCGCCGGCCTGGTGCTGCTGGAACGCCTGTCCGACGCGCGCCGCCACGGTCACGAAGTCCTCGCCGTGGTCCGGGGTTCCGCGGTGAACTCCGACGGCGCGTCCAACGGCCTGACCGCCCCGAACGGGCCATCGCAGCAACGGGTCATCCGGGCCGCGCTGGCCGGCGCGGGCCTCGCACCGTCCGAAGTGGACGCCGTCGAAGCGCACGGCACCGGCACCACCCTCGGCGACCCGATCGAGGCCCAAGCGCTCCTGGCCACCTACGGGCAGGACCGCGAGGAACCGCTGTGGCTGGGCTCGCTCAAGTCCAACATCGGGCACACCCAGGCCGCCGCGGGTGTCGCGGGCGTGATCAAGGTCGTCATGGCGCTGCGGCACGGCGTGCTCCCGAAGACCCTGCACGTGGACGCGCCGTCGTCGCGCGTCGACTGGGAATCCGGCGCGATCGAGCTGCTCACCGGCGCCCGGCGCTGGCCCGAAACCGGACGGCCGCGCCGCGCCGGCATCTCGTCGTTCGGCATCTCCGGCACCAACGCCCACACGATCCTCGAGCAGGCCCCGGCCGGTGCGGCCGAGCCCGGGCCCCCGGCGACGGCCGTCCCGGTCCCGTGGCTGCTGTCCGCCCGCGACGCGGACGCGCTCACCGCGCAGGCCGGGCGCCTGCGCGCGCACGTCGAAGCGCGGCCGGAGCTTTCCCCCGCCGACGTCGGCTTTTCGCTGCTGAACTCCCGCGCCGCCCTCGAACACCGGCTCGTCGTGGTCGGCCGTGACCGGGAGGAGCTCCTCGCCGCACTGGACACCCCGGCGGCGACCGGCATCGCGCGCCCGGACCGGCGGCTCGCCGTGCTGTTCACCGGCCAGGGCGCCCAACGGGCCGGAATGGGCAGGGGCCTCTATGACCGCTTCCCGGTCTACGCCGAAGCGTTCGATGCCGTGCTCGCGCACTTCGGCCCGGAGTTGCGTGCGGCCTTCGGCGACGCTGAGCTGCTCGATCGGACCGAGTTCACCCAGCCCGCGTTGTTCGCGGTCGAGGTGGCGTTGTTCCGGCTGGTGGAGTCCTTCGGGGTGCGGCCGGATTTCGTGGCCGGGCATTCGATCGGGGAGATTTCGGCCGCGCATGTCGCCGGGGTGCTTTCGCTGGCGGACGCGTGCCGTCTGGTGTCGGCGCGGGCGTCGCTGATGCAGGCGCTGCCGCCGGGCGGGGCGATGGTGTCGATCGCCGCCCCGGAACCGGCCAGCTCCCTCCCCGAGGGCGTCTCCATCGCGGCCGTCAACGGCCCGGAGTCGGTGGTGATCTCCGGCGACGAGGCCGCGGTGCTCGAGGTCGCGGCGAAGTTCCCGAAGACCAAGCGGCTGAAGGTGAGTCACGCGTTCCACTCGCCGCTGATGGATCCCATGCTGGACGAGTTCCGCGCGGTCGCGGAGACACTGACATATCACCCGGCGGAAATCCCGGTGATCTCGAATGTGAGCGGTGCTCTCGCCGAGCCGTTCACCGCGGACTACTGGGTTCGCCACGTGCGGGAGACCGTCCGGTTCGCCGATGGCGTGTCCACAATGGAGTCCGCCGGGGTCGGCGTGTTCTTGGAGCTGGGTCCCGATGCCGTGCTCAGCGCGATGGTCGACGGCCCCGCGGTCGCCGCGCTGCGACGTGACCGCGACGATGAGAGAGCACTGCTCACGGCACTGAGCACTGTTCACGTGCACGGTGTCGAGGTCGACTGGACGTCGTTCTTCCCCGGTGGCCGCCGGGTCGACCTGCCCACCTACGCCTTCCGGCACCGGACCTACTGGCTCGCCGGAGAACCCGGCCCGATCCGTGGGGATGACTCCGGCTTCTGGGACGTCGTCGAGCGGGGCGAGCTCGCTGCCGAACTGATGCTGGACGCCGACGTCGCCGAGGCGGTGACCCCGGCGCTGTCGGCCTGGTACCGGCGGCGCCGTCAAGCGTCCACTGTGGATTCCTGGCGGTACGGCGTGGCTTGGCGTCCGGTGCCGCAGGGCACCGCCGCGCCCGCCGGCCACTGGCTGCTGGTCGTGCCGGAAGCGGGCGAAACGGGTGTCGTGGCCGGGGTCGCGCAGGCGATCATCGAACGCGGCGGGCGGATCACCCCCGTGCGGGTCGACCCGCTGCTGCCGCGCGCGGAGTTCGCCGAGCGGGTCCGGGAGGTGCTCGGCGAGTCCGCAGTGGACGGTGTGGTTTCGTTGCTGGCCTTCGCGGACGGCGGCCTCGGCGTCGCCGCGGGCACGGCCACCGTGCTGCAGGTCCTCGGCGACCTCGGCGTCGGCGGACGGCTGTGGTGCCTCACCCGCGGCGCGGTCGCGGCCGTGCGCGCCGACCGCGTCGAAGCACCGGTCCAGGCCCAGGTCTGGGGCCTCGGCCGGACGGCGGCGATGGAGTACCCGCAACGCTGGGGCGGCCTGCTCGACCTGCCCGCCGAGCTGGACGAGCGCGGCCGCGAACGGCTCGCCGCCGTGCTCGCCGGGACCGAGGACGAGGTCGCGGTGCGCCCGTCCGGGATCTTCGCGCGGCGGCTGGAACGCCGTTCCGCGACGCCGGGCGAGGCTTGGCAACCGCGGGGGACCGTGCTGGTCACCGGCGGCACGGGCGCACTCGGCGCCCAGGTCGCGCGGCGGCTGGCCGCCGTCGGTGCCGAGCGGCTGGTGCTGCTCAGCCGCCGCGGACCGGCCGCGCCGGGTGCCGCGGACCTCGAACGCGAGCTGACCGCTCTCGGCTGTGCGGTCTCGATCGTGGCCTGCGACGCCGCCGACCGCGACGCCTTGGCCGCCGTGCTCCCCGAGGACCTGCGTGCCGTGGTGCACGCGGCGGGGGTCCTGGACGACGGCGTCATCGAGTCCCTCACGCCGGAGCGGTTCGACGCCGTGCTGCGCGCGAAGGCGACCGCGGCCGAGAACCTGGCCGCCCTCACCGGCGGCCTCGACGCGTTCGTCCTGTTCTCGTCCGTGGCCGGCGCGTTCGGTGCCGCGGGCCAAGGCAGCTACGCCGCCGCCAACGCCCACCTCGACGCGCTCGCCCAGCAGCGGCGGGCCGCCGGTCTGCCCGCCGTCTCCATCGCGTGGGGCCCCTGGGCGGGCGACGGGATGGCCGCGGGCGACGCCGGAGCGCGGCGGCGCCTGCGGGCCGCGGGCGTCGGTGCCTTGGAGCCCGGTCTCGCCCTCGACGCCCTCGCCCTCGACGCGACGGCCGAGGCGCCGGTGGCCGTGGTGGCCGATCTCGACTGGGACGTCTACCTCCCGGCGCTGCGGGCCGTCCGGCCCCGGCCGCTGTTCACCGGGTTCGCCGAGCCGGCCGCGAGCGGCCCGGAGCCGGCGGCCGCGGAACCGGCGGGGCTGCTCGCCGGACTGTCCGAACAGGACGCGGCCCGGACGGTCCTCGAGCTGACCCGCACCTACGTCGCGGCCGTGCTCGGCTACGTGGACGCGGCCGCGGTCGACCCCGGACGGGCGTTCTCCGACAGCGGGTTCACCTCGCTGACCGCGGTGGAGCTGCGCAACCGCCTCGACGCGGCGACCGGGCTGAGCCTGCCCGCGACGCTGGTGTTCGACCACCCGACCCCGGCCGCGCTGGCCCGGCACCTGCACGGCGAGCTGCTCGGCCGCCTGCCGGAACCGGCCGGCACCGGGTTCGTGACCCACACCGAAGAGCCGATCGCGCTCGTCGCGATGGGCTGCCGGTTCCCCGGCGCGGTCGCCACGCCGGAGGACCTCTGGCGGCTCGTCGCCGACGGCGTCGACGCGATGACCGGTCTGCCCGGGGACCGCGGCTGGGACCTCGGCGCGCTCTACGACCCGGACCCGGGCAAGAGCGGCCACAGCTACGTCCGCGACGGCGGTTTCCTCGACACGGCGGCGGAGTTCGACGCGGCCTTCTTCGGGATCTCGCCGCGGGAAGCCCTCGCCATGGACCCGCAGCAGCGGCTGCTGCTGGAGATCACCTGGGAGGTCTTCGAACGGGCCGGCATCGACCCGCACGCGCTGCGCGGCAGCCGCACCGGCGTCTTCGCCGGCACCAACGGCCAGGACTACGCCGGTCTGCTCGGCGCGGCAGGCGAGGAGGTCGGCGGCTTCATCGGCACCGGCAACGCCGCCGCGGTCGTGTCCGGCCGGCTGGCCTACGCGTTCGGCCTCGAAGGTCCCGCGCTGACCGTCGACACCGCCTGCTCCTCGTCGCTGGTCGCCATCCACCTCGCGGCGCAGGCCCTGCGCCGCGGTGAGTGCGACCTCGCGCTCGCCGGCGGCGCGACCGTGATGTCCACCCCCGCCACGTTCGTCGAGTTCAGCCGTCAGCGCGGCCTGGCTTCCGACGGCCGGTGCAAGGCGTTCGCCGAGGCGGCGGACGGCACCGGCTGGGGCGAAGGCGCCGGGCTCGTGCTCCTGGAGCGGCTGTCCGACGCGCGTCGCCGCGGCCACCGGGTCTTGGCGGTCCTGCGCGGATCGGCCGTGAACTCCGACGGCGCCTCAAACGGCCTGACCGCGCCCAACGGTCCGTCACAGCAGCGGGTCATCCGGGCCGCGCTCGCGGACGCCGGTCTGTCCACTTCGGACGTCGATGTCGTCGAGGCCCACGGCACCGGGACCAGACTGGGTGATCCGATCGAGGCACAGGCGCTGCTGGCGACCTACGGTCAGGACCGGTCGATCCCGCTGCTCCTCGGCTCGGTGAAGTCCAACATCGGCCACACCCAGGCCGCCGCGGGCATCGCCGGGGTCATCAAGATGGTCATGGCCATGCGCCACGGCGTCCTCCCGCGGACGCTGCACGTCGACGCGCCTTCGTCCCAGGTGGACTGGTCGGCGGGGTCCGTGGAACTGCTCACCGAAGCGACTCCGTGGCCGGAGACCGGGCACGCCCGCCGCGCCGGGGTGTCGGCGTTCGGCGTCAGCGGCACCAACGCCCACCTCGTCCTCGAAGCGGGCGAGCCCGAGCCCCCATCCCCCGTGCAGCAGGGACTCACGCTCTGGCCGCTGTCGGCGAAGGACGAGCCGGCCCTGCACGAGCAGGCCCGGCGCCTCCGCGCCGCGGTCGGCGAGGACGCTCCGGTGGCCGAGGTCGGCCGCACCCTGGCGACCGGTCGTGCGGCCCTGGAGCACCGGGCTGTCGTCCTCGGGGACCGCGACCAGCTCCTGGCCGGGCTGGCCGACCTGGACAACGCCGTGCGCGGCACCGCCGTCCCCGGTGGCCGCCTGGCCGTGCTGTTCACCGGTCAGGGCGCCCAGCGCGCCGGGATGGGCCGCGAGCTGTACGCCCGGTTCCCGGTGTTCGCCGACGCCTTCGACGCCGTGTGCGCGCAGTTCGACGGCCTGCTCGACGCCTCCCTGCGCGAGATCGTCTTCGACGGCGGCGACCGGCTCGACCGGACCGGCTACACCCAGCCCGCGCTGTTCGCCGTCGAAGTCGCGCTCCACCGGCTGGTGACGGCGTGGGGCGTGCGGCCGGACTTCGTCGCCGGGCACTCGATCGGCGAACTGGTCGCCGCCCACGTCGCCGGGGTGCTTTCCCTCGAGGACGCCTGCCGGCTGGTGGCCGCGAGGGCGTCGCTGATGGAGGCCCTCCCCGCCGAAGGCGCGATGGTGTCCATCGCCGCCCCCGAATCCGGCATTTCCGTGACCGGCCGGGTCTCGATCGCGGCGGTGAACGGCCCGGCGTCGGTGGTGATCTCCGGCGACGAGGCCGCGGTGCTCGAGATCGCCGCGGAGTTCGCCGGGCGCGGGATCAAGACCAAGCGGCTCACCGTGAGCCACGCCTTCCACTCCCCGCTGATGGACCCGATGCTGGCGAAGTTCCGCGCGGTCGCCGAAAGCCTGACGTACCACCCGGCGGAAATCCCGGTGATCTCGAACGTGAGCGGCGCTCTCGCCGAGCCGTTCACCGCCGGTTACTGGGTCCGGCACGTCCGGGAAGCCGTCCGGTTCGCCGACGGGCTCGAAACACTGGCCGGTGCCGGGGTCACCACGTTCCTGGAGCTGGGCCCGGACGCCGTGCTGACCCCGATGGTCACCGGCGGCACGGCCGTCCCGGCCCTGCGCCGCGACCGCGGCGAGGAGCGGTCGGTCCTGACCGCGCTCGCGACCCTCCACACGGCCGGTGTGCCGATCGACTGGGCCGCGTTCTACCCGCCCGCCCGCCCGGTGGACCTGCCCACCTACCCCTTCCGGCGGCAGCGCTTCTGGCCCGAGCCCGCGCTCGCCGCCCCGATGTCCGAAGTGGACGCCGAGTTCTGGAAAGCCGTCGAAGGCGAAGATCTGGAGTCGCTCGGGTCGCTGCTCGGTCTCGACGGCGACCAGCGCGCCTCCATCGCCACCGCCCTGCCGGCCCTGTCCGGCTGGCGGCGGGCGAGCCGGGTGAGTTCCGACGCCTGGCGCTACCGCGTCGTCTGGCGCGAACTGCGGGAAACCGGCGCCGCGGTGTCCGGCGACTGGCTGTTCGTGCTGCCGGAGACCCTCGACGACGCCGCCACCGTGGCCGCGGTGGCCGGTGCCTTCGCGACGTCCGGAGCGCGGCCCCTGGTCGTCCGCGTTCCCGAGGACGCCGACCGCAGCACGGTCGCGAAGCTCGTCGAGGCCAAGCTGGCGGAGGAAGGCGCCACGCCGGCCGGGGCGCTGTCACTGCTCGCCTTCGCGACCGGTGCTCCCGCGCCGGCCGTGGCCGCCGGGTTGCCGCAGACGCTCGCCCTGGTCCAGGGCCTCGGTGACGCGGGCGTCGCCGCGCCGCTGTGGTGCGCCACCCGCGGCGCGGTCGCGACGGCCGACGGCGACACCGTCGCGGACCCGGCCCAGGCGCAGTTCTGGGGCTTCGGCCGGACGGTCGCGATGGAGCACCCGAACCGCTGGGGCGGCCTCGTCGACCTGCCGGAAACCTTCGGCGCCGAGGACGGCCCGAGGCTCTGCGCGGTGCTCGCCGCCGGTGGCGAGGACGAAGTCGCCGTCCGGCCCGGCGGGGTCTTCGCCCGCCGTCTCGTCCGCGACACCGGCCCCGGTCCACAGTGGACGCCCGCGGGCACGGTGCTCGTCACCGGCGGCACCGGCGCGCTCGGCGGGCACGTCGCCCGCTGGCTGCTGGACCACGGGGCCGGGCACGTCGTCCTGGCGAGCCGCCGCGGTGGCGAGGCCCCGGACGACCGGGTGACGGTCGTCGCCTGCGACGTCGCCGACCGGGACGCGGTCGCGGCCCTGCTGGCCGAGCACCCGGTGTCGGCGGTGGTGCACGCGGCGGGCGTCCTCGACGACGGCGTCGTCGACACCCTGACCGGCGACCGGTTCGCCGAGGTGCTGCGGGCCAAGGTGACCGGGGCCCGGATCCTCGACGAGCTGACCGGCGACCTCGACGCCTTCGTGCTGTTCTCCTCGCTCGCCGGCGCGGCCGGTGCCGCGGGACAGGCGAACTACGCGGCCGCGAACGCCGAACTGGACGCGCTCGCCCAGCGCCGTCGCGCGGCCGGCGAGGCGGCCGCCTCGATCGCGTGGGGCCCGTGGGCGGGCGCGGGCATGGCCGCCGGGGGAGCGGACCGGATGCGGCGCGCCGGCGTCACCCCGCTGCCCGCGGCGGCGGCCGCGGCGGTGCTCAGCCGGGCCACCCACTCCCAGGTCGTCGCCGACATCGACTGGGACACCCACCCCTCGGCCCGGCCGCTCTACGCCGAGCTGGCCCCGGCGGCTCCGGTCGCCGAAGCGCCCGCCGGCCTCGGCGACCGCCTGGCCGGGCGGTCCGCGGCCGAGGCGGGCGAACTCGTCCTCGGTGTCGTCCGCGAGCACGTCGCCGCGGTCCTCGGCCACGGCCGGGCGGCCGACGTGGCCCCGGACCGGGCGTTCAGCGAAACCGGCTTCACGTCGCTGACCGCGGTCGAGCTCCGCAACCGCCTGGACCGCGTCACCGGGCTGAACCTGTCCGCGACGCTCGTCTTCGACCACCCGTCGCCGTCCTCGCTGGCCCGGTACCTGACCGCGGAACTGCGGGCGAACGAGCCGGCGCCCCGGGGAGCCGACGGGCTGCTCGACGAGCTCGGCCGCGTCGGAGCGGCCCTCGGCGAATCCGACCGCGCCCGCGTCGCCGACCGGCTGCGGCTGCTCACCGCGGGCTGGACGGCCGAGCCGGCCGCCCCCAGCCTCGAAACCCCGAGCCTCGAAACCGCCAGCGACGAGGAGATGTTCGACCTCCTCGGCAAAGAGTTCGGCATCTCCTGATCCGGCGCCCGCGACTGCATGGAGTGAAGACGATGGACAACGAGGAGAAGCTCCGCTACTTCCTCAAGCGGGTCACGGCCGATCTGCAGGACACCCGCCGCCGGCTCCAGGAGGCGCAGACCACCGAGCCGGTCGCGATCGTCGGCCTCGGCTGCCGGTTCCCGGGCGGCGTCCGCACCCCGGCGCAGCTGTGGGAGCTGGTCGAGAGCGGCCGGGACGCGATCTCCGGGTTCCCCGGGGACCGCGGCTGGGACCTCGGCTCGCTGTACGACCCGGACCCGGAGACACCGGGGACGTCGTACGTGCGCGAGGGCGGCTTCGTCGACGGTGTCGCCGATTTCGACGCCGGGTTCTTCGGCATTTCCCCGCGAGAAGCCCTGGCCATGGACCCGCAGCAGCGGCTGCTGCTGGAGACGTCGTGGGAGGCCCTGGAGCACGCGGGGATCCGGCCACCGTCGCTGAAGGGCAGCCGGACGGGGGTCTTCGTCGGCTCGAACGGCCAGGACTACGGCACCCTCATGCTGAGGTCCGCGGAGGCGCTCGAAGGGCACCTCGCGACGAGCAACGCCGCTAGTGTCCTTTCCGGACGCATTGCGTACGCGTTCGGGCTGGAGGGGCCGACGCTCACGGTCGACACGGCGTGTTCGTCGTCCCTGGTCGCCCTGCACCTGGCGGTGCGGGCCCTGCAGCAGGGGGAGTGCGACCTCGCGCTCGCCGGCGGTGTCACCGTGCTGCCGACCCCGGGGTCGTTCATCGCGTTCAGCCGGCTGCGCGGCCTGGCCCCGGACGGCCGGTGCAAGGCGTTCGCCGAATCCGCCGACGGCACGTCGTGGGGCGAGGGCAGCGGCATGGTCGTCGTGGAGCGGCTGTCCGACGCGCGTCGCCACGGGCACCCGGTTCTGGCGGTCGTGCGGGGTTCGGCGGTGAACTCGGACGGTGCCTCAAACGGCCTGACCGCGCCCAACGGTCCGTCACAGCAGCGGGTCATCCGGGCCGCGCTGGCCGACGCCGGTCTGTCCACTTCGGACGTCGATGTCGTCGAGGCGCACGGCACCGGGACGACGCTGGGTGATCCGATCGAGGCACAGGCGCTGCTGGCGACCTACGGCCAGGACCGGCCGATCCCGTTGTGGCTCGGCTCGGTGAAGTCCAACATCGGCCACACCCAGGCGGCCGCGGGGGTCGCCGGGGTCATCAAGATGGTCATGGCCATGCGCCACGGCGTCCTCCCGCCGACCCTGCACGTCGACGAACCGTCGTCGCGGGTGGACTGGTCGGCGGGGGCCGTCGAGCTGCTCACCGAGCGCCGCGAGTGGCACTCGGACCGGCCGCGGCGGGCCGCGATCTCGGCGTTCGGCATGAGCGGTACCAACGTGCACACGATCCTGGAAGAAGCGCCGGCCGAAGACGTGCCTGCGGCCGGGCCCGACGAGCCCGGCCGGGTCGTGCCCTGGGTGCTGTCGGCCCGGTCGCCCGAAGCTCTGCGCGCGCAGGCCGCCGCCCTCGCCGGCG
>NZ_JBEZYB010000081.1:0-33668 GCF_040638285.1 Amycolatopsis sp. NPDC026612
CTGGCGGTGTCCGGCCCGACCGAGCGCGACGCGCTGCGCCTGGCCCAGCAGCTGCTCGACCTGTACAAGCCGAAGATCGCCATCGAGCACCCCGAGGCCCAGTACGCGATGGCCCGGGAGTTCATCCCGGGCGAGCCGCTGGCCTCGGCGGCGTACATGCGCCGCGGCTCGGTGGTCTGGGCGTCCTCGGCGGTCCCGACGGCGACCGCGGAGGTCGGCGACCGCCGCGGCATCCTGCTCGGCGAAACGTGCACGGCGACCCGCCGCCCGGTGGCCTGGGACCCGTGGATGGCCCAGGAGATCCGCGACGGCTCCGGCCTGACGGCCATGGTGGCGGGTCTGGGTGGTGGTAAGTCGTTCCTCGGCGGTGGCATCGTCTACAAGACCCTGCGGGCGGGGGCGAACTGGACGATCCTCGACCCGTCCGGGCCGCTGTCGCGGCTGTGCGACCTGCCGGAGCTGCGGCCGTTCGCGCGGCCGATCAACCTGCTCAACGCCCAGCCCGGGATCCTGAACCCGTACCGGGTGGTCGCCGAGCCGCTCATCGAGCACTTCATGGACGAGGACGACCCCGAGCGCTCCTGGCGCCGCGAAAAAGCCCTCGCGGGCGCGACGCGGCGGCGCCTCGTGCTCGACGTGCTCACGGGTGTGCTGCCGTACGAGGTGTCGCGGATGGCGCAGACCCGTTCCCACGTATCGACTGCCCTCAGCTTCACCGGCCAGCTACGACTGACCAGCGGCGGAGTCCTTTCACCTCCACTCGATCATATAGCGCCTCGTGGGGCACTGGAAGAAGTCGCAGGCCAGCATCGTCGAGGCCTGTGTACGCAGAACTGCCGCCAGGTTGTGTCGGTGTGCCGGGCCGGCGCCGGAGGTATGCGTGCCCGCTTCAGGATCTGCCGGATCGTCGAGGAGCCGACCTGGTGTCCGAGCTTGAGCAGCTCACCCTGGATCCTCTGGTAGCCCCAGCTGTGGTTCTCTGTGGCCATCTGTTCGATCAGCCCGGCGATCGCCTCGTCGACGGGTGGACGCCCGTGCCGGTGTGGATAGGTCCATTTCTTGGCTACCAGTCGACGGTGCCAGCGCAGGATCGTGCCCGCGGTAACCAGCCGGCGTGTTCGTAGCGTCTTGGGCAGCAGCCGGACCAACGCCGCGACCACGGCCGGTCGGCCCACTCCAGGCGAGGTTTCGGGTTGCCTCTGCGCAGCACGGCGACCTCGTGGCGCTGCACCAGCAACTCGACGTCCTTGGACGCCGACGAGCGCCCGAGCAACACCAGCAGACCCACCAGCCGAAGAAAGATCAGATGGAGCAGACGCAACGCCATGGCTGGCGATCATGCCTGCCCGTCTAACACGCCTGTCGCCGCAGATCAGATGCGCGGACCGACTTCTGGAACCCCACACCATCAGATATCCAGGACGACGACGCCCTGCGCTGTCCCGACGACCAGGCTCCCGAAATCCGTGAAGGCCAGATCTCTGATCTCCGCGTCGAGGTGGATGACTCGTCGCGCGCCACGATCGGCGGCGACTTCGACGACGTGCAAACGAGCGACGGCCAGCCCGTGCTCGGCGCTGTGTGCGATGGCGGTGATCGGACTGTCTCCACCCACCTCGGAGATCAACCGTAGGGAAGTACCGCGCCGGAGGCCGAACAGCCCACGGCGTCCGTCTCCCAGCGCCCACATACGCAGGGTCCCCTCGTCATCGCCGGACGCAACCACGGACTTTCCCCTGACCGACACCAGCGACGTGATCAGGCGGTCCGAGTCTTCCTGGCTCTGTTTCGCCGAGAACGCTCCACGGATGGGGCCCCAAAGAGGAACAGGTGTTCCCTCTGTGCCCCAGTACGACTTCAGCGTCGCCACCCGGCCTCTCGCACGCCCGATCGCCACCACGAGAACCGGGTAGAGGTAGCCGACCAGGACACTCGCCAGCCGGCGCCCCGTTTCGAAGTCCCACACCATCACCGAATCGTCCTGCGCTCCGCTCGCGACGGCCAGATTGCCGTCCACGTCGACGGCGGCGACCGCACGAACCGGAATACCGTGTACGAACGGCAGAGTGCGCAACTGCACGCCGGCTTCGAGGTCCCAGACCCGGACCGTGCCGTCATCACTTCCGCTGACCAGCACCACCGGTCCGTCAATCCCGCTTCCGTACGTCGCCAGGGCGCGCACGGATGCCGTGTGTCCGCTCATGGGCTGCCCGATCGGGTCGCCCGTTCGCAGGTCCCACAAGCGAATTGTGCGATCGTCACTGCCGCTGACCACCACAGTCCGATCACGCAGCCTGCCGATTTCGACGCACCTGATGCCGCGGAGGTGAGCACCGATCGCCGTGGCGTCCACGCCGCGTGATCCGAGGTCGTGCACCTGCACCGCGCCGTCGTCGCCCCCGCTGATCGCCAGCGGCTGACCGTCGAGCTGGCCGACCGCGACCGCGTGGATGCTCTTCGCGTGCCCGGTGAAAGGCTCCCGAAAAGGACTGCCGGAGGTCAGGTCCCAGCTCCGGACGGTGCGGTCATTGTGCCCGCACACCGCGATGAGACTGCCGTTGATCTCGGCAGACGCGATGGCGTGCACCGGGTTGAACCGGCAGTCCACCACCGTGCCCACCAGCTCCCCCGTGACGAGATCCATCGCACAGACCGATCCGTCCGAGCTGGCGACCGTCAAGGTGACTGCGTCGCCGTGCTGCAGCACCGACATCGCGTAGATCGGCAGCCCGTTCCAGTTCCGACGCTTCATGACCCGCTTCTGTGTCGTGACGTCCCAGGCGCAGATCGTGCCGTCCAACGAACCGCTGATGACCAGTGGATGCCAGCCCGAGTCGACGAGCGCGACGCCCGTGATGTTGTCCGAGTGGCCGGTGAGCGGCTGACCCAGCGCCGTTCTGCCTAGTACGTCCCAGATTCGGATGGTGTAGTCGTACGAACTCGACACGACGACCGGCCGGTTGTCAATCTCGCCGGCGGCGATACCCCGGACGTGGTGCCGATGACCAAGGAGGGGCTCGCCCAGGGGCCGCCCCGATTCCAAATGCCAAAGCCGCACGGTCATGTCGTCACCGCCGCTGGCGATGAACGACTCGCCGTCACGGTGGAACAAGTCGACGGCCCGTACCGCGCCGTCGTGAGCTCGGTAAATGGCATCCTGCGAGATACCTGTCGCAAGATCCCAGACCCGCACAGTTCCGTCCATCGAGCCACTGACCACGACCGGATGGTCATAGGCTTCGCCGGTCGCGATCGACGTGACCCGATCGGTGTGGTCGTGCACGACGGACGTCCGGCTCCGCCTCACCCACTGCGCCCACACCGTGCGCCACGGCCGAGCGGGGAACGCCTTCGCCGTCGCCTCGGCCAGAAGGCTCGAGCGGTGACAGCGTGCGGCCAGTTCCAGATACGCTCCGTGCTCCTCAGGAGGTTTGTCGCGAAGGTGTTTGAGCGTCCGACGGTACGCTTGCGCCGCGGCCACCGCTTCCGGCGAGCGCGCCGACGCCATGGCCGCAAGCAGCGGGGAACGATCTGCGTGCAGTAGGTATGCGGGATCGACCACAAGGGAGTCAAAGACGCCGGCCGCCGTGGCATGGGTGGCGAGGTGGCGACGAGCGTATGAACTCGCGAGCGCCCAATCTGGCCTGCCATTGCGCGATGGCGTTCGCCCGATCCAGAACTCGACGATCTTGCGCTGGATCTCTGTCTCGTCTCCCCAGGAGCGCAGGTACTCCGCCAGCGCTTCGTGGTACAGGCGATACACGGAACGGTTCGCGACTAGCGCCTCTACGATGTAGAAGCCCGCTTGCCGGATGAGCCACTCCAGATCCGACAGCGTGTAGACGCGTTCGGCGATGGCAGACGCCAGCGGTGCCCAGATATCTTCCCAAGGCAGGCCACTTCCCAGCGCGTAGGCGAGTGGCATCATCAAGTCGCGTGCCTGGGGCGCCTGGGTACCCAGCCGGAGCTCGAGGTCGAGCCGCATGGCTTCAGAAGCCATCCGCGGCAACCTGGCACGCCAGCGAGCGTCGTACGGATTGGGGATCCGCTGCTGCAGCGCAAGGCTTCGCCCGGTGATTAACGCGACCAGGAACGACTTCCCCGCCGCGTCCCCGACCGCCTGCGACACAGCGTCGACGAGATCCGGCGCCTGATCGACGTAGGGCGAACCGGGTACGAGATCGAGCAGACAGCGCCGCACGTACGCGGTGACGCTGGCCGGATCGGCATACACCTCGGAATCGAGGTTCAGCACCTTCGGGTGACCACCGAGACGGTCGACCAGATGTCTTCGCGTACCCAGGATCAAGCGGAGCTGCGAATGCGGGGCCCCGCGCAGGAGGGTCGCAAGCACGCGAGCCGCGAGCTGGTCAGGGTCCGTCGCCTCGTCCAGCGCGTCGATCACCGCGACGAACGGCCGGGATCGCTCGCCCAGCGCGGCGAGCAGCTCGCCGGGAGTCGTCGCCTCGACTCCGGCCTCCGCGCAGAGACCGGCGAGCACTTGGTCCGCGGTGAGCCCGCGGGCGTGGATGAAGACGTCGATGCTGCCCCGTGGCGGAATCGTATCCGCCGGAAGTTGATCGAGATTGGGGATCTTCTGGCGGTGCTCCGGCCTAGCCAAGACCGTCAGCCGGGCAAGCAACGCCGATTTGCCGGAACCAGGATCACCGGTGACGACTCTGCTCTCCCCGTCACCGACGACATCGTGCAGCCAGTCACTCAACTCGCGAAGAGCGGCAACGCGGCCGGTGAACAGCCACACGCCGTCTTGCGGTGTGTCGAGGCCCTGCGCTCTGGGCATGACGTGGTCCACGAACTCGCGCTCGCGCTTCTTGCGTTGTTCGTGGTCCAGCTGCATGCGGAGGTCGAGGCCCCGCAGCCACGTGTTGAACCTCGGATTGGGCAGGAAGCCGGCGACGGCCTCACCGCTGCTCAACAGCTGGGCGTGCTGGGAGGGCGCCTTGCCGGGGTCTACGTTGATCAGGTCGACGACCGCGTCCAGCGGCAGGAAGCGCGGTTCGTGACCTCCGCTCGCGCGGTGCAGGACCGCACGCTCGAACGCCTGTGTGAATGTCCCGGGCAATGCCTGCTGCAGCGGCCTCGTCGCGGATATGATCGCAAAGTGAGGGCGCTGGGCCACCCCTCGGAGGCGGCCCAGCGCATCAATGCTGTGCTTCGCGAAGTCCTTGCCGGCAGCGCCGGCGTAGCACGTATCCAAGATGACAAGCAGTTTTTGCACCCGGGTCTCCACCAGGAACCATCTGGCGAGCTCACTTACAGACAGCCCGGTTCCCACCAGGTCGTCAGTGGTGTCCGACAGCGGCAGCACGAATTCGCCACTTTCGTCGATCTCGCCGTGCCCGGTATAGTAGAAGATCAGGAAGTCGTCGGCGCCGAAGTCACCCCTGGCGACGGTCGCGCGGATCCGCTGTTTCAGCTCCCCCGCGCGCATGCCGGTTTTGAAACCCGGCGCGGTTTCGTAACCGAAGCCGCCGTCCGCCGCTGTCAACATGGCCTTGACTCGCTCCACCTCGTCCGCCAGCTCGGGCCGGCCGCCGAGATCGGGACGGTGGGGGTAGGACGTTGTGCCCGTGGCGATCAGCACTCGACGGGGTGCGCGATCACCCATGCGGCAGACCAGCCGCCACTGCCTCGCCTACGGCATCACTGGTGAGGTAGCGAGTCACGTCGTGAGCTCGGGCGCCGCAATCCACGACCATGCATCGAACGTTCGGACCGAACACCGGACGGAGATCCTTCACCAGGGCCACCACGTCCCCCTCATCGGCGACGTTGGCCCACCCCTCGACAGAGCCGGGCCAATGACCGATTCCGGAAGACGGAGCCGGCCGCAGTCTGTCGAAGATCAGGTTCCGGATCCCGAGTGGCGATCCCACGGTGACGAAGGTCGTGACCGGCCACTCCGGGTGAGCACACAAGGCCTCATACGCAACGATAGATCCCAGCGAATGGCCGATGAGGACGCGCGTATCGCTTGCCACCGCTTCAGCGACCTTACTGATCACGCGTTCACGGAGTTCCGCATCCGTGAGGTATTTCCGCACCTGCTTCAGGGATGAGATCATCACTCGTTCCGCGAGCCCAGCGAAGAAGCGCGAGCCGGCCAACGCGTTAAGGGCTCGCTGAGCAGACCGGGGAGTCCGCGCGAGAGTGCGTGCGTCCGGCCCGACCACTCCTTCGTCGGTCGCGGCGGCGCCCTCCCACCACAACTCGAGGAGATCGAACTCAACCCCCTCTTCAAGATCTTCGGCGGTGTACTGCGGCATGTCACCTGAGAGAACGCGTGCCTCACCCCGGAACAAGTCACCGTAGAAGGCACAGCGCAGGTCGTCCGGCTCGATGGAAACCCCCGCGCGGCGAACTCCGTCCTGCAGCGCGGGCAGCCAATCCTTGTGCATCGTCGATTCGCCACGGTACTGCTGGCCGATCCCGTGAACCCCCACTATCGCGGCCAAGTCCTCCCCCGTTCACGGATTCGCCGCCCTTCACAGACCGGGCGGCCTGGCTGCCACATGCGTAGTAGATCGCCGGTTAGTTCCAAGGTGCTACGCCCATCCGGGCTACGACCGCATAACGATCGGACCCAGTCGCAGCATGTAGGAAATGATTCTCAGTGATCGCCGCGCGCCGGAAAGGAAAGCCGCGCCCTTGCGCGACCGGCGGCACCGGGTCAGGTCTTCCGCACCGCTCCTGTGAAACCAGCGACGAACAAAGTCGCAAAGCTCCAAGCCAGCAACCGCAGAACCCACCCGGAGTAAGCCAGGATCTGGCCGTTCGGAGTGCTCGTCGGTTCACACCGTGCCCGGGCTCCAGAGTTGATCAGCGGCGTACCGAAGTCCAGACCGACGCCGACTTCCTCAGCGACAGTGCAATCCACCGTGACCGGCGTCCCGCCGACGAGAGGAGGATGGGCCAGGCCGCCCCTACTGCCGGGTATCACAGCCAGCGTGACAGCGACCGCCAGCACTGCGCCCAATCCGATCAGTGCCCGCCACGGCTGGTAGCCGTACCCCAGCGTCAAACCCGTGATCCGCGCCCACACTCGCTCAGCCCGGCTAGTGAGAGCTCCACGGTCGATCTGATCCACTCGCTGGCCCATGAGGATGCGCCTCGTTTGACCTTCATGTCCCGCTGCACGGTAAACAGCTGCGAGGTGCTGGTACGGCTGCGCCGCATAAGACCGTGTGCCGCCTCGCAGGAGACTCAGCCATGTGTCCAGGCTGATACCTCGAGGAAGGCGCGGGTAGACAAGTCCGTCCACATCGATGCGCGCGCTGGAATCCGAGCGGTGCTCGAGCTTCGCAGGCGAAAACTCGAGGACGCCGGCGATACAGACATCGGTCAGTCTCAACGCGACATGATCGCCGCCACCGACAATTCTGAAGTTGTCACTGAGGTAGGCGTACCGCTCAACAGTGAGACTGCGGGCTTCGAGGCCGGCGCCCGACTCGTTGCACAGCTTCGAATCGCGGAAGTCCAGCGTTCCGAAATGCGCCCCGACAAGCCTCACGGCGCCCAAGTCACCGCTCCCCACGGCTTCGAACCCTTGCTTCAGATGGACGTACTGGTCCACCTTCAGGCCGTCCGCATTTAGCGCGGCACCACCGGGGTTGCGCAGCTTCGCACCCGAACATTCGAACAAACCGAAATGGCCACCCGAGACGTCGACAGCAGGGTCAGGGCAGTCACCCTCCACAATCGTCTTTATCAGTCCCATTCCGGACGTGACCAGCCGTTGGGCGTCCAGCACCGGCTCGGAGGGATGCTCGAGACGGCAACTCGTCAAGTACAGGCCGCCGAGCTTCGCGTCCCGAGCAACCAACCCTTCGCCCAAGAGGCAGTGGCTGAGTTCCAGCGACAAACCGCTGGCGATGTTCTCGAGGTCAACCCGGCCCTCTATCCGAGCGCCGCACAACCGCAACCCGTGCGGGTCAGCAGCTCCCGCGAGCCTTCCCCGCATGATGTCACGCACGACCCACGCTCGGATCGTGGTCGTCTCATCCCAGTCCAGCAGCTCCAGCGCCGCACTTCGGCAGCGCTTGTCGAGCTCGAGTTCCACACCTTGCTCGACACTGCTGACAAGTGCCTTCTCAGCACGCGTAAGAGTCTTGCGCTTGGCCTCACGATGAGTCCGGCATCGCCATGTCGATTGGATCATTCGCCGCACCGCAGTCACACCTCCCGAAGAGCAGTTCTCAGGGGCTCTGCCGCTCCGCCGTTCGGCTGGCCGTGGCCCAGATCGCCTGCAAACGCTCGGACAACAGCGCCGGCGCACGCGAACTCGCCTCCCGAATCCCAGTGACCATCCCACCACGACGGGTGGTTCGTCGTGACGAAGGCGAACCCACCTTCCACTTTGGACGGCGTGATGAGCTCCGAGCCGTCGGCTGCGCCCGTCCGATTGACCGCGATGACCACGTCGGCGGCCTCGACCGGCCGGTTCAGCGCGAACCACAGCGTGACCGGCTGGGAAAGATCCCCGTCCGAGGTGACGTGCACGACTCCACCCAGCGATTCGGTTTCCGCGAATGGCGGCTTCGCGATGTGATCGTCGGAGACCGCTTTTAGCGTTGTCGGCGCGCCGTCGGCGACGCTTACCCCGCTGGCGAGGTCACGGAACGCCTCTCCCGCGGTCGAGCTGCCCGACAGAGACCGGCCACTGAGCAGCCAGGCCGTCACTCCCCCGGCCATCAGCGCTACGACCAGTACCAGCACCACAACAAGGCGGCGACCACGCGCGGTCTTCGGTGGTGCCGCCACAGGTCCTCCTCAGCCCTCCGGTGTCGTGAGCGGACTGCGGGTGACCGTCCGATCTCCCCCACTGTCTTCTCGGCGGCCACGAGCGTTACGACGCTGCTGGGATCCGGGGGACGTCGTAACGCAACGGTGTCCCCCACCGACTCGGCACACAGCACACAACAGATCGGCACGGAGGGTTTTCCATGCGTCGTCCGGCGAAGCGAACCGTGCTCCTCACGGTGAGCGCACTCGTCGTGATCGCAGTGGGCGCGTCGTTCGGAATCCGCGCACTCACCAGTGACGGCTCAGCCACGGCAACGGCAGAACCGGCCGCGCAAGGACCGACGTTCATTTCGACGGACGCGGCATCGTCGATTGACGTCCCAGCGGGGGCGATGACCCCGGGCACGACTGTCGACTTCATCCCCGCTCCGGCCGAGACACCGGGACTGAACGCCACCCTGCGCGGCGCCACGGCCGCGGGCACCCCGGTGGATCTCCAGATCACGGACGGATCCCTCGCCCGGGCCGCTCAACCGTGACCCTCACCTACGACCCGGCCCTGGTCCCGGCCGGACTCACCGCCGACCAGGTTGGCGCTATTTCAGCTGCGGTCACCAAGGCGAGTTACACTCTCGCGAACTGAGGATTCTGGTTCGCTGGGCACCTGGTCATTCGAAGGGGTCCGGCCGCGATCCAATGGTTACATTGCGCCCGCCTGGTGACACCAGTCGGCAGTGCGGGCTCGGACTGCACGTCGTGGTACCCGCGGCGGCTACTCACCGGTTCAACTCGGTTAACCGCCGCGCACGCAACGTCGCCGGGGACGTACCGTGCTTGGACGCTCGTTTTCACAGGATCGTGTAGGAGAGCTCGCCGCTGCCTCCTTGACGACCGGGGCGGCCAAACAGCTCTCCTAGATCGCTCGCAACGTCCGGGACATAGCCCGTCAGCTGGTCCAGTACCCGCAGGAACGCGGCTTCTGAGACCACCGGAACGCCGAGTTCGCGTGCTTTCTTCGCCTTACCGGAAAGCGAGTCGGGATCCGCCGCCGCGACAACGCGGGTCTGCCGGCTGACAGCACCAGTCACGCGAATGCCGACGGACGCGGCCTGGGCGACGATCTCCTCACGCCCGCGCCTCATACTCCCGGTCAAGACCACCTTGTCCCCTGGCCGTAGCTGGAGCCCACCGGCCTTCGCCACCGGCACCGAAGATTGAGACGCGGCCGCGGCGTCGCGTTCATCGCCGAGGATGCTTTCGACTACGGCAGGGTCCAGCCCGAGCAACGTGGCAACGGTCAGCAGGTCGTCGCGTTCGTTCTCGGTGATGACTTGGTCGGCCCAGGCTTGACGAGCCAGGTCCCGCAGGTAGCTCAGGTGCAGCGCGACGGCCTCGTTCTTGTGCAGACCGAGATCATGCGCGAGCTCCACGAGCATGTCGCCTTCGGTGGCCGAGATCTGCCGATCGAGCAGCGCGTCTTCGAGCATCGCGAAGTACGCGTCGACCGCTGGCTCTCCATCACGCGGCATCCGCTCGACCAACCGAGCGAGGAAGTGCGGCTCGACCTCTCCCACCGCTGTCCTTCGCACGGGCGCCACTGTCCCGGTCGGCAGTATCGGCCAAGACCACGTCGTCGAAGCCAGGTGAGCCGCGGTGACCGCCACCGCGGCCGGCGCATGGTGGAGTAAAAAGCCGAGCAGATCAGCTGCGGCCATCGCATCGTCACGCGCGGTGTGCCACGAGCGTGGCTGCAACCCGGCCGCCGCACAGCAGTCGATCAATGATCGTCGCGCACCCAGCCGCGCCCGTCCGGCCGCCTGCATCGTGCACAGTCCGGCCTGTTGCTCGAACGGAGTATCGATGGCGAGCCGGGCGAACTCGGCACGCAGGTGCATCGCGTCGAACGACCAGTTGTGAGCGACCACCACCCGACCTCGCAGGCGATCGATGATGTCGCCAGCCAGCTGCTCGAACCGTGGCGCCCGACGCGCGTCTGCCGCACGGATACCGTGTACCGCTTGCGGACCGAGATCGCGGTCCGGGTTGACCAGCGTCCACCACTCATCAGTGATCTGGCCATCGGGGTCGACGTGGACCACGGCGATCTCGGCGATGCGGTGGTGCCAGCCGGTGAGGATCCCCGTGGTTTCGGTGTCGATGACGGCGTAGCCGCGCACGGCGCTCACAGCGGCAGCCGAGTCGCACTGGCGGTCCGCACCGCTTTCAGCCATGACGGTGGCAACGGGTCGGGGTCACCATGCTCGGCGCGGACGTAGCGACGGCGACTTTTGACCTGTTCCGTTTCCGCCCACACCGAAACAAGCCATCGGAGAGTTCGCGCGACCGTCAGCACATCGGAGACAACGGGTGACCCGGGAGCGCATCGGATTCCCGCGATACCTTGTAGCGCGGCGAAATCGTCGACGGGTGTGTCGTCGGGCAAGTCGTGCGCCCATTCGAGCGCAGTGATCGACTTGCTGTCCTGCCGAGCGGCCGAAACGGTTGCCGCATAACGACGACGCCGATCGACGGTCTCGGCAAACGCCGTAGCAGGCGAGAACAACTGGCCTTTCCACCAGGCGACACTCGCCTCGATGCCGCCGGCCGTAGTCAGCTGCTCCAGCCACGACTCCACCAGCTCGGCCTGCACCATGGCGACCGCGCGACGTTCAATGACAGACAACAGGCGTCGGGCGACGACCGGCGAACCGAACGTCTCGGCGCACGGCACGACCCACGCGCCGGTCGGCGCGCCGGTGGCGCTGATTTGCCAGACAGCCAGCGACTCGACGTCGTCGTCGCCGCGGCCCACTGTCAGCACGGCACTTCCGGGGGCCAACAGTTGCGTCAGTTCAGCATTCTGTCCATCATCCACTGCGGTCATCGCCATCACCTCCTCTATCGACAACATCAAGTCGCCGAGCGCAGCGACGCGTTACACGACGACCACACGCACCGCGTAACAGTTGGAGCACGCGGTACGAGAACACACGTGATCGCGAACGAACGCCGGATAGCTCCGCGCACAGGAGCTGGACGTGGTTGACGCCGGTGTTGGCGAACCCTCAGCTCCGGCGTGTTCGCCGTGCTGGGTGTAGGGCTGGCAGTGATGGCGACCTTCGGAGACGCACGTGCTTAAGACGCCTGGATGATTCCGGCGATTCCCCGGCGACGGAAAACCGAGGCAACGGCACCAAAGCTGCCCCTAGGGAGAGGAACAGAAGCCCGCGACCTGCGGCGGCACGCGTTTTACCTGGTCAAGCCAGGTATTGCACTTCCCTGACACGGAAGAGGTCACTGGTTCAATCCCAGTATCGCGCACCACATGTTTTCGCAGGTCAGAAGCCCTGTCCCTCCCCGGAGAGGCAGGGCTTCTAGCTGTCAGTCGGCGACGATCCGGCGACGGCCCCGGACCCGGCCCGATCGCCCGGCGGGACCGCAGGTGCGGGAACCAGGACACCAGTTTCGCGCGCTCCCCGGGGTACAAGGACGCCAGCGACCGCTGCCAGCGTTCCTCCAGGGCGTCCAGGATCTGATTCACCATCGCCGGGGTCACGTGGTCGTAGACCCGCGCGATGCCCTTCATCTTTTGCCCCGGCCGCGCCCGCCGCGCGACCTGCGGGATCCCGTCCTCGGTCAGCCACGTGCTGTGGGTGTGCCGGCCCTCGTGGAAGGTGAACGTCGGCAGGATCGGCGGGCGCCGCTCCCCCGCCCCGCCCCGGCGTCGTCCGGTTCCACGCCGTCCCAGGCAGGCCGCCAGAACCGGATCCGGAAGTTCGACCGCCGCCACGGATGCCCCTCCGGCGTGCACAGCACGAAGGGTTCACGGTGGCTGTCCATCAACTCCTCGTAGAGCACCGCGATCCCCGGCGGCAAGACCACGAACCTCGTGCCCGCAGGCGTTTTGGTCCGGCCCTTCTTGGGCCGGGAGTTCCCGCGCCGCGTCGGCGGCCGCTGACGACCATCCGCGTGATGATCACTCTTCCGGCCTCCTTTGTAGACCTTCCCGCCCACCTCCTTCAGCGGAGTGCGGATCTCGATGCCGCGCTTCTCGGAGTCGTACTCGTGCCGCTGCTGCCCGACAAGTTCACCCCAACGGGCGCCGGTGTAGAGATCCATCAGGCACAGCACGAATCCCGACTTCCCCAGCCCGAGCTCGTAGAGCCGCATCGCAGCCCGCAGCGCCTGCGCCGGCGTGGCGACCAACCGCTCCGTGTCGAACTCGCCGCTGGACACCCGGACCCCGCTGCACGGGTTGGCCGGAATCATCCGGGCCCGCACAGCGGCGTTGAGGATGGTCGAGAACAACGCGAAGTACGAGGCCACCGACGACTCGGCATAGTCCTCATGCAGCTCCGACAGCCACCGCTCAATCTCGACGTAGCCGTTGAAATCGCGATCAGCGGCCACGCCTTCCACTGCGGCAGCAGCTGGGTGTCGAGGAACGACCGGTACTTCGCGACAGTGTTCAGCTCCAGCCTCGGAGCCCACCGCGGCGAGCCACTCCTCGGCGAAGTCGTCGAAGCGGGTCTCGCCATCGCGCGGGTCCAGCCAGAGGTTCCGCCGGATCAGTGCTTCCTGCTCCAGCCCCCACTCTGAGGTTCACCCCGAACGGTGGACAGGGGCTTACACAGTTCAGGCAACCGCTGCCAGCGACCGCTCGTAGGCGTCGGGACTGAGCATCCCGATCGCGGAGTGCCGCCGCACACTGTTGTAGAACGTGACCCACTTGTCAATCGCCGCAACGAGTTCCGTCTTCGTGGCGTACACATGCCGGTAATACTCCTCGTGCTTGAACGTCGACCAGAACGACTCCGCCGGACTGTTGTCCCAGCAGATCCCGGTCTCGCCCATCGACCGGCGCAACCCGTGACCGAAGCACGCTCGCGCCGTCAGGTGCGCCGTGAACTCCCCGCCACGGTCGGAATACAGAACCGTGCCACGACACCGCCCGCCACGGGCGGCCACCGCGTCGCCAATGGCGTCAGTCACCATCTCAGCGCTGACGCGGTCAGAAATGCTGTGACCCAACACTTTCCGAGTGTGACCGTCCCGGATGACGCACAGGAACATGTCACCCTCACCACACATCAGGTAGACATCCCACGCCGGTCGGATGTCAAGTCGCGGCCGTTGCTGTTGCTGATGTTGGCCAGGCGGCGCTGTCGTCCCAGGGCTGGTTGTTGATCATGCACCACCATAGGCGGCCGAGGAGTTTGTTGGCGAGATTACGTAGCGCGGCGTTGTGGTGGTCGCCGGCGGCTCGACGCCGGTCGTAATGGGCGCGCGCTCCGGCGGATTTGGTGAGAGTGGAGAACGCCCACCAGTGGCACGCGTCGCCGAGGCGTTTGTTACGAATCTTGCGGGCTTTGACGTAGTGTGAACGTCCGGACGCGCGGGTGACGGGCGCGGTGCCGGCGAAGGCTCGCAGCCCTGCGGCGGTGGTGAAACGTTGGGAATCGTCACCGACTTCGGCCAGGACCCTGGCGGCGAGCACAGGTCCCAGGCCGGGCGCGGACTGGAGGGTCGGTGCCATGGGGTGTGTGGCGAATTGTCGAGCCAGCTCGGTTTCGAGCACGTCGACCGCGGTGCGCATGGAGGTGATGATGGCCACCAGCTGCGCGACAGTCACGCCGAGCGCGGCTTCGACCTGCGCGGGTTGCCGCAGCGCGGGGCCCTTGAGTCCGTCGAGGATCTTCTCGACGAGGCCGGCATCGTTGCGCCTGCCGCACCGATGCAGGAGCGCGACAACGCGCCGCCGGTTCAACCGTGCGGCAGCTTCCGGAGTGGGCGCGGCGGCCAGGATCGCCGTCGTAGCATGATGTTTGAGATTCGTGAACGTCGTGACGGCGTTCGGGTAGAACTCCAGCAGCACCGAACGCAGCCGGCTCACAGTCTGGTTCAACGCCCAGATCGCCTCTTGATGCTGGCGTGCCAACGCCTTGATCGCCAACGCGTGCTCGCTGATCTCCGGCAGCTGCCGGTGCATCGGCCGGTCGGTGCGCAGAATGTTCGCCAACACGGTCGCGTCGCCGGGATCGGACTTTCCGCTGGCCTGACCGTGCCGCTCGCGGTAGCGGGCGACCGCGCGCGGGTTGATCGGATAGACCGGGAACCCGGCGCCCGACAAGGCGACCACGAGCAGGTTCTTTTCAGTCTCAAGTGAAACAGGAATCTGGGCCGGCTCACCGTGTTCGGCGAGCATGCCCATGAGCGTCGAGAACCCTTCCGCGCCGACGCCGATACGTTGCCGGGCAACAACGTTTCCGTTTTCGTCGACCAACGCCACGTCATGGTGCGCTTCGGCCCAATCGATTCCACAGGTAATGGCCACACGTGCCTCGCCTTCTGCTCGCTACCGGTTGCGGTGAGCTCGAGGCTGATGCGGCGACCTAATGGACAGCGCTCGATGGCGCGGCATCTCACAAGCCGATCATCCGGCCCCGGGGTGGCTGGCAGGGTCACCGTCTACCTTCAGATCTCTGACGTGTCACGTGAATCAACAGCAGTGCTCACCTGCAGCCAGCTCAGCAACACTCTGCACTGGATCAGTGATATCTCAGGGACCCCTGCCAACCACCCGCACCGTGTCGAGCCGGAACCCGACCCTCCCATTACGTGATGTCGGTCAGCCAGACCACGTCGGGCCGCCCCCGGTCGAAGTGACGGTCGACCAGGTCCGGCGGGAACGACGCGGCCGGATCGACCACCGTCGTCCTCGTCTTGAACGTGCGTGGGCTGATGCCCTCGATCCCGATCGAGGCCATGATCTTGGCGACGGTCTTCGCCGTGACCACCTCGCCCTGATCACGCAGCTCAGCGGTGATCCTCGGCGACCCGTAGGTGCCGTGCGAGCCCTGATGCGCCTGGGTGATCTTCACCTCCAGGTCGGCGCGGCGCTGCTGCCGCGGCGTCAACACCGTTGCCACGGCGCGTTTGGCGTGAGCGTAGTAGCCGGACGTCGACACGCCCAGCAGCCGCGCCATACGCCGCACCGAGAACCGTGCGCCTCGCGGTGAGGTGGCGTCGCCGGTTTCGGCGAAGCCGTCGGGGCCGGCGTACTTGGCCATCAGAGCGAACCGGGTCGATTCTTCTGCATCGCGGCAAAGTACGCCGAAGCTTTTACCAGAAAGGCGTTGTCCTTCTCCAACTCGCCGACCTGCCCGCGCAACCGTTGCAGCTCGGCCCGCTCGGCCGCCTCCAGCGGCTCGTCGCCGTGCATCCCGGCGGCGCTGATCCGGCGCCGTTCGTCTTTGACCCAGACGCTGAGCATGCCCGCGTCGATGCCCAGCTCCCGGGCGACCTCGGAGATCGTGCGACCGGAATCGATCACCTGGTGGGCAGCCTCGACTTTGTACTCGGCCGTATAGGACCGGCGCTTGCGAGCAGGCATGAGGACATCCTTTCAGCAGGACGGCTGGTCCTGCTAACTCGGTGTCCACTACCCGGGGTGAACCTCAGATTCGGCCACGCCCTTTTCCGCCTTCCGTGTGGTTGGTGGTCCCATTGGCAGACAGGCACTATCAGCGGCCATGAGCACTCCCGTCGCCGCTCCGCCCCAGTCACCGGAACCCCCGAAGAACCGATCCAACATCATGGGAACATGCGCAGAAGACTATCGATTGTTGCGGCGGTCAGCGGTATCGCAGTGGCCGTGGCGATCGGCGCCCGGATGACGCGGCCCCCCTTGCCTGGCAGCTCTATCGTTGTCTTACCGGCGGTGAATCCGGCAGCGTGGCCGGGCGAGCCGTCCCAGCGTCACCTGTGGTCGGCCATTCGGCGGGACAGTGGGCGCCGGGGGCCGGCGTGTGGAGGGTGAGCAGGTAGGTGTCGACTGCCGCACGCACGCAGGAACTGAGCCGGTAAGTGCCGTGTCCGGTGCCGCCGTAGGCAAGAAGGGTGGCCGTCGGCAGTTGAGCGGCGACGGACCGCGCCCACCGGTACGGGGTGGCCACGTCATGGATGCTGTTGGTCATCAGGATCGGAGGTGCCTGAGTGACATGGAGCCGGTGTTGGGGGTCGTTCACCTGACCGCTCCAGCCCAGACATCCGGTGAGCTGGGTGTAGAACGGGCTGAGACGGGTGTGCGGGGCGACGACCTCTGACCGTTTCCGGTACGCCGACAGGGCGGCAAAGCTGTCGACCTCGTTCCATTTCCAGTCACCGCACCAGATCGGCAGTTCACTGCGGGCTCCCGGATCCTGCGACCGGGCGCGAAGCGACCCGGGAGTGCCGTCGGCGAGCGACTTGAGCCAGTCCGCCAGCTCGGGCCACCCAGCCGGGTCGTACATGAAGGGGTACAGGACCTCCTCACGGAGCTGAGCGACCGACAGGGCGTAGCTGCTCCCGGGACGGGTCAGCTTCCCCGCAGTCGCCTTGGCGTAGAGATCGTCCCAGAGGGCCAGCACGTCGCGGTTGTGCAGCGAGCAGGCAGGGGTGCGCCGGCACCAGGCCGCGAAGTCGGTGAAGGAGTCCTCGAACGCCTGGTTCTGGGGGACGAGGAAACCCATGGTGTCCACGCTGTGGTCCAGATTGGAATCCAAGGCCAACGCGCGCAGGTGCTCACCGAACAGTTCGGCGTACTGCTGGCCGATCTGGGTGCCGTAGGACTTGCCGTAGTAGCTGATCTTGTCCTCGCCCAGTGCCTGCCGCAGCGCGTCCACGTCCCGTACAACACTGGTCGTGTCAGCGTGATCGGCCAAGGGTCCGCTGTACTGCACACAACTGCGGCCCAAACGGTCGTTGTGATCGAGCATGCCGCGGTAGTCCGGCTCGGTTTCCGGATAGAAATTGACCCAGTCGTTCAGCACGGCATCGTCGCAGGTGAGCTGGGCACTGCGTGCCACGCCACGCGGATCGAACCCGACGACGTCGAAGTTGTCCGCGAGGGACTGCGACATGACGTGGTTTTCGATGATGTCGGTCGCGAAGTCGACCCCGGAACCACCCGGCCCACCGGGGTTGACGATGAGCACGCCCTTGCGCTGCTGGGGTTTGGCGGCTTTCCCCCGAACGACGGAGATCGGTGTCGTCTGCCCGGCGGGTACGCTCCAGTCGATCGGCATCGGCACGGTCGCGCAGTCCAGCGCCGGGTGCGCGTCGCATGCCTGCCAGTGAATGGACGAAGCCGGACGGGCCACCCCCGTAGGCGTGGCCCCAGGTGTCACCGCTACAGCTGGATTGGCCACGCCGACGAGGGCTATCACTGCTCCCACCGTCACCGTCATTCCGTTCAGTCGCCCCATGTTAATCCCTTCTGCCGTTACTGGAAGCGCTACCTGCAAAGCCTTGCGCGCGCCTCGTCGGTGATCGAGGGCATTCCGCGCACGCCCGTACTCCCCGAGGTGGCGCCGGGCGACGCCCTCGTGCAACGCCGCTGATCCCACATGGTGCAACAGTCCGTCGCGGACGAACAGCATGCGCGCCTCGTGGAAGGTCTCAGCGGCTTCCGCCATATGTGCAATCTGGACAGACTGTGGCCGAACCCTCCATGAGGATCGTCGTCAACCAGCGGCGGATCTTCTCCGTCGCCTCGTCCTCGTGCTTTCCGGCCTCCACGGCCCCGACCGCCAGCGTGGTCTTGCCGACACCGGGATGCCCCAAGGTCGCGCACCGCCGGCGGCAGAGCGCACAGCGCGGTCGCCTCCGGCCCGCGCCCACCACGACGGCGGCCCTCCTTGGCCACGGCCAGGAACAACTCACGCTTCCATCCGGCAAACCCCAGCGCGTCCGCCAGCACCTCCGCGGAACGCTGCTGAGCCGCCTGCGCGCGACCACGTTCCAGCTCCCGCAGCGCGCGCACGCTGCCCCCCGACGCCTCGGCCAGTTGCGCCCGGCTCAGAGCCGCCGCACGCCGACAGCTCAACAGGAGTTTCCCGAACGGTGACTGCCGCTCACCCATTTCGTCCACAATCTCCACCGGACCGGCAGAACTTGCCGGCACAGAAGCTGCCCCCCACGAAACCTTGCACTTTCCTTCGCCCATAAGGTCTTCTGGACATATGTCGTCATCCACGGCCCGGCCTGCCAGCCGCTCGCTGCCCGGCTGGCCACGCCGGCCACACATCCGCGTGGCAGTCCGCGCAGCCGATCCGCTCGTCCGGGTGAGCCTGCTCGCCGAATTCCGGAAAAGTGTCGGCATCGAACTGGTCGACGAGCAAGCCGAGGCAGACGTCGTGGTGGTAGCCGCCGAACTCGGCCTGCGGGACATGCTGACCTCCACCACCCGGCTCGTGCTGGTCGCGGACCAGCCGCGGCAGGCAGAACTGCTGGCCGCGGTCGAACACGGCCTGACCGTGCTCGTACCACTCTCGGAAGCCACCACCGCCCGGCTGCTGCAGGCCATCGCCGACGCCAACCGCGGGCACGGTGACCTGCCAGCCGAGCAACTCGGCCACCTGCTGCACGGAATCCGCCGCTTGCACCGGCAGGTACTCGCGCCGCGCGACCTCACACTGAGCGGCCTCACCCACCGGGAAACCGACGTGCTGCGCCTGCTCGCGGAAGGCCTGGACACCGCCGAGATCGCAGCAAAACTGGCCTATTCGGAACGCACCCACGCCGTGGCACACGGGCTCCGCAACGGCCTGATCTGAAGCAGACACGCTGTCGTTTCACAGTTCCCCCAGTTCTGCCGACCAGCGAAATCAGAGCGCGGGCGGCTGATCGCCACGCCACTGGGGTGGTGGGTGTGCGCCATCGGGGAACTCGAACCAAACCCGCTGGTTAAGTCGGCCTCTTTGGCTGGTCGGCGCGGCTTTGGTGGGCCCGGCGCCCGCCCAGGAGCGAGTGCCGGGTCCACTCTGGTCGGCCTTGTGGGCCGGTCAGTTTCCCGCCGGAACGGTCCCCGCCTGGTCGGTGATGGCGGTGCGGACCGAACTGTAGGAGGTCACGGTGTCGGCTTTGATGCCTTCGATCCCCGCGTCGCCTCCTGGTGCGAACTGGGTCGTCCGTTCCCCGATGAACTCGCCGGTGTCGCAATCGACGATGATGTCGTAAAGATAGGTACCGTCCGGGGGTGTGACACCCAGGGCGACGCCCTTGCGGCCGTCGAGGTTCGCCACCTGCGCAGTGATCTTCAGCCCGGGAATCTTGGCCACCGCGCGGTACACCGCTTCCTTGAGATCGGCGGGTACGACACCGGTCTTCAGCAGAGTGGCCGCGACCGCCAGCACACCTCCGCCGCGGGGCTTGTTCGCCAGAAAGGGATCCTTGAGCATGAGGTCGTAGAGCTGTTGCGGATCGCGGGGCAAGTCGGCCAACTGCTGTTTGGTGGGTGCGCTCCATTCGCCGGCGCCCCGGCCGGCGAAGATCAACGCTTTCTCGGGGAACTGGCCACCCCGCGCGCGCCACTCACCGGACTGACGGATTTCGTTTACGTTCTGGCCCTCGGTGGTGGTGGCGGTTTGCTCGTTGCCCACCAGCCACTGCTTGTTCCCCGTCTGCCCGATCTTGAGCAGCCATTCACTGTCGAAGTCGCTCGGCTGCCAGGTCTGCCTCAGCTCTTCGGCGAGGAAAGCGAACTGGTGCCCTTTCTCGGGCCTGGCAACCAGGTACCAGCCACGGGTCTCGGTGTACCGGAATTTCCCTGCGGGAATGGGTGCCTCGCCCGTGACATGGATCATGTCGGCCGCTTTGCCCAGGGCCTGCTGCACCGACGCGAATTTCACGGCCGGCACCGACGACGTCGGCTGAGCCGAGGGGGCACCGTGGTCTCCGCCGGTGACCGCCACGGTGGCGCCGACGGCAACGACCACTACCGCGGCGGCCGCACTGAGCCACCAGCGCCGTCCGACGGGGAGCCCTGGCTTCCGTGTCGGCTCGGTCACTGGGTTGGTGTCAGCCACCAGGGTGTCCCTTCCTTCGAGTGAGCGCACTGCGTTCAACAGCGTGTTTCGTGCCTCGCCCAGGGGCTGCCGGTTGGCGAGTTCGTCGGGGCGCATCAAGGTCAGTCCTTCGTCCAGCTCTTCGTCGGTCCACAAGCGGTGGACGTTGTCCTCAGTCATCGGTCTGTACTCCGTCCTCATCGCGCGCGGAGCTGGATGCCGCGGAAGCCCTCAGCAAGCGCCGGGTCCGGTGCAAGCGGGAGCGCACAGTGCCGGCGGGAACACCGAGCGTCTCGCCGATCTCGGTCGGCGTCAGTTCCGCCCAACTGGTGAGCAGCAGCACGTCCAGATCGTTCGGCGAGAGTTCCGCCAACGCCCTGGCCAGGTGCTGCACCCGGGTCTGCGCGTCGATCCGTTCGGCCACCCGATCGGCATGCCCGTGCACAACCCGCCTGCTGTGCTCGTGCGCGGCCAGGTGCAACTGCTTGCGTTGGGCAGCGACCTCGTTGCGGACCTCCGTACGCAGTAGGTTCGTCGCGATACCGAACAGCCAGGACCGGGCGCTTCCTCGCTCGGCGTCGTAGCGGTCGCGCTGCTGCAACGCGATCAGGAACGTCTCGCTGAGCAGGTCACCGGCAATGTCGACACCGATCCGCCCGACCAGATAGCGGTGCAGGACCGCGGCATGCTCGTCGAACAGACGCCGGAAAGTCTCCTCGAGATCACCGCGACGCAGGTCAGGCCGATCACCACCGCTTGCCGGAGTTGCTTGCCGCGTCATAGTCACAACAAGTATTGGGTTTGCGCTGCGGTAGCGTTGCACGCGAACGGGTCTCCGAAGTGGGTCACCCACGTATCCGCCTTCTGGTGGTCGGCGTTCGATCGAGGAGCCATCCGGTCGCCGACTCGGGCTGCCGGGAAGATGGAGGTGGCGAACCCGATCGGACACGGTTCTGGTGCTGGCCAGACGGCGGACGGAGGTGCCGGAAGGGTGCGCCCTCGCGAACCGATCTCGATCACCCAAGCAGAGTACGTCGATCCGCCCACGTGCGAGGAGAACTGCTCCAGCTCGGGCCTCGTCGGCTCCTCGGCGAACGTCCAGGACGCCTCGGCCTGTTCATCAACCACTGTGCCGATGTTCCCCGAGACCGTTCTCCGGCTTGGTGGCTTCCAGTACGCGGGCGGGGCGCCAGCCTCGCCTGCGTCCGGACGGGTACAGCCTGGTCAGCAGCACCGTCAGCGCGAGGCAGCCCGCGCCGATCACCCCGCCACTGCCAGCACCGGGCCGAGCTCGTCGCGCGGTGTCACGCCGGGGCCGCGGGCGTCGGGCGGGACGACGGCGGCGGGCCTGCCGCTGCCGCCCTCCTCGGGGCACTACGTCGACGCGAGGACCGAGTTCACTCGCGCTCTGGAGGCTGATCTCGCTGACGGTACTGAGGTACGCCGCGAGTCGTTCCGCGTAGTTCTCCGCCGGCTCCGAATCGGCTTCCGCGAAGATCTCCTGCCCTGCTCGAAGGCTTCGGACTCGATCTTCTGGAGGTGCCGGTGGAGCTGGAGTAGACGGGCCACAGCTGGACTGCGGAAGGCGAGCAGCAGCAGGTAACCCAGCCCGATGATCAGTGCGAGGAGCAGTGGCAGCTTGCCCATCACCACTCCGGCGAGGTCGGTCGACGCTGCCGTCGCCCCTCCGATGTGGACGGTAAGACCGCTCCCCCGCGGGGATGACGTCGTCACGCAGATGCCCGACCAGTCTCGCGGTCGCCTCGTCCTGGTGCGCGCCGGCCGAGACCACGTCGATCGTGGAGAGCCCGGACACAGTGGCGCCCCCCTCGACGGCCACGGAAACGACTCCGGGGGTGGCCCGGATCGCGGAGATCAGCGTGTCGAGAGCTGGTCCGTCGGCGGGCGAGCCCTGCTGCACGACCAAGACCAGCGGGCCGTTGGAACCTGGGCCGAACCCTTGGGCCAACAGATCGTAGGCAGCTCTGGTCCGTGGTGCCCTCCGGGTCGTTCCCGGCGTCCGAGGTGCCCAGACGTAGAGACAACGCCGGCAGCGACAGGAGGGCGACGATCAGAACCGAGCCCAGGACGAAGACCGTCTTGCAACGCTCGACCCGATCAACCCACTTGCGCGGGCACGGCTGCGCGGCGGGTGACCCGTCCCTTCTTCCCGGGCAGCCAGCTCCCGCCGTTGACGCCGGGTCAGCAGCCGGGCTCCGAACACACCCAGCAAAGACGGCAGCAAGGTCACGGACGCGGCCACCGTGAACAGCACGGCAATGGCGCCGGAGACTCCCATGGCGGTCAGTGGACCGATCCCCAGAACGAGCAAGCCGAGTAGGGCGGTCACCACGGTGAGACCGGCGAACACCACCGCCCGCCCAAAGGTATCGAGTGCCCGTACCGCCGCTTCCTCGGGCGACAGCCCCGCACTCATGCCCCCTCGGTGGCGGGTGACGATGAACAAGGCGTAGTCGATCCCGACCCCGAGCCCGATCAGCGCCGCTACCGTCGGCCCGATGCTGCCCACGGTCATCAGGTGCGAGGTCAGTCCTACCGTGATCAGCCCGGCGCCCAACGCGGCGATCGCGACCAGCAGCGGCAGGAGCATGCCCAGCAGTGAGCCGAAGGCGGCGAACAGGATGATGCCGGCGGCCACCACCCCGATCAGCTCGGTGCTCTGCGTGGAGCCCTCGGCGGCGTCGCTGATCGCCTGGCCGCCGAGCTCCACGTGCACGCCGGCGTCACGAGCGGCGTGAGCGGTGTCGACGACCCGCGTGATGTCGGCGACCGGTATCCGATCGGCCGCGGCATCGAAGGTCACCGTCGCATAGGCGATCTTGCCGTCATCACCGATCTGCGACGCCCCTTCGGGTTCATACATGCCGGCCACGGAGACGACCGAGGGAAGCCCGGAGACCTTTCCAGCATCGGGACGACCCTCGCCCGGACGGCTTCGTCGCGGATCGAACCATCGCTGACGTGCACGACGATCTGATCGGTGTCGCCGGCCCGCTGAGGTGCGGACGCCTGGAGCAGATCCTGAGCTTTCGCGGACCTGGTACCCGGCAGGTTGAACGCATCCGAGTAACGGGTGCCGAACGTCGCCGCCGACACGGCGAGCGCGACGAGCAACACGGCCCAGAACCGATGCCGGAAGCACCATCTGGCCAATGCGGACATGACTGAACTACCTTCTTGTCTTGAGCGGGTGAAATGCGCGAGGGTCGAGCGGGCCGGGTCAGCCGGCCGGAGTCGGAGACGACGCGGGGATCGGCTTGCCGAGCATGGTGCACACCGCGGCGTTGACCAGATCCTGGTTGGCCCCGCCGGCCTTCGGCGAAGCCAGGCCGAAGATCGTGGCGGTGAGGACCGACGCGGTGCGGGTGCCGGTGTCGTCGGTGTAGGCCTCACTGGAGTAGCCGGCAACCTGACCGTTGTGGCCCCAGACGGTGCCGCACGGAGTGGTCACCTGTTCCAGGCCGAGACCGTAGCGGCGGTTCGGGACCTCTGCTTCTTCGGGGCCGGTCGTCTTCATTTCATTGAGCAACTCCGGCGGCAGGAGCTTGCCCGACAGCAGCGCGCTGTCGAAGGTGGCCCAGTCCTGCGCGGTGGAGACCATCGCGCCGGCGGCCCACTCCGTGCTGGCGTTGCCGGCGGTGGTGTCGACGTAGTTCGCGGGCCGGGCGGGGCCGGCGAAAGTGGTCCCCGCGGGCACCCACGGGGGAAGCAGCGCGGCGATGTGCGTGGGGTCGGGCTCGTAGCCGTGGGCCAGTGTCGGACTTTTGTCCGTGCCGCTGCCGTTTCCCTCGACCAGGTAGGTGTTCTGCAGGTGCAGCGGCTTCGCGATCCGCTCCTGAACCAGGTCGGCCATGGTCTGTCCGGTCGCCTTTTCGGCGATGAGGCCGAGGGCGACGTAGTTGGTGTTGCTGTAGGTGTAGCTGGTGCCGGGCGCGAACAGCGGGTCGTGGCGGACGGCGGCAGCAAGCAGCTCCGCCGGCGTCCAGGCTCGGGTGTCATGGCCGGTGAACGCCTTGAGCACAGCGGGATCGTCGCGGTAGTTGAACAAACCGCTGGTGTGGTTGAGCAGCATCCGCACGGTGATCGCGCCCCCGTTGGGGACGAGGCCGGGCAGCCATTTCGAGACCGGACCGGTCAGCTCCAGACGGTGCTCGGCGATCAGCTGGAGGAGCACGGTCGCGACCATCGTCTTGGTGTTGGAGCCCATCCGGAACCGATCGGTCGCGGCCAAGGTGTGATCGCCTGTCGACCACGGTGCCTGCCTGGCGATCTCGGTCACTTGACCGCTCCCGCTATCGGCCCGCACGATCACTCCGGGGGCTCCGGCGTCCACGACCCGCTGAGCGAGGTCGGCAAGTCCGCCCTGCTGGCTCCCCGCGGCACCGGCCGTCCTGGTCGGGGCGGACGATGAGGTGGCCGGCTGGGGGCCGTCGGCCTCGTCGCAGGCGGTGAGTGCACCGCTGAGGGCCACGGTGGCAAGAAACGCGGCACCTGCTTTGCGGCGGCGCGTAACAATGGAGTTCGTGGTCATGTGCGGGACCTCCTGATCGTGGGCTACCGGTCGTCCGGCCGACGATGTTCAGCTTCGTCGGATACGGGGCGAAGGACACTGGTGCCGAGTCCCACCGACGGTGGAGTCAGCCCTACTGCGCGAGCACCGGTCGATCCGTCACGATCAGAGTCCGATGTGCTCGCGTGCCTCAGACCGGGGCGGGACACCGGACCGATCGATGCGCCGGCACAGGATGGTGGAGTGTGATGAACGATTCCCGCGAGACTTTCTCGCCGGGGGGCGCCTCGCCCACGCCGGAGCGTCCCCGTCCCACCCTGCGCTCACTGCTGGCCCTGCGGGTGAGCCTGACGGGGTGGTCCGTGGTCCTGCTGGCGGGCTCGATCGCAGGCGCCGCGCTGGCCACGCTCTGGATCACCTCGGTGCCGCTCATCGCCCTCGGCGCAGGGATCCCGCTCACCTTGCTCGCGACCGCACTGATCCGGTGGCTCGCCGACCTGCACCGGCAGTGGGCCGCGCGGCGGTTCGGCGAATCGGTGGCCCGGCCCTACTTGCCGACCCCGGACGCCGGCTGGCCGGTGCGGCTGTGGACGATCCTGCGTGATCCGGCAACCTGGCGCGACTGGACCTGGCTGGTGATCAACTCGCTCACCGGGTGGCTCACGTCCGGGCTGTCCGTTCTGCTGGTCATCGGCGGGTTCGTCTACCTGCTCTACCCGCTGATCTACCTGCTGACCCCGCCCCAGGTGTTCCGCACTCCGCTGGGCGAGGCCTTCCGACTGCACAGTGCGGGCCAGTCGTTCGCCTTGGTGCCGCTCGGCCCGGTGTGCTTCCTGCTCTGGTACGCCACCGTCACGCGGCTGGCGAACCTCAACGCCCGCGTGATCCGCCTGCTGCTCGGCCCGACCGAGCAGGCCCGGCTGCGGGCCCGGGTCCGGCAGCTGGCGACCTCGCGCGCCGAGACCGTCGACACCCAGGCCGGGGAACTGCGCCGGATCGAACGCGACCTGCACGACGGCGCCCAGGCCAGGCTGGTGTCGCTGGGCATGAGCCTGGGCCTGGCCGAACAGCTGCTGCCCGAGGACCAGGAAGCCGTCCGGCAGCTGCTGGCCGAGGCCCGCGACTCGGCCTCGGGCGCGCTGGGCGAGCTGCGCGACCTGGTCCGCGGCATCCACCCGCCGGTACTGGCGGACCGCGGCCTGGACGGCGCCCTGCAGGCCTTGGCCCTGGCCAACCCGATCCCGACCACAGTCGTGACCCGGCTGCCGGGCCGGCTGCCGGCGCCGGTCGAGTCCGCGGCCTACTTCGCCGTCACCGAAGCCTTATCGAACGCCATCAAGCACGCCGGCGCCCGGCACATCCGGATCACCGTCGAGCTCGGCCCTGCCGGGGAGCTGACGATGCGGGTGGCCGATGACGGCCGCGGCGGCGCCTCGCCCCACCACGGCACCGGCCTGCGGGGCATCGCCCGCCGCCTGGCGGCCTTCGACGGCACACTGGCCGTCGACAGCCCGCCGGGCGGCCCGACCGAGATCAGGATGTCCCTGCCGTGCGCGTCGTCATAGCCGAAGATCTTGCCTTGCTGCGCGAAGGCCTGATCAGGATTCTCCAGACCACCGGCTTCGAGGTCATCGCATCCGTCGACAATGGACCGGCGCTCACCCAGGCATTGATGACGCACCGGCCCGACGTCGCCATCGTCGACGTGCGGCTGCCTCCGACCTTTACCGACGAGGGCCTGCGCGCCGCGATCGCCGTCCGCAAGCGGATCCCCGGCCTGCCCATCGTGGTGCTCTCGCAGTACGTCGAGCAGCTCTACGCCCGGGAACTGATGTCGGACCGCGCGGGAGCGGTGGGCTACCTGCTCAAGGACCGGGTGATGGACGTCGGCCAGTTCGTCGCCGCCGTCCGCCAGGTCGCCTCGGGCAGCACGGTCATGGATCCCGAGGTCGTCAGCGCCCTGCTCACCCACCGCGCCACCGATCCGACACTCCGGACGCTGAGCCCGCGTGAGCACGAGGTTCTGACCTTGATGGCCGAGGGCCGCTCCAACGCGGCGATCGCCGCCCGAATGTTCGTCACCGAGAAGACCGTCAGCAAACACATCAGCACGATCTTCACCAAGCTCGACCTCGGGCTCTCGCAGAGCCACCACCGCCGCGTCCTCGCCGTCCTCGCCTATCTGGAGAAGCCTACTGAGACCGACAAGACCGCCTCGGGATAGCCGTCGGGCCGCGATCAGCCAGTCAGGACCGGTTCCTTCCAGGCGTGACCACTCCGGTATCGACCGGCGCAGTCCCGTCGTCGTCGGCCGCGCCAGCCGCGGTGATCAGCCGTTGCCCCAGGGTGGACACCACCTCACGCAGCTCCTGCGGGTGCTCGATGACAAAGGGGCTGCCGAGCATTGCCAGGGTGCCGGCGACCCATTCGAGACGTTCGGCCCGCAGGAATACCCGGACCCAGCTAGCGGTCTCGTCAGTACTGGGGTTCGCCGGAGTCACCGACGCCAGCGTTTCCGGTATCAGAGAACGCACATGCGCGATGTTCGCGCGGATGCGGAAGGACACGTCGTGCAGTTGCGGAGACGGTGCCAGCGGGCCGATGACCTGCTGCACCGGGTCGGCGTCGGCCGGCACGGCAAACGTGCCCTCAAGCAGACGGACGCCAGCAATCCGGTCAAGACGAAACGTCCGCATCGCCTGCCGCGTCACGTCGAATCCGGTCAGGTAGAGCCGGCCGTGGTGGGCTACGACACCATGGGGCTGCACGAATCGCTGTGCCGCCCGGCCGTGCCGGGCCCTGTACCCGAAAGCCACCGGTCGCCGCTCCCGTGCCGCCTCCGCAAGCGGCAGCAGCACGGCGGCCACGCTGTCACTGGCAGTTTCATCATCGTGGTCACCTTTCCCGGAGGTGGTGAAGTCCACGGTTTCGACGACGGCGCCGATGCGATGTCCAAGCGGTGCGGGCAGTACTCGGCGCACTTTGGCGGCCGCGCTGTCGACCGCCAGCGCAGACGCCGGCCCCGGCCCCGACTGCCCACGTTCGGTGAGCAGTAGCGCCCACACCACGGCCAGTGCTTCCTCATCGGTCAGCATGAGCGGCGGCATGCGGTAGTGACGAGCCAGTCGGTAGCCGCCGTACCGGCCGCGCGTCCCCTCAACCGGGATATCCAGATCGCGTAGATGCTCGATGTAGCGGCGGACGGTGCGCTCGTCGACAGCGAGCTGCTCGGCCAGCTCGGCGACGCCGTGCGTGCCGCCGGCTTGCAGCAGCTCCAGCACGGCTAGCACCCGGGCGGTCGGTCGGGCCACGTCGTCCAACTTACCTTACATTCCGGGCGGATATTGCCCGGAATGGGTTCTAGCTTAGCGCCATGACCATCAGCAACACTGTTCAGCTGGCCTCGGTTCGCGTCATCACCGAGGATCTACCACGCCTCCTCAGGTTCTATGAGGTGGTGACGGGGGTTACCGCCCAGTACCTGACCGACGACTTTGTCGAGCTGGTGACGCCGTCCGCCACCTTCGCCCTCAGCGCTCCAGGCCGGGTCGCGTTCATCACCGAGAACACGCCCCGGGCGGCGGCCAATGCCAGCGCCATCGTCGAGTTCCTGGTCGGCGACGTCGAAGCCCTTTTCGCCCGGCTCCAAGCCGAGTACGGCGACGACCTGGAGGTCGTCCAAGCCCCGGCCATGATGCCCTGGGGCAACTTGTCGGCCCTGATTCGCGACCCGGACGGAGCCCTGATCAATCTCTATACGCCGATGACGCCGCAGGCGCGGCGACTGCAAGGTGACCGCCAGCCGCAGATGTTGCCGTAACCCAGCTGACAACCAAGCATTGCGCGGTCTTGCTGGGCGACACGCAACGACCGCCATCACCAACTCGTCGAGGCGATCACGGGAAGCGAATTTGTCCGGGCTGCGTCTGCCACGGCGGCGCAGCCCGACTTCTGTCCCCCGGACACCCGAGGCGCACCACGAAAGCCGGAAACGTCCACTGTTGACGCGGCTCTGGCTGGTGCTCGCCGCCGTGGCCGGGATGGTCACGATGCTGAGTGCTCCCGCGTTCGCCGGGCCGGGCGACCACGGCACGGACCCTCTCGCGTCCGGCTGCGCCAACGGTGCCGGCACCATCCGCACCGGCACCGTCGGCAGCGTCTTCTACGAGATCCGCTACTCCGCTGCATGCGGGACGGCGCGTCCGGATCATCGGGGTCGGGCCGGGCGTGGACGGGGAGCGAGGCCAGCGCCATGGTCAGGATGTCGATGTGGTCGGCGGCGGTGTTCGCCCCGGCTTTGCCCGGTCGCAGGATCCCGGCCGGCGCTTCACCACCGGCCACGTCAGGGCGATCGAGATAGGCCGGCAGCGGGTGGAACCCGAAGGTTTTCTTCCACGTTTCGCCGCGTTTTCCTTCTCGCTGTGCGCGATAGTGATCGTCGCGTCGATGTCGATCACCAGCCCATTGGTCACATCGGGTCCTGCTTCGGCAACCCAGGCCGTTCCCGCGCTGCCGCGCGGACCGCCTGCAGACGGCCCAACTGCTCAGCGCCGACCCGGTCCAGCACCCGCCACGCGGTAGCGTCGCTGGGAGTGCCTTCCTGCTGAGTGAATCGTGGACCTTCGCAAACCCAAGTTTCCCTTACGGGACAGGCACTTCCTCCATTTACAGACTCTGATCTACATCACATCGCGTGAAAGACGCAGGCTGGCCCAACTCTCCGATCGACGCCGCATACGGGTAGCCCTCGGGTGAGCGAGCAACTCGAGGACCTGCGCTTCACAACCCATGACGAGCACCGGTACGTGACCGCGCGGGACGGCCGGATCGACGTCCGTTCCCTGGTGCTGCGTGTTGACGCTGTCCGGTAGCCGAGTGGCTCCCTGCGGTTCGGCCAGCCTCTCGACGCCACTGTGATCCGGCGTCAGCCGCACACCCGCAGCTCGGCGCAATAGGCGAACGGAACGCCGGTGTGCCGCACGAGGTGCAGGCCGGCGTCGTGCGCGCGGGAGGCGAGCTTCAGCAGCGGAACGTAGTGGCGGTCGGCGAATTCGCCGACGATCACCCGGCCGGCCGGCTTGAGCACCCGGCGTAGTTCCCGCAGCGCGTCCCTCGGGTCGCCGGGGATCTCGCCGAGCACGGTCACCAAGTAGGCGGCATCGAAAGTCGCGTCGGGGAACGGGAGTGCGCGCGCGTCCGCCAGCGTCGGCTCGATCGTCCGGATGCCGCGCCGGGCGGCTCGCCGGGTGACGTGGTCGAGCATCGGCTGCTGAATGTCCACGATGTCCAGCCGGCCGCTGGCGCCCAGCCGGCGTGCGACGGGCAGGGACTGCAGGCCCGTGCCGGGACCGACTTCCAGCATCCGCTCGCCCTCACGCGGCGCGAGAATCCGCTCCAGGCGTCTCGGCGTCAGCAGCGGCAGCGGCAGGTTCAGGATCCAGCGTTGCGCGACCGGATACGGCGCACTGTCGGTGCCCCATACCGCGGCCGCGGCCGCGCCGGCCACCCCGAGCGCGGCCCACCCCATACTGCGATCAGTCTTCATGCCTTCCCCCTTCGGCAGCTTCGGACAGCCGTCGATCACCAGGACGGCCGGCCGCCGGGGAGGTTGCTCGGCTCCCTTGCCCAAAAGACGCTGATAAAGCGGCCCGTGAAAGAGAAACCGCGAGCGCTGCTACCACGAAACCCGGCCGCTGTTCACCGGGACGAGGTCAGGGCCGATGTGGCGTCGCCGGATTGTCGAGGTTCCCCGGCGGTCTCGCTCTCCGCGGGAACCGCGCCCGGGTCTCGGCGAGGCGGCGGGCAAGGAAGCGTTGCTCCGGCTCGGTTGCGCGAGGTCGAGCGCCCGCTGGTAAGCCAGCCCGGCGCGGGTGTCACGCCCGGCTCGGCGGAAGAGCTCGGCGCGAGTGGAGTGTGAAAGTAGCAGCTCGTCCGCGGGCAGGCCGTTCGTCACCGGTGCGGATCGACCGCAGCGGGTGTACGACGTAGCGGCCAACGGCAATGTGCGCCCTGCGTCTTCGGTCCCCCGCGTTCGACCGGCTGGCCAGGGCCTGGCGGCCAACCCTGCCCGTCGGGGCGCAGGCGCTGCCCGACCCGGGCAAGCTGCACACAATCGTGCTATGGGTACGGCCAGCAGGTCGGCATTGGGAACGCACTCGTCCGGCATGACGGTGACTGGCTCGGCTCGGCGGTCCGGTGTTCAGTCGGTGCTGTTGTCGGCGCCGCCGAGGCGGAGCATGGCGCGGTAGAGCTGTTCGGGGGTCAGGGGCGGTTCGGGCAGCGGGTGAGCGCGCTCGGCACGGAAGCCGTCGAGCATCAGGTACAGGTGGCGGCGCCAGGCGTGCGGGGCGATCCCGTCGGTCGCCTCGATGATCCGGCTGTGGGACCAGATGATGAAGGCGAGGTCCTCGGGTACCAGGTCGGGTCGTAGGCCGCCCTGCTCTCGTGCCCGTTCGACGATGCGTACGCCGAGGTCGTGGATGCGGGTCTGCTGGCCGGCCAGACAGGCGGTCTCCGGCAGCCGGATCGAGGCGAAGTCGTTGAAGCCCCGGTCGCGGGCCTGCAGTTCGCACATGGTTTCCAGGAACAGGCACAGCCCTTCCCACGCGTCGTCCATGCTCAGGGCCTGTTCGGCGGTGGCGACCCAGATCGCGAGCTTGCCGGCGAAGACCTCCTGCACCAGGTCGAGCCGGGCGGGGAAGTGTTTGTAGAGGGTGCCGATGGCTACCCCGGCGCGCTTGGCGACCTGCTCCAGCGACGCCTGCATCCCGTGCTCGGCGAACATGGCCCGGGCTGCGGCCAGCAGCGAGTCGCGGTTGCGCTGGGCGTCCCGACGCAGCGGCCGGGCGGGCGCGGAGGCCGTGGTCGCGGCTGGTGCGCGTTCAGGGGGCATGCTCCACAGCCTACCAAAGTGAGGGGTACCTCGACTTCTGTGTTACGCTGGACCCGAAAGGTGAGGCACCCCTCGTGTTGTGCGGCTGTGCCGCGATTCGGCTCGGATCAGGCTCGGGAGACTTGATGAAACTGACCATCTTCGGCGCCGGCGGCCGCACCGGCACGCACCTGGCCGAGCAGGCGCTTGCCGCGGGACACGACGTGGTGGCGTTGATGCGAAATCCGGCGAAGCTCACCCTGCGCCACGAACGGCTGCGGGTCGCGCAGGGCGAGCTGACCGACGAGGTGGCCGTTGAGGACGCCGTCCGCGGCGCCGACGCCGTCCTCGCCGCCCTGAGCCCCAAGATCTTCGGCGGGCCCCGGGACCTGCCCCTCGCGTCGGGAACGGGCACCATCCTGGCCGCGATGCGCACCCACGACGTCCGCCGGCTCGTCTACAGCTGGGGGCCGAGCATCCTGATCCCCCGTCACCCCCTGCTGCGCACAATGCGCAGCGCGAGCTTCGCCCTGCTCGGGCGGCTGCCCGCCACCCACTCCATGGTCAACGAGACGGCCGCGGTGGGCGAGGCCATTCGCGGCTCGGATCGGGACTGGACCATCGTGGTCGTCACCGCGCCCCACGACGAGCCCGGATCGGGAAGGGTCAAGGTGCGCACCGGAAACGGAACCGGGGACCGAGTCGGCTCGCGCATCTCCCGGGCCGACCTCGCACAGTTCATGCTCGCTCAGGCCGATGACCCGCGATACGCGCAGCAGGAGCTGCGGATCAGCAACTGACACCGGCCCTGCACCTCTTCCGCCTCACCAACTCGAGCGGCACTCGATTCCAACCGAATCCCGCTGTTCACCACCCTGTTCTCATTGAAGGAGAAGTCATGCCTACCATCGCCATCATGGGTGCCGGTCCCGGAATGGGGCTCGCCATCGCCCAGACCTTCGGCAAGGAAGGCCACCAGGTCGCGCTGCTGTCGCGTACCCCGGCCAAGCTCGAGCCGGTCGTCGCCGAACTGACCGACCAGGGCATCGACGCGGCGGCTTTTGCCGCCGACGTGCTCGACCGGCCCTCGATCGTCGCCGGCCTCGCGGCGGTCAAGCAGCGATTCGGGCAGATCGACGTCTTCGAGTACTCGCCGTCCAACCCGGCGCTGCCGATGGCTTCCTCCCTCGAGCTGACCCACGACAACGTGCAGATCCAGCTCGACTTCTACGTGCACGGCGCCGTGGCGGCGGTCAACCAGGTGCTCCCGGAGATGCTCGCCCGAGGCTCGGGCACGATCCTGTTCACCACCGGCGCCTCATCGGTACGCCCCGAGATGGGCCATGACATGTTCGGCAACGCCGCCCCGGCCGCGGCGTGGCTGCGCAACTGGGCCCACGGTCTGCACGCCGCCGCCGCTCCCCGAGGAGTACAGGTCGGCCACATCGCGATCGGCGCGTGGATCGGCCGCCAGCCGGGCGCCACCGCACCGGAAGAGATCGCGCCGCTGTACTGGGAGCTGCACACCCAACACGACCAAGCCGAGAAGGTCTTCTTCCCCAGTGACCAACCCGCATCCTGAGCTGTCGTCGCTTCGTGAAAACTGACCCCCAGGAGTCTTCCGAAAGTTGACCCCCTCTGAGGTAGGAGGGTGCTGAACGTGGAGGACTGGGCGGAG
>NZ_JBEZYB010000082.1:0-33356 GCF_040638285.1 Amycolatopsis sp. NPDC026612
GAGCCGCGGGAGCGGTGGCCGTCGGGGACGGGGACGGCACCGGGGCCGCGGCTCCGGCGGCACCGGCCGCGGGCAGCGCCGTGCCGGTCACGACCGCCACCGGCGCCGCGGTGACCACGGTGGAGCCGAACTGCACCGCGAGCACCGTCGCCGCGCCGAGTGCGAAGCCGGCGAGCAGCCGGCCCCGGCCGGACTTCCGGGCGGGCGGGGCGGGCGGGACCGGTTGTTGCCCGCCGGGCTGATCGTCTTCGGCGGCCGCCCAGCCGATGCCCCGGTGCCACTCGTCGACGAACCAGTCGTCACCCCGCCAGTCGCCGCCGTGGTTCGCCACGCCGTTACCTCCGGGAAGCCCGTCGTGCGGCGAAGCCGATCAGCCCGGCCATCAGCAGCACGAGCAGGCCGAACCCGGCGAGGCCCGGCACGGAGTAGCTCGTCTCGACGACACCGCGCGCCTGTGCGACCGGCTGGTCGCCGGCCGGGATCGCGCGGGGAACCTCGTTCGGCTTGTTCGTCACGGTCAGGGTGAGTGTGTCGCCCGGCTTCACCGTGCCGCACGCCGACGGCGGGTTCGCCGGGTCGTACGCGTTCGTGTAGCCCGGCGGCGGGCTCGCTTCGACGACGCAGATCTCCTGCGGGGCGCGGAGGTCCTCGACCGTCACGCCGCCGGTCTTGCCGTCGGTGGTGACCACCGCGGGCTTGCCGTCGGCGCCGAGGAGCGGCTTGCCGTTCTGGCCGAGCGCGGCCGACGTCCGGTCCTTGCCGGTGATCCGCAGGACGGCGCCGCCGACGCCCTTGCCCGTGTTCGCGTCCGTCTTCATGACCTGCACCTTGCCGGGCTTCGCGACGTTGACGACGCCCTGGGCGGTCAGCTTCTGCTCGCCACCGGTGGAGACCACGCGCTGCGTCTTGGTGTCGACCGGTACCCGCACGTACGGCCGGTCGGCCGGGGCGGACAGCGTGGCCACCAGCTTCGGCCGGTCCCCGGCCGGGGTCAGCTTCACGCGCACGGTGCCGTCGGCGCCCGTCTTGAGGGTGACGTCCTTCGCGGCGCCCTGCGGGCTGGAGTTCCCGGCCGCGGCGTCCGCCTTCCCGTCGTCGAGGGTCGCGTCGGTCGCCGTCAGCTTCACCGGGACGTCCGCGACGCCCTTGCCCTTGGCGTTCTTCACGGTGACCGTCCACTCGGCGGCCTCGCCGGGGTGCTGGTCGCCCTTCGGCGTGGTGACCGACGCCTTCCACGGGCCGCGGTCGGTCTCGGCCTCCGTGCGCAGGCGCTCGACGGCCGCCTTGGCGTCCGCGGGCAGCAGATCGAGGTGGTACTTCGCGTCGTAACCGATCTTGTCGTAGGTGAGCGACGGGTCCAGGTCGGCCGGCGTGCGCGGGGCGGCGGTCCACGAGTGCAGCAGGTGGGCGAGCGCCGCGGCTTCGTCCGGCTTCTTCGTGTCGCCGTAGCGCAGCAGCAGGTAGGAGATGTTCGCCGCCTCGTCGGCGGGCAGCTTCGTGCCCCACTTCGTGAGCAGCTCGTCGCCGGGCTTGTACTGCTCGTCGGTGTCCGGGGCCTTGAGCTGGAAGCTCACGCAGAAGACCTGCTCCCCGCCGACGATGTACGAGCCGAGCCAGTTGCGGCTCGGCCGCGGGTGCATGTCCTGGCCGGGCTTGACCTCGTAGCCGATGCCTTCCTGGCTGGCGGCCGACGCGGGCGAGGCGCCGACCGTCAGGGAAAGGGTGCCGAGCAGAGCCGCGGCGACGAGACCGGTGAACGCGCGAACACCCGCGCGCGGGCGTGTTGACCACCCCATGGTGTCAATGCTCCTTCGTTCGACGCGCGGCAGCGCCCGGCGTCTCTGCAGGTCACACGACTGATCAAGTCCCCGACGCGCATTCGGTGAAGATCCGAGTACGCGAAGTGAGCGTTGCGCCACGGGTGAAAACTGTGTACCGCTCTTCGGGTGGCTGTCGGCGAACGGTCGTGATGGCCGTCGCTGACCGTGTCACTCCAGGCCGGTGGTTCCCCGTCGAGTAAAGTCGTCTTTACTCGACGGGAACCGCTTGCCCCCGGCGGTCGTTGAACCCGATGCAGCGACGAAAACGAAGCAGCAGATCCAGGAGGATCAGGTGCGTTCCAGTAGCAACCCGGCGTTCCGCAACCTGCCCCACGGCGGAACCCAGACGTACGGGCAGTACGGGCCCCCGGTGGGCTTCAACCAACCCCAGGGCGGCGTGCCCGGGTACGGCCCCGGCCAGACCGCCTCCGGTGCGGACGATCGCCCGATGACCGTCGACGACGTCGTCATCAAGACGGGGCTGTCGCTCGCCACCGCGCTGCTCTTCGGCGTGCTCACGGCCATCTGGGCGCAGGCCCAGCTGGCCGAGACCGGCCGGCTGTCCGGCGCCCTCATCGGCGTGATGCTCGGCGGCCTGGTCGTCGGGCTCGTCGTCTCGCTGGTGATCATCTTCCGCCGGAAGCCCAGCGGCGCGCTGACGCTGACGTACTCGGCCGCCGAAGGCCTGTTCCTCGGTGCGCTGAGCGGCGTGTTCGAGGCGATCTACCCCGGCATCGCGCTGCAGGCGATCATCGGCACGGTGGGTGTCTTCATCGGCATGCTGGTCGTCTACAAGACCGGCGCGGTCAAGGTCACGCCCAAGCTGACCAAGTGGATCGTCGGCGCCGTCGTCGGGGTCGCCGTCCTGATGCTGTTCAACCTGATCAGCTCGCTGGCCTTCGGCTTCAACCCGCTGCGCGGCGGCGGTACGCTCGCCATCGCCTTCAGCATTCTCTGCATCGGCATCGCGGCGTTCAGCTTCCTGCTCGACTTCGACCAGGCCGACCGGATGATCCGTGAGGGCATGCCGTCGAAGTGGGCTTGGTACACCGCGTTCGGCCTGATGACGACGCTGGTCTGGCTGTACCTGGAGATCCTGCGGCTGCTCTCGTACCTGCGTGAGTAACCTGGCTCACAGTTCACCGGTGAAGGCGCTCCGTAACCAACGGGGCGCCTTTTCTGTCGGCGATTCAGGCATTTGTGGACCCCACTGCGGATCGTGCTCACCCTGCGTGTTTGATGGGCCGGTCGGTTCTCATTTCACATGTGTGAGGTTCACAGTGAGCGTTCCCCCTCCGGCCCCCGGGGGCCAGCAGCCGGTGGGTCAGCCCGATCCTTACGGTCCGCCTCCCGGCGGCCAGCCGCAGCAGCAGCCGTACGGCCAGCCCGGCCAGTACGGACAGTCGCCGCAGGGGCAGCCCGGTCAGTACGGCCAGGTGCCGCCGGGGCAGCCGGGTCAGTACGGCCCGCCGCCGCAGGGCCAGCCCGGCCAGTACGGCCCGCCGCCCGGCCAGTTCCAGCCCGGCCAGCCCGGCCAGCCCGGCCAGTTCGCGCCCGGCTTCCCGCCCGCGCCGCCGGCCCCGCCGAAGCGTTCGAAGGCCCGTGGGCTGATCCTGGGCGGCATCGGTGCTGTCGTGGTGATCGCGCTGCTCGTCGTGGGGTTCATCGCCTTCAAGAACTCGCCCGACCGGGCCGTCGCCGGTGACTGCCTCACGATCACCGAGTTCACCCAGGGCGGTGACGACCCGGCGAAGACCGACTGCAACGACCCGAAGGCGAACGTGAAGATCGCCAAGAAGCTGGAAAGCTCCTTTGGTGACTGCCCCGGCGGCACAGACGCCGGCTACGACACCTACTCGGTCAGCGGCAGCAGCTCGTACAAGCTGTGCCTGATGATCAACGCGAAGCAGGGCGACTGCCTGGCGAACTTCACGTCGCAGACCAAGGGCTACGTGAAGGTCCCGTGCACCGACCCGAGCAAGGACGGCGAGCTCGTCAAGGTCGTGACGGGCCAGGCCGACAAGAACGTCTGCGAGGGAACCGAGGCCACGCGCGTCGCGGTGTACCCGGAGCCGGCGACGACGATGTGCGTCAAGACGAACGAGCGGTAGCAGGTTTCACGAAGGCCCCCTCGCCCAACGGTGAGGGGGCCTTCGCTGTGTCCAGGGGTCAGGGGTCAGGGTTCAGGCGTCAGGAAAGGCGTTCGATGATCAACGCCATGCCCTGGCCACCGCCGACGCACATCGTCTCGAGGCCGAACTGCTTGTCGTGGTGCTGCAGCGAGTTGATCAGCGTCGAAGTGATCCGGGCGCCGGTCATGCCGAACGGGTGGCCCACCGCGATCGCGCCGCCGTTGACGTTGAGCCGGTCCAGGTCGATGCCCAGGTCGCGGTAGGACGGGATGACCTGGGCGGCGAACGCCTCGTTGATCTCGACCAGGTCGATGTCGCCGATCGACAGCCCCGCACGCGAGAGCGCCTGCTTGGACGCCTCGACCGGGCCGTAACCCATGATCTCCGGCGAAAGCCCGGTGACGCCGGTGGACACGATCCGCGCCAGCGGCGTCAGGCCCAGCTCCTGCGCCTTCGTGTCGGACATGACGACCAGCGCCGCCGCGCCGTCGTTGAGCGCGCAGCAGTTGCCCGCCGTGACCCGGCCGTCCGGGCGGAACACCGGCTTGAGCCCGGAGACGCCTTCGACCGTCACGCCGGCGCGCGGGCCGTCGTCCTTCGAGACGACCGTGCCGTCCGGCAGCGTCACCGGGGTGATGTCCTTGGCCCAGAAGCCGTCCGCGATGGCCTTCTCGGCCAGGTTCTGCGAACGGACGCCGAACTCGTCCATCTCCTCGCGGGTGACGCCCTTCACCCGCGCCAGGTTCTCCGCGGTCTGCCCCATCGCGATGTAGACGTCCGGGACGTTCCCCTCGGCGCGCGGGTCGGTCCAGCTGTCGGCGCCCGATGCGGCGGTCGCGGCGGTGCGCTGCTCGGCGTCGGCGAACAGCGGGTTGTGCGTGTCGGGCCAGGAGTCGGAGCTGCCCTTCGAGAACCTCGAGACGGTCTCGACACCGGCCGAGATGAAGACGTCGCCTTCGCCGGCCTTGATCGCGTGGAACGCCATCCGGGTGGTCTGCAGGCTGGACGAGCAGTACCGGGTGATGGTGCAGCCGGGCAGGTGGTCGTAGCCCAGTTCGACGGCGACCGCGCGGCCCATGTTGAACCCGGACTCGCCGCCCGGCAGGCCGCAGCCCAGCATCAGGTCGTCGATGTCGGGGGGGTCGAGCTCCGGCACCTTGGCCAGCGCCGCCTGGACCATCTGCACGGTCAGGTCGTCGGGTCGCATGCTGACCAGCGAACCCTTGTTGGCGCGCCCGATCGGCGAGCGCGCGGTGGAGACGATGACGGCTTCGGGCATGGCGTGACACATCCTCGTATCGCGAGCTAAGCGGTTGCTCACATACTGCCGCGTCCGGCTCCCGGGAGAAAGCCGGAGCGGGTGTGAGGTTCCCCGGCGGCCGGGAGTGGCCGCGGCGGCGCCGCGCCGCGAAGGCCCGCGGACCGGCGACGTTCCGCGGCGCCGAATTCCGCACCGAGTGCGACTTCGGCAAGGCGTCCCGCACCGACCGGCCGATTTCCGGGAAACCGTTTCAGTGGTGAAGGCGAAAGTTTCGCCGACGCAGTTTTCGCAGGTCCGGCCGATTCGGTGCGAAGTCCGCCTGCCGGCTCGTGGCCGCTGGGCGGAATTGACACGAAAGGACCAATCGGCGCCGTCGGCGGCTCGATACGATTGGCCGCGCCCGGCATCGCCGGCGCGCACCCGGGAGCCCGCCCCGGGCGCTCGATGGCGCACGAGTGGACACCGCCACGGGTGCGCCGTTTAGGCTGGCGGTCGTGGAGTACGCAGAGCACATCGCAGACCTCGTGGGCAACACCCCGCTGGTCAAGCTGAACTCGTTGACCAAGGGGCTGAAGCCGCTCGTGCTGGCCAAGGTCGAGTACCTGAACCCGGGTGGCTCGGTCAAGGACCGGATCGCGCTGCGCATGATCGAAGCCGCCGAAGCTTCCGGCGAGCTGCGCCCCGGCGGCACGATCGTGGAGCCGACGTCCGGCAACACCGGCGTCGGGCTGGCCATGGTCGCCCAGCGCAAGGGCTACCGCTGCGTGTTCGTCTGCCCGGACAAGGTCAGCGAAGACAAGCGCAACGTGCTCAAGGCGTACGGCGCCCGGGTCGTGGTGTGCCCGACGGCGGTCGCGCCCGAGCACCCTGACTCCTACTACAACGTCTCCGACCGCCTGGTCCGCGAGATCGACGGCGCCTGGAAGCCCAACCAGTACGCCAACGCGCAGAACCCGGAGAGCCACTACCTCTCCACCGGCCCCGAGCTGTGGAAGCAGACCGACGGGAAGATCACCCACTTCGTCGCGGGCGTCGGCACCGGCGGCACGATCTCCGGCACCGGCAAGTACCTCAAGGAGGTCAGCGACGGCGCCGTGCAGGTCGTCGGCGCCGACCCGGAGGGCTCGGTCTACTCCGGCGGCAGCGGCCGTCCGTACCTGGTCGAAGGTGTCGGCGAGGACTTCTGGCCGGACACCTACGACCGCGGCATCGCCGACGAGATCATCCCGATCTCCGACGCCGATTCGTTCCAGGTCACCCGGCGGCTCGCGCTGGAGGAGGGCCTGCTGGTCGGCGGCTCCTGCGGGATGGCCGTCGCGGCCGCGCTGAAGCTCGCCGAGCGGCTGACCGAGGACGACGTCGTGGTCGTGCTGCTGCCCGACGGCGGCCGGGGCTACCTGACGAAGGTCTTCAACGACACCTGGATGTCCTCCTACGGCTTCCTGCCGCCCGACTCCTCCGGCGCGACGGTCGCCGACGTGCTGACGAAGAAGAGCGGGTCGCTGCCCGATCTGGTGCACTCGCACCCGAAGGAGACCGTGGCCGAAGCCATCGCGATCCTCTCCGAGTTCGGCGTGAGCCAGATGCCCGTGGTCAGCGCGGAGCCGCCGGTGATGGCCGCCGAGGTCGTCGGCGCCGTCAACGAACGCGACCTGCTCGACGCGCTGTTCACCGGCAAGGCGCAGCTGGCCGACCGGCTCGAGCAGCACATGTCCCCGCCGCTGCCGACGATCGGCGGCGGCGAGCAGGTGGGCGCCGCGATGACCGCCCTCGAGGGTGCCGACGGCGCGCTCGTGCTGGTCGACGGCAAGCCCGCCGGGGTGCTCACGCGGCACGACCTGCTCGGATTCCTGGCCGGTCGCTGACCGGATCCCGGAAGAGTTTGATCGGTGGACCCGGCAGGGCGTTACGAGCGCCCTTCCGGGTGATCCGATAGCGTGGACGCAGTAGAACACTTTCGCGTCCTCGTCAAGGGGGTTCAAGACCCACATGAGTGCACCGCAGCCACCGAACCAGCCGTGGGGTGGCGGCCAGCCACCTCAGGGCCCGCCGAGTGGCCCCCAGCCGCAGCAGGACGACCCGTTCGGCAGCCCGGAGCCCACCCAGGTGGTGCAGCCGAACCAGCAGCAAGGCGGTTCCCCGTTCGGGGAGACGCCGGAACCGACCCAGGTCGTCCAGCCGGGTGACGGCGGGGCGGGCGCAACCCAGGCGATGCCGCCGTTCGACGCGAACGCGACCCAGATGGTGCACCCGGCCGGCGGCGACGCCCCGGTCGCGGACTCGACGCAGCTGGTGCCCCCGGGCTCCCAGCCGCCGGCGATCCCGTACACCCCGCCGCCGAGCGCGGCCGACAACCCGGCCGCGGCCTTCGGTCAGCAGCCCGGTGGTTACGGCCAGCAGCCGGGCGGGTTCGGGCAGCCGGGCCAGCAGGGCGGATTCGGCCAGCAGCCGGGCTACGGCCAGCCGGGCCAGCCGCCGCAGGGCTTCGGCGCTCCCGGGTTCGGTGGCCAGCAGCAGCCCGGCTTCGGTGGGCCGCCGCAGTTCGGCGCCGCTCCGGCGGCCGGCGGCAAGGGCCTGTCCGGCTTCGTCGCCGGCGGGCTCGCGGCACTCTTCGCGCTGGTCGCGCTGATCTTCACGTTCGTCTACATCGGCAACGTCAGCGACTACTCGACCGCCTTGAGCAAAGCCCCGAGCGACGACGTGCTCAACCGGTTCCTGGACGCGGCGGGCACCGCGGCGCCGGGCACCCTGTGGTTCTACGTGATCATGTTGCTGGTCTTCTGCCTGGTCGCGCTGGCCGCGGGCGTCGGTCTGGCGCTCGCCGGCAAGCTGCCCGCGACGCTCCGGAAGATCGTGCCGATCGCCCTCGCCGCCGGCGGCGCGCTGGTCGTGCTGTCCTCGGTCCTGCTGCTCGTGGGAACGACGCCGAACGCCGCCTACCTGGACAGGCTCAGGGGGCTCGGCACGGAAATCGACAGCGCCACCGGCAAGGGCATCCCGACGATGATCTTCGGCGTTCTGATCCTCGCGATCGGAGTGCTGGGGCTGATCCCGGGCACCAAGCAGCTCGTCGGCCTCGGTGGCGGCAGTGCCGCGCCGGGCGGCCCGCAGGGCTTCGGGGGCCCGCCGCAGGGCTTCGGCGGCCCGCAGCAGCCGGGCGGCTTCGGCCAGCCGGGCCCGTACGGCCAGCCGGGTCAGCCCCAGCAGGGCTACGCCCAGCCGGGCGGGTTCGGGCAGCAGCAGCCGGGCGGCTACGGCCAGCCGGGGCAGCCGCCGCAGGGTTACGGTCCGCCGCCGGGTTACGGCCAGCCAGGCGGACCCAACCCGTCCACCGGCGGGTTCCCCCAGCCGGGCCAGCCGCAGCACGGCGGGTATGGCCAGCCGGGCGGACCGAACCCGTCGAGCGGGGGGTTCCCGCAGCCGGGGCAGCCGCCGCAGCAGGGTGGGTACGGCCAGCCGGGCCAGCCGCCGCAGGGCTATCCGCAGCAGCCGGGGCAAGCGCCGCAGGGCTGGGGCCCGCCGCCGGGGCAGCAGGGCCGGCCGAGCGGCGGGTTCGGCCAGCCCGGCCAGCCCCCGCAGCAGCAGTGGTGACCTAGCACACCATTCGTGCCCCGGAGCCGATTCGGCTCCGGGGCACGCTGCATTTATAGGCGAATACGCAATTGTCCGAAAAGGACAAAAGAGGAGTAGCGCTTCCGCCGTGATCGCGTGACAGGATTTCTGCCGCTACCGCACAAAAATGATCTTGGGTTCCGCCGTCCGGCCGAATTCCGTTCTTTTTCGGACCACTTCCCCCAATTCGGACTAAGGTGAGCGCCGTCGTCCCGCTCGGCTGATGGGGGAGTTGTGACCGGTCCGCACGGATATCCGGCGTCGCATTCGCATTCGTATTCATCGACTCGGCCATCCGGCGTAACGGCGGTTCTCGCTGGACTGCTCGGACTGCCGGCCTCGGTCGCCGCGGGATATGTGCCGGTCAAGATCTTCCTCGACATGCCCGCCGAATTCAGTCTCGGCGCGCTGCCGGGCTGGGTGCTGGTGGACCTCGCCGGCTACCTCGTCGCGGGACTCGTGCTGCTGCTCGGTTCGCTGGCGACGCTGTTCCGCGCGACGGCGGGTGCGGTCCTGCTCGGCCTCGGTGCGCTGCTGGCCATCGGCGCCCTGCTCACCGAGCCGCTGTCGGTGGGCGTGCCGCCGTCCCGGTTCGCCGACGCCGTGTTCACCCACGGCGGGTTGGCCATGGCTGACCGCGTCGGTCTCGTCGCGCTGGCGGTGCTCGTGCTGGTGCTGGCGTTCCTGCCGCCGACGTTCCGGTACCTGCGCTACCGCGCGTCCGTGCTGCCCGCCCTGTCCGGCCAGGGCGCCTATTCGACGCGGAGCTGGTGAATGAGCCTCACGGCCCCGTCACATCCGGCACCGCCGAAGCCCCGTGCCGGGACCGCGGTCGCCGCCGGGGTGCTCGCCCTGATCGGCGGGCTGTGGTTCCTGACGGGCATCGTCTGGGTCGCGCAGCTCTTCGGCCAGCAGGACGTGCTGGTCCCCGGCCAGCTCACCGACGCCGTCGTCGGCCTGCTGCTCCTGCTCGGCGGCATCTCGCTGCTCGCGCGCACGGGCGCGGGCCGGGTGCTGAGCATGGCCGCCGCCGTTCTCGCACTGGTCGCGTGGATCGGCAGCGCCGTGCTCCGCTCCCAGCGCATCCTCGCCATCGTGGGCGGCCCGACGGGCATCGACACCGCCTTGCTCCGGTGGATCGTCGGTTCGCTGCCGTTCGCGGCCCTGCTGGTGCTCGCGGCGCTGCCGGCCACCCGCCGGTGGACGCGGCACTGAGAGCTATCCCACCTGACGGGAATGCCAGGGCCGGCCCGTACGCTGAACCGATGGTGGACGACTACTCCGTACTGGGCTTCGAGACACGCGCGATCCACGCCGGTCAGAAGCCCGACCCCCGCACCGGCGCGGTGATCGTGCCGATCTACCAGACCTCGACCTACGCGCAGGACGGCGTGGGCGGGACCCGTGAGGGCGACTTCGAGTACTCGCGCACCGCGAACCCGACCCGTTCGGCGCTGGAGGAGGCGCTGGCCTCGCTGGAAGGCGGCCGGCACGCGCTGGCCTTCGCGTCCGGCATGGCGGCGTCCGACGTGGTGCTGCGCAGTACCCTCCGCCCCGGTGACCACCTCGTGCTCGGCAACGACGCGTACGGCGGCACGTTCCGCCTGATCGACAAGGTGCTCAGCCTGTGGGGCGTCGAGCACACCGTCGCCGACCTCGCCGACCTCGACGAGGTGCGCGCGGCCATCCGGCCCGAAACCAAGCTGATCTGGTGCGAGTCGCCGACCAACCCGCTGCTCGGCATCGCCGACATCGCGGCGCTGGCCGGAGTGGCGCACGACGCCGGCGCCCGCCTGGTGGTCGACAACACCTTCGCGACGCCGTACCTGCAGAACCCGCTCTCCCTGGGGGCGGACATCGTCCTGCACTCGACGACGAAGTACCTCGGCGGTCACTCCGACGTCGTCGGCGGCGCGATCGTCACCAACGAGGACGAGCTGCGCGAGCAGTTCTTCTACCTGCGCAACGCGGCGGGTGCGGTGCCGGGCCCGTTCGACGCCTGGCTGACCCTGCGCGGCATCAAGACGCTCGCCCTGCGCATGGAGCGGCACAGCGACAACGCCGAGCTCGTCGTGCAGGCGCTGGTCAAGCACCCCAAGGTGGCGAAGGTCTACTACCCGGGGCTGCCGGAGCACCCGGGTCACGAGACCGCGGCGAAGCAGATGCGCCGCTTCGGCGGGATGGTGTCGTTCAGCCACGCGGACGGTGAGCAGGCGGCGCTGGAGGTGGCTTCGCGCACGAAGCTGTTCATCCTGGCCGAGTCGCTCGGCGGCATCGAGTCGCTGATCGAGCACCCGGGCAAGATGACCCACGCGAGCACGGCGGGCTCGACCCTTCAGGTCCCGGCCGACCTGCTGCGCCTCTCGGTCGGCATCGAGGACGGCCGCGACCTGGTCGCGGACCTGCTGACCGCCCTGGGCTGAGGGTCAAGCACCCACGTCGAGGCCGCCGCCGTAGAGCCGGTCCACCCGGAGCCGGATGACCACGCGGCGGTCCTCGACCATGTTCCGCAGGAACGCGGCCTCGTCGCCGGGGTCGCCGAACGGCGCCTGCAACGCGAGCAGTTCCCGGCCGGTCTCGTCGCCGGGCACCGAGCTGACCGGTGACACCTCGGCCAGGCCTTCGGCGACGGCGAAGGCCAAGTGGTCGGCGCTGCTGACGTAGAGTGACGCGCGCGGTTCACGGGCCAGCTGGCGAACCTTCGCCCGCCCCGCCGTGGACCCGATCCGCACCACGCGTCCGGCCGGATCCCAGGCGTAGGCGACCGTGGACAGGTGCGGGAAACCGCTGCGGTTGACGGTGGCCAGCGCGCCCAGGCTGTGGGCACCCAGCAGCAGGCTCGACGCTTCTTCGGTGGGCTTGGCGGGGCCGGGGCCGCGGCCCGGCTCGTAAACGGTGGTCACCTGATGATCATCCGGGTTCGCTGCACCCGGCGGAAGCAGGCGCTTTCGTGCCCGGGGACCACGGGGGTAACCGCCAGGTCAGGGGTTGTAGTTGCCGTGCACGACACCGCCGGTCGACGGCGTGCCGGTGGCCGGCAGGTCGGCGCCGTCGATACAGCCACCGACCAGCTCGACGTGGCTGTCGTGGCGGATGTACTGGGCCGGGGAGCCGCAGGTCGCGTTGTCCACCGTGAAGTACGCCGCGCCGGTGAGCGCGGCCGCCGAGGCCAGCCCGATCACGAGGGGGAGCAGCCCGGCGGAGCGGGTGGCGCGAGCCCTTCGGGCCGTGTTCGCGTCGTTCCCCGGTGCCATGGTTGCTCCTTGTTTACCGCACGTTGACGCGACCCAGGGTACCCGGATCACGGTCCGGTCAACCTGTGGAGTTCCTGAGTGGCATAGTCCGGCCCATGGAACTCGTCACCCTCGAGCGGATCCAGGCCGCCCGGGAACTCCTCAAGGGAGTGACCCGGGTGACGCCGATGGAGCACGCGCGTGACCTGCGCAAACTCCACGGCGGTCCGGTGCACCTGAAGTGTGAAAACCTGCAGCGGACCGGGTCGTTCAAGATCCGCGGCGCCTACACCCGCATCCACGGCCTCACCGAGGCCGAGCGCGAGCGGGGCGTCGTGGCGGCCAGTGCCGGCAACCACGCGCAGGGCGTCGCACTGGCGTCGTCGCTGCTCGGTGCCCGGTCCACCGTCTTCATGCCGCTGCGGGCCCCGCTGCCGAAGCTGGCCGCGACCCGCGGCTACGGCGCCGACGTCCACCTCCACGGCGCGCTGCTGGAGGAGACCCTCGCCGCGGCGATCGAGTTCGGCGAGCGGACCGGTGCGGTGTTCATCCACCCGTTCGACCACGTGGACGTCATCGCGGGTCAGGGCACGGTGGGCCTGGAGATCCTCGAACAGGTGCCGGGGGTGAAGACCGTCTTGGTCGCCACCGGCGGCGGTGGGCTGGTCGGCGGGGTCGCGTCGGCGGTGAAGGCACTGCGCCCGGACGTCCGCGTCGTCGGTGTCCAGGCCGAAGAAGCCGCGGCGTACCCGCCGTCGCTGGCCGCGGGCGCGCCGGTGCGGCTGAGCCAGACGTCGACCATGGCCGACGGGATCGCGGTCGGCGAGCCGGGCCTGGTCAGCTTCGCCCACGTCGAGTCGCTGGTCGACGACGTCGTGACGGTGACCGAACAGTTCCTGTCCCGCGCCGTGCTGCTGTGCCTGGAGCGGCGGAAGCTGGTGGTCGAGCCGGCCGGCGCGGCGACGGTCGCGGCGCTGTTGCAGCACCCCGGCGTGTTCGAGCCCCCGGTCGTGGCCATCCTGTCCGGCGGCAACGTCGACCCGGTGCTGCTGCTGCAGATCATCCAGCACGGCATGACGGCCGGCGGCCGCTACCTGCACCTGAGGCTGCGGGTCCCCGACCGCCCGGGCTCGCTGGTCGGCGTGCTGTCGTGCGTCAGCGGACTGGGCGCGAACGTGCTCGACGTCGAGCATTCGCGCATCTCGGGCAGTCTCGACCTCGGCGAGGCCGACGTCGTGCTCTCCCTGGAGACCCGCGGCCCGGAGCACTGCAAGGACGTCGAGGTCGCGCTGACGAACGCGGGCTACACCGTGCTCTGACAACGCTTTGGGGGTCCGGGGGTCACGGCGCTTCTGAGGGTCCGCCGGTGATGGCGGCGAGGGCCAGGTCCGTCGCCGCCTCGGAGACCTCGCCCGGTGCGGTGAAGCGCCGGGCGCGGATGTGGGCGACCAGCTCCGGGTCCGGTGGCACGCCGTGCTCACGCAGGTAGTACGCGACCGCGCCGGGCCAGGCCCAGGCCCCGTCGGTGCGGAAGTTCAGCGGGACGGCGTCCGCGCGCTCCGGGGCGAACGCGTCCGGCCCGTTGCTGCGGGACGCCAGGATCACCGGCGCCGCGTCCAGGTACGCGAGCACCTGCTCGACCTCCGCCGGCGCCAGCGGTGGCCGCCGGACGAGCGGGCGGCCGGACGCGTCCTGGCCGTCGTGGATCCGCGGGGTCCGGACACCGTCCACATCGGACGGTGCGGGTGGCGGGCCGTCGGTGCGGCGGCGCAACCACTCCGGGACGTGCTGCGCGGCGCGCGGGAAGGCCCGCAGCTCGTCCTGGAAGCCGATCGGCGGTGGCGTGCGCCGCCACTGCGGTTCCCGGTCGAACCCGAAGTCGGCGCCGACGCCGCGGACGGGGTCCACGGTCAGCACCGCGCCCAGCCAGGTGCCCGCCCCCGGCCGGTACATGCCCGCGCGCAGCGTGCCCAGCAACCGGAGCAGCTCCGGGGGTGGCTGGACCGCCCGGGGCACGCCGTCCAGGCCCGTGACGACCACATCGGCTTCGACGTGCCTGCCGGCCGCCCGGTATTCGGCCCGGACCTGCCGCCAGGTGCCGGGTGGCGCCATCGACGCCAGCCCGTGCCCGATCCGGTTGACGAGCTGCTGTTGCTGTTCCGGGCCCAGCGGTACCGGTGGGGTGCTCATCGCTCAGCCCGCCTCCGGCGCCGGCGGCCGCGTGGTCGCCTGCGGGAGCTCCTCGATGGCGCCCTCGGCCAGGAGGTCCGCGACGGACCGCTCCAGCACGTAGGCCGTCCCGCCGCCGGGCTGGTCGTACCAGTCGATGGCGGTGCCGGTGAGGGCCCGCACCGGCCGGCGCAGGCGGTACACGTGGTAGGCCCAGTCCTGGACCTCGGCCGGTTCCGACCGGTGGGGCCACTCGGTCCGCGCGGCGTAGAGCGTGTTGCCGGTGGGTTCGCCGTGACGGTCCATCTCGGTGCCCGGTGGCAGGGTGACCAGGCGCTTCCCGATGTACATCGACAGCGGGGCGTCCCCGCCGACGGGCTGGATCGGCCACTCGTCGGTCTGGCGCTTGGCGTCGGGCGGCAGTTCGCCGCGCATCGCGGCGCGGTCGAGGTAGAGGCGCCCGACGAAGTAGCGGACGGCCGCCACCGCCGTCGGGAAGGTCGCCGCCTCCAGCCGTTCGTCACCCCGGGCCTGGAAGACCGCCCAGCCGTCGTCCTCGCGCACCAGGCACCAGGCACCGTCGACGGCCTCGCCGATCCGGTAGCGGGCGGCCGGGATCTCGAGCTCGGCGGCGGCGTCTTCGGCCGCGCGCAAGGCTTCCTTGTCCGCGGCTTCCGGGTCCACGGGACCCGCCGTCGTCGTCGCGCCGCCGGTCACCTCGGCCAGCCAGCCGGGCAGTGCCTCCCCGGTCCGCGGGAACCGCGCGAGTTCACGGGCGAACTCGGCCACCGGCCGCGGCCCGTCCCACGCCGGTTCGTCGTCCCACGTGTACGTGTACTCGATGCTCGAGTTGAGTGCGACGTGCGCGACCGCTTGGAACCAGGTGCCCCGGCCTTCGTAGTACATGGCGGCCCGCAGCTCGGCCAGCAGCTCGGCGACCTCCCGCGGCGGTTCCCACAGGAACAGGCCGCCGTCGGTGGCCCGGCGCACCATCACCGGCAGCTCGGTGTACTCCCCGATCGCCCGGTAGGTGAGCATCACCTGGTTCCAGTCCGGCGGCACGGACAGTGCGACGATGTTCGAGATCTGGTCCCAGTACCAGTTCTGCTCCTGGGGGGCCAGCGGCGGCCTCGGCCGCGCGACCGGGACGTCTTCGGGCACCGGGCGGCCCGCTTCGGCGAGCCGTGCGCGCAGCCACGGCTGGATGTTCTCCGGGTCCCGCGGGTAGGCGTCGAGGTCGCGCACCCAGCCCGCCGGGTCGATCGACGGCGCCCAGTGCGGATCCCAGTCCAGGTTGAACAACGTCTGGATGCGCCCGGGCGGGTCGATCATGTACCGCATCGAGAACCAGGTGCCTTCACCAGGCACGTAGTACGCGTCGCGCATCCGACGCACGGCGGGCACCACCCGATCCGGCACCGGGACGGTCGCCTGCCCGCCGTCGTTCATCAGCACGGTGAGCACGAAGTCCTGGACATCGACGTTGACCCGGCTCACCAGGTCGATCCGCCGCCATCCCGGGGGCGCGGCGTCGACGAGGGCGTTGCCCACTTCGTGCGACTGCTCCCGCCACTGCGAGGCGTCACGAGGCATGAGTGCCGGTCCTTTCTGGTGCCGCTGCCGGTCGCATCAGGACGCTCCGGCCGGGGTGTTGGGAAAACTGCGCAGGTGGACGCTCCGGTTGCCCGCCCCGTCCACCTCGACCCACCGTACTTGGATGGTGTGCGGCACCAGATCACCGTCGTTCCGAAGGGGGAACACGTCGATCCCGTCGATCGTGCCGCCTTTCTTGAGGTGCTCGGCCAGGTCGGACTCGAACGCGTACCAGTGGTCGGGCCCGGCCTGCGCCGGCCAGCCCTGGTTCTGCGGCCGCCACTGGGACATCATGTTGACCAGCTCGCCGGGGCCACGGAACTGGTTGCCGGCGATGTGCCCGCCGTCGTAGAGCCCCATACCCGCGCCCTGCCGACCCGATTCGCCCTGTGCCGTGCCGTCCCGCCGCAGGAGCTCGCCCTCCGGCGCGAGTTCCGGCTGCCGCGAGTGGCCGTGCACGGTCTGGGCCGGTCCGGTGCCGACCTCAGGACCGGTCTGGTAGGTGAACCGGCCGTCGTCGACGTGGTAGACCAGGTTCGGCGCCGGGTTGTTGAGGTCCGGGTGGTGCGGCCGGAAGGTCTCGACCGCCGCGACGTTCCCGTGCTCGTCGGTCCAGTACACCGACCGCACCTGGTCGATCTTGTTCTTCCCCTCCCGGTAGTCGCTGTGCACGACGTACTTGGAGTTCGGCTCCAGGTCCGGGTGAGCGTCCAAAAAGGACTTGTTGCTGGGCAGCTTGACGTCGTGCTGCTGCGCGCCGCGGAACCGCTCCGGGTCCGCGACGCCGTGCGGCACCTCGGCGTCCGGGTCGATCCGCTGCCGCAGGTGGACCTCGGGGTTGCCCGGCAGGTTGTCGATGGCGCGCCAGTCCGGGTTCGTCCGCGCGATCCGGCCCGAGTCGAGCTCCGCCCAGCGGACGTGGCCGTTCGCGTCGGTGTAGAACGTGCCGCGGTGGACGCCGTTGGTGTCGGTGACGTCGTACCGGCGGTGCGGCTCGTAGGGGCCACCCTCGGCGAAGGACTGCTTCGGCCCCGGAGCGTTCGCGTGGTTCCGGTCGATGTCGACCGCCGGGCCCTCGAAGTCGGGCCGGTGGAACTGCACCGAGGGGTGCGGCACCCCGTTCGCGTCGGTGTGGAACGTCTGGTGGTGCCCGTCGATCTCCACCCGGTAGGTGGTGTCCGGGTGCGGATGGGTGACGTCCGGGTTCGGGTGGTAGTCCGGGTTCGGTTTGAACGCCGGGTCCGCCTGGCCGGTGGGGATCCGCGGCGGCACGTTCGGGTGGGACGCGTCGATGTGCGTGACCCGGCCCGTGCCGTCGGTGTGGTAGGTGCCGCGTGGGGTCCCGTCGGCGTCGACCACCTGGTACGACCGGTGGGGCTGCAGCTGCTGGTCGCCGGGGAAGCGCTCGCCCGCGTGCGGCGGCCGGGGCGCGTCCGGGTGGGCGCTGCCCGGCCCGACCGGCACGTGCTCCCCACCGGTCGGCGTGAAGTCCGTGCCGTGCTGCGGGTTCCGCCGGACCTCGGCCTGCCGCTGCGGGTCGGTGAGGTCGTGTTCCTGCTGCCGCGACAGCGGATTCCGGTCCTCCGGGACCGGAGGCGCTTCGCGGTCCGTGCCGGGTGCCTGCCGCTGGCGGGTGTCGTCGTCGCCGCGGTGGCGCGCACTGTCGGCGTCGACGTCGTACGGGTCGTGGTGGCGGGTGTCCGGGGCGAAGCCGCTGTCGCCGGCGGCGTGGGTCGAGCCGTCGGGGTGGTGGACGCTCCATTCGCCGTCCGGGGGAATGCGCGGGCGCATCTTCCCGTCCGGGCCGATCTCGTAGTCGGAGGAGAAGACGCGGCCGTGCGAGTCGGTCCAGGCGGGCTTGCTGGGCGCGAGCACCTCGGTGTCGAGTTCGCGCGACAGCCGGTGGGCGAAGTCGTTCGAGCTCGCGTCGCAGCCGATCAGCCGCACGGGCCTGCCGTCGTAGTCGCCGTTGCGGCGCAGGATGTCGCCGAACTCCTCGGGCGTGTAGAGGCGGCCGCCGATCCGGGCGTGCCCATCGGGCGTGACGTGCACGTCGACGGTGTAGCGGCCGTCGGGGTCGGGCTGCACGCGGTGCGGCAGGTCACCCATGTCGGGATCACCGGCGTGGTACGAGCTGCCCGACGGCGTGCTTTCCGAGTGGCGCGCGTTGACCTCGTCCGGGGTGAGCGGATCGGGGTCGCCGTGGTGCGGGGCGTCGGCGTCGTGGGGGCTGGGACCGGTCTCGTGGTGGCTGGGACCGTCGTGGGGGCCGTGACCGGGGGTGCTGCCGTCCGGGCCGGTGCGTCCGGGGGTGCCGTTGCCGGGGCCGTGCGGGCCGCCGGGGCGGGTGCCGGGGCTGTGGGGGCCGTGCCCGGGGGTGCCGCTGTGCGGGCCGCCCGGGCGGCTGGGTGCGGAACTGGCTGGCCGGGTGTCGGGGCCATGCGTGCCGGGGCGGTTGGGTGCGGGACTGCCTGGGCCGTGCGTGTTGGGGCGGTTGGGTGCGGGACTGCCTGGGCGGGTGTCCGGGCCGTGCGTGCCGGGGCCGAACCCGCGGGCTGCGGGCGCGGGTGCGTCGGGCGTCCGCGGGCGTCCGGCGGGCAGGTCGCCGCCGGTGCGGGGCCGTCCGGGTGCGTCGACGTGGGCGCCGGGACTGCCCGCGGTGCCGGTCCAGCCGCCGCTCCCGCCGGGCCGCGGGGAACCGCGGCCGCCGGGACCACTGCCACCAGGACCGCCACCGGGTGCTCCACCGCCGGGCGGCATGCCGGGTGGACCGCCCTGCGGCGGGATCCCGTCCCCGCCCCCGCGAGGCGACGGCACGGCGGAGCCAGGCTCACCGACCCGCGGAGCGGCCGGTGCGGTCCCGCTGGCCGAGGTGGTTCCGTCGACCCGCGGCGGCGCGGCACTGCTGGGCGTATCGCTCCCGGCGCGCGCGGCAGGCGACGAACCGGAGTGTGCGGGAGCCGCACTGGTGTCACCGGCGTGCGACGGTGTGTTGTCCCCGGAACGGGTCGGCGAAGGGCTCGAGTCCGACGAGTGCGAGGGGCCGTTGCTGCCCGCGTGGGTGGGGGAAGGGCTGCTGTCGCCGGTGTGTGCCGGCGGGTTGTCTCCGGCGCGCGCGGGGGGAGGAGCGCTGTCGCTCGCGTGCGGCGTGTTGTCTCCGGCGCGGGCGGGCGAAGGGCTGCTGTCACCGGCGTGCGAGGGGATGCGGGTGGGCGAAGAGTCGGTGTGCGCCGGCGTGTTGTCTCCGGCGCGGGTCGGCGATGGAGTGCTGTCGCCGGTGTGGGCCGGTGTGTTGTCCCCGGCACTGGTGGGCGATGGAGTGCTGTCGCCCGCGTGCGACGGTGCACTCTCCCCGCTGCGCGTGGGCGGCGTGCTTTCGCCCGAGCGAACCGCCGACGGGCTGCCGTTCGGCGACCCATCCGGCGAGCCGTCCGGCGATGCACCCGGCGATTCGTCACCCGCGTGCGTCGGCGAACCGGACTCGCCCCGGCCCGGACTCCGGCGAGAGCCGGCGTCAGGTGAAGCGCCGTCCGGCGAAGAACCCGTGTCCGGGGCGGAGCTCGGCGAATCTCCGTCCCCGTGGCCCGGATCGCCCGAACCACTGTCGGAACCGGAGCCGTGGGCGCGGGGGTGGGCCGCGCCGCCCTCCTTGGGGATCTTCCGGACGAAGCCGCCTTCCTTGACCTTCAGCCCGTCCAGCCCGCTGACCTTGCCCAGCACCTTCCCGAAGACCTTCGCGATCTTCTCGAACAGGTCCACCAGCTTCGACAGCAGCGGCGAGACGCGGCGGATCGTGTCGGTCAGCTTCTTGAGCAGCTCACCGATCTTCTTGCCCCACTTGGCGATCGCGGCCGACGCCTGCGCCACCACGACCGGGGTGCCGAAGCCGAGGGAGAAGACCTCCTCCATCACCCACGCGACGAGCTTGCCGACCAGGTCGGCGATCAGCTGCCGCACCGTCTCGCGGACGAAGGACACGACTTGGCCCATGATCATCGTGACCGTGCTGATCGCGCCGGCCACCGTCGCCGCGCCCGAGAGCGCGTCGCTGTGCTCGGCCGCGAACTTGCGGTACGCGTCCGCACCCGCGCCGGTCCAGCCCGTCGTGCCGTTCTTGACCGCGTTGTCGAAGTCGGTCTTGCGCTCGCCCAGCGCCTTCGAGACGTTGCCCCAGGTGTCCGCATAGGACTGGATCACCGGCGGGTTGCCCGCGACGGAGTCCAGCATGTCCTTCAACGGCTGCACGTGCTCCATCAGGAACGAGGCCACCGAAGACATCAGGTACCCGAACGGGTCGATCGCCGCCCCGGCGATCTCGCCGGCCAGCGACAGCATGCCGAGGCCGCCGGAAACCCAGTCGCCGTCCTTGATCCCGTTGAACGCGTCCATCGACGACTCGGCGATGCCGATGCCGCCGGCCCAGCCGTAGTCGCCGTTGCCCGCCGTGAACGCACCTGGCCCGTCGGGGTCCTTCTTGGCGTCGGCGACGAGCGGGTTCCCTTCGGGCATCAGACACCGCCCGCGGACTTGTTCAGGTCGTCGGCGACGCCGCCCTCGTACTTGTGGTACGCCGCCGCGGCCTCGCGGACCTTCCCGGACACGGCGGTCATCGCCTGCACGGCGTCCTTGAGCGCGTCGATCCCGTACTGCTCCACCGGGTCGAGCAGCATCCGGAACGGCTGGCAGAGGATGCCGTACGCGTCGGTCGGCATGCTCACCTGGTTCGCCGCGTCGACGGCCTGCTGCAGCCCGTCCCCGATGGCGTCGAGCTGCTTCGCGTGCGCCGTCAGGTCGGTGCTGAGTTCCATGTCCGTCATCGGTTCCCCCTCAGGAAAGGATCGGTCCGCCGAAGTCGTCGTCGTCCTCGTCGCCACCCGGGCGGCGACGGCGGGGTGGTGGCGGCGGGGTGCGCGGCGCCGCCGGCGGCGGCTCCTCGGTGTCGTCCGGCAGGAACCGGCGGACGCGATCGGGCTCCGGGAACGCCGGTTCGGCCTCGGGCGGCGGTTCCGGGAACGTGCTCTGCGCCTCGCGCACGATCTCGGCCGCGGCCTGGTCGCCGGTGCCGGTGGTCTCGGTCATGGCCTGCTGCAGCAGTTCCGGGATCCGCGCCTGCGCCCGCTGCACCAGCTGCATGACCTGCGCCGACACCTCCGCCATCCGCTTGCCGGCCGCCGACTCCGCGATCACCAGGTTCTTCAGCAGCCCGCGCGAATCGATCGTCACCTGAACGGTGCCGTCCTTCGACCGCTCGGTGACCGTCTGGCCCTGCATGCGATCGGCCAGCGCCTGGTACCGGGCGGCGTTCTCCTCGAGCCGCTTGGTCCAGTTGTCGATCATCGCGTCGCTGGCGTCGATGCTGTCCGGCATCACGGCCCCTTCTCTCTGCTTCCCCACATTGACGGATCCGGGCCGTCCACGGTTCCCGATTCACGCCAAAGGCCACCATAGGGGACCCGCAGGTGCCCGATGGTGGCCTTCGCCGAGATGTGTCAGAGGTTGCCTCGGCGCCGTGCTGATGGCGCCTCGGCGTTAAAGATTGCCTCGGCGCTCCTGCTCGCGCTCGATCGCCTCGAACAGGGCCTTGAAGTTGCCCTTGCCGAAGCCCAGCGAGCCGTGGCGCTCGATCAGCTCGTAGAACACGGTCGGGCGGTCGCCGATCGGCTTGGTGAAGATCTGCAGCAGGTAGCCGTCCTCATCGCGGTCGACCAGGATGCTGTGCTCCTTCAGCGTCTCGATCGGCACGCGGACGTTGCCGATCCGGGCGCGCAGCTCGGGGTCGTCGTAGTAGGAGTCCGGGGTGTCGAGGAACTCGACGCCGGCGGCGCGCATCGCCGTCACCGTGGCGATGATGTCGTTGGTGGCCAGCGCGATGTGCTGGCAGCCCGCGCCGCCGTAGAACTCGAGGTACTCGTCGATCTGCGACTTCTTCTTCGCCACGGCGGGCTCGTTCAGCGGGAACTTGACCCGGTGGTTGCCGTTCGAGACGACCTTGCTCATCAGCGCCGAGTACTCGGTCGCGATGTCGTCGCCGACGAACTCCGCCATGTTCACGAAGCCCATGACGCGGTGGTACCAGTCGACCCAGTAGTCCATCTTGCCGAGCTCGACGTTGCCGACGCAGTGGTCGACGGCCTGGAACAGCCGCTTCGGAGCGTTTTTGGGCCGCTTGACCGTGCTCTCGCGCGGCTCGTAGCCGGGCAGGTAGACGCCGGTGTAGCGCGACCGGTCGACCAGCGAGTGGCGGGTTTCGCCGTAGGTCGCGATGGTGGCCAGGCGGACCGTGCCGTGCTCGTCGGAGACGTCGTGCGGCTCCTCGAGGATGGTCGCGCCCTGCGCGCGGGCGTGCTCGACGCACTTGTCGACGTCGGTGGTCTCCAGCGCCAGGTCGATGACGCCGTCGCCGTGCTTGCGGTGGTGGTCGAGCAGCGGCGAGCCCGGCTGCACCCCGCCGGTGATGACGAACCGGGCCGAGCCGGACTTCAGCACGTAGGACTTGCGCTCGTAGACGCCGGTCTCGGGACCGGAGTAGGCGACGAGCTGCATTCCGAACGCGATCTGGTAGTACCAGGCGGTCTGGGTGGCGTTGCCGGCGATGAACACCACCGCGTCCATGGCCTTGACCGGGAACGGGTCGGTCGTGGCGTCGTGGTCGACGAGCCCGACCAGTTGACGCAGCTGGTCGTAGCTGACGTCGTCGAGGGCACCCTGGGGTTCGGCAGTCTGGGTCATACCCCGAAGGATCAGCTTGTGAGGCAAGATGTGCAATGGTCAAAGATTTTACTGAACAATTTGACCACTGACTGTCGGGCCTCGGCGGTCACGATGGACAACTTGCGCAGGAAGAGAGCAATGCCGGAGAACCTCGACGCGCTGGACGCGCGGCTGCTGCTGTTGCTCACCGACTCGCCGCGGCTGGGGGTGCTCGAGTCCGCGCGCCGGCTCGGCGTCGCCCGCGGCACCGTCCAGGCCCGGCTCGACCGCCTGACCGAGCGCGGCATCCTCGGCGGCTTCCCGCCCGAACTGGACCTGGCGGCGATGGGCTACGGCCTGACGGCGTTCGCGGTGCTCGAAATCGCGCAGGGCCGCCGCGCGGAGGTGGCGGAGGCCCTGGCCGCGATCGACGAGGTGTGCGAAGTCCACGCGACGACCGGGCAGGGCGACCTGTTCGTCCGCATGGTGGCCCGCGGGAACGACGACCTGCAGCGCGTGATCGACAAGGTGGTCGGCGTCCCGGACGTGCTGCGGACGTCGACGTCGATCGCGTTGTCGACGCCGGTGCCGCCGCGGGTCCGCCCGCTGCTGGAGCGGACCGCGCGGGGCCAAAGCGGCACTTTCACGTGAAAGTGACCACCTGGGGCCGTAGCTTTCACGTGAAAGCTACGCTTTGGCTTCGTCGCCGACGTGGGCCAGGTACCGCTTCGCCGAGCGCTGGACGACCTCGAACCCGTCGGTCCGCACGATCGCGTCCCACCAGGCGCCGTAGATGGCGTCGAAGCGGTAGGCCGACAGCAGCTCAGCCGCGCGGCGGACGACGTGCGGGCGTTCGGGGATCAGGTTCGGGTAGCTGTACATGAAACCGACGTGGGTGCGGTCGGGGATGACCTGCACGATGTCGCCGGACAGCAGCGCACCGCGGCCGTCTTCGCCGTCCGGCCAGTGCAGCACCGTGCCGCCGTCGAAGTGCACGCCGAGGTTGATCAGCCGCAGGTCGTCGGCGACGTCGAGGGTGGTGCCGGACCACAGCTTCACCGCCGGGTCCGGCCTGCCGATCCACTGCTGGTCGGCTTCGTGGAGGTAGACCGGCACGTCGAAGGCGCGCGCCCACTCGACCATCGTCGTGTAGTAGTGCGGGTGGCTGATCGCGATCCCGGTGAGGCCGCCCAGGTCGCGCACCCGCTCGACCACCGCGTCGTCGAGGTAGGCCGCGCAGTCCCACAGGAAATTGCCGGACCGCGCCCGCACCAGCAGCGCGCGCTGCCCGATCGCGAACCCCGGGTTCGAGCCGACGCCGACGATGCCGGGGCCCTGTTCCTCGACGCGCGGGGTGTAGGTGCCGCTCGCGCGCAGGGTTTCCAGGTTCGTCCACTGCTGACCGGACCGCGGGACGTACTGGCGTTCGTCCTCGCAGACCGGGCAGTCGTCACGGGCGACGGCGTACTGCGTACCGCAGGCCTGGCAGATCGGTTCGGTGCTCACGGCAGTGTCCTCCCAGTGTGTGGATCCGGGAGGACACGCTAGCCGCGGCGATCAGGCGTCGGCGTACGGGACCGCCTTGACCAGCGTCACCTTCTGGACCTTGCCGTTGGGCAGCTCGTACTCGCGGGACTCGCCCTCCTTGGCGCCGAGCAGGGCCTTGCCCAGCGGCGACTCCGGGGAGTAGACGTCGAGACCGCCTTCGGCGCCTTCTTCGCGGGTGGCGAGCAGGAACTTCTCGTCCTCGTCGTCACCCTCGTACCGGACGGTGAGCACCTTGCCGGGGCCGGCGGTGCCGTCGTTCGCGGGCTTCTCGCCGACCTTGGCCGAGCGCAGCAGCTCCTGCAGGTGCCGGATGCGCGCTTCGGCCTGGCCCTGCTCTTCGCGAGCAGCGTGGTAGCCGCCGTTCTCCTTGAGGTCACCCTCTTCGCGGCTGTCGTTGATGCGCGCGGCGATGACCGGCCGATTCTCGATCATTTCGTCGAGCTCGTGCTTGAGCCGGTCGTAGGCATCCTGGGTGAGCCAGGTCACCTTGGTGTCGCTCACGGTCACCATCTCCTCGTCGGGCCTGCCAGGCTTGCGTGTTCAAGCCGGCCCACGCGGGCCTAGGTGCCCGCGTGGCTGAGATAAAGGAAAAACACGGCCCGTCGCGGACCGTGCTGAAGGGTCAGACTATCACGGCGCGAGAGGTCGACGCCCATTATTTCCCCACGCCCCGGGCGTTGGGCGCGCGGTTCACCCCGTTGGCCGCTATGGGGTTGACAGGTAGCGTGGTATGTCGTACGAGCAGCCGAACACATCGGCGGTCACCGGTTCCCCGATGCTCTTGATCGTCGTGCTCATCCTGTTGTACTTCGCGCCGGCGGGGATCAGGAGCTCTTTGCGGCCGCTCTCGGCGCCGGTCTTGTCGCGGGCGCGGACGACGCACACGCCCGGCCTGCTGTCGTCGTCCCGGGTGACGTTGATGGTGATTTCCATCGCGTTGCCTGGTTTCGCGCTGAAGGCGATGCGCTCGGCGTCGATCGGCGCGGCGCCGAGGTTGACGTAGGCGACCCAGGCGATCAGGCCGCTGACCAGCAGGGCGATGGCCAGGAAGAGCCAGCGCCGCCAGCGCTTGGACGTCGTCGCGCGCCCGGTGCCGTACCGGCCATCGGGCAGCGCGGGCGCGCTGCCGCCGACGGCCGTTTCCGCCGGTCCGCTTGCCAAGCCGGGCCTCCTGCTCGTTCTTGTCGTACCCGTGGGGACAATGGTGACGCGGGTACGTCTCGAGTATCCGCCCGCCGGGAGGGCGGCCCGCAGGTGGGTCGCGGAATAAGGGCAGAAGGGGAGTCGTTCGGAGCATGGTGGACGCCGACGAGCTGAGGAACACCGCCAACCCGCGCCTGCGCCTGATGGCCGTGCACGCGCACCCGGACGACGAGTCGAGCAAGGGTGCCGCCACGATGGCGCGCTACGCCGCCGAGGGTCACGAGGTGCTGGTCGTGACGTGCACCGGAGGCGAAGCCGGCAGCATCCTGAACCCGGCCATGGACCGGCCCGAGGTGCTCGCGAACATGAGCGAGATCCGCCGCGAGGAGATGGCCCGCGCGGCCAAGATCCTCGGCGTGAGCCAGCACTGGCTGGGCTTCGTCGACTCCGGCCTGCCGGAGGGCGACCCGCTGCCGCCGGTGCCCGAGGGGTCGTTCGCGGTCGTCCCGCTCGAGGAGTCCACCGAGGCGCTGGTGCGCGTGATCCGCGAGTTCCGCCCGCACGTGATCACCACCTACGACGAGAACGGCGGCTACCCGCACCCCGACCACATCCGCACCCACGAGGTGTCGATGGCGGCGTGGGACGCGGCGGGGGACCCGGATCGCTTCCCCGACGCCGGCGAGCCGTGGCAGCCGTTGAAGCTCTACTACATGCACGGCTTCTCGCGGGCCCGGATGCTGGCCTTCGACTCGGCGCTCAAAGAGGCCGGGCTCGAGTCGCCGTATACCGAGTGGCTGGCGAAGTGGGATCCGGACAAGGCCGATGTGATGGAGCGGGTGACGACCCGCGTCGACTGCGGTGAATACTTCGAGGCGCGGGACGAGGCGCTGAAGGCGCACGCCACGCAGATCGACCCGACCAGCCGCTGGTTCGCCGTGCCACTGGAGATGCAGCGCGAGGTCTGGCCGACCGAGGAGTACGAGCTGGTCAAGTCGCTGGTCGACAGCACGTTGCCGGAGGACGACCTGTTCACGGGCATCAAGGAGAAGGTGAACACATGAGTCTGACGCTGCCGGCCGGCGTGGCGCTTCCGGTGACCGCGTCGGCCCTGGTGCTGGCGCAGCAGCCGGGCAACGGCGACAACGGCGGGCAGGGGGAGGACTTCGGCAAGTCCTCCCCGGTCGGCTTCCTGGTGCTGATCCTCTTCCTCATCGCGGTGGCCTTCCTGGTCCGCTCGATGACGAAGCACCTCAAGCGCGTCCCGGCCAGCTTCGACGACCCGCCTGCGGAGGAAGCCAAGGCCGACGACCCGCCGGCCGAGGCCGCCGCGGAGCCGGAGAAGAAGCAGCCGAACGGCGCCTCCCCGGCCAAGTCCGACTAGCTCGGGCCGGCCCCCAGCGCCCCAATGTGGCCTTCGGTGCGTTGAGCGCACCCAAGGCCACATTGGGGCGCTGCTAGAGCCGCGGGTCCACCGGGTCCGACTCCAAGGCGAGCACCGCGAACACGCACTCGTGCACGCGCCACAGCGGCTCGCCGCGCGCGACACGCTCCAGGGCCTCCAGCCCCAGCGCGTACTCGCGCGACGCCAGCGTGCGCTTGCGGTTCAACCCGCGTTTCCGCAGCCGCTCCAGGTTCTCCGGCAGCGTGTAGTCCGGCCCGTAGATGATCCGCAGGTACTCGCGCCCGCGCACCTTGACGCCGGGCTGCACCGGCCCGTGCGTTCCCCGGGTCAGGTTCGCCGCCGGCTTGACGACCATGCCCTCGCCGCCGGCCGCCGTCAGCTCTTCCCACCACGAGACGCCGCGGGCGACCGACGCGTCGTCCAGCAGGTCCACCTCGAGCGTCCGGGTCCGCTGGAACCGCGGCCCGGCCAGCCGATCGAGCAGCGACAGGTGCCAGGCGTGCGGCCGGTCGTGGTAGGCCTTCCCTTCGGACGCCAGCAGCTGGTACGGCGCCAGCCGCACGCCGTCCAGGCCGTGGGTCGGCCAGCAGTAACGCCGGTACGCCGTCCGGTAGGAGTCCACTGTGGATTGCCGGGTGGCCGTCCGCGCCAGGAGATCGCTGACGTCGACGCCCCGGGCGGCCGCCGTCGTCAACGCCGAAACCGTCGCCGGCAGCACCGCCTCGGCGGCCGCACCCACCGAGGCGTACTGGGAAGAGATCAGCGAGTCCGCCTTCGCGCTCCACGGCAGCAGTTCGGCGTCGAGCAGCAACCAGCCCGAGCCCAGCTCGTCGAACAGCCTAGCCGCCGCCGCGCGCACGTCGGCGAGCAGCGAAGCGTTCTGCGCCGCCGGGAAGAACGGCCGCCCGGTCCGCGTGTACACCGCACCGCCACCGCGGATCCCGAAGCGGTGGTACGCCACGTCGTCGTCGCGGCAGACCAGCACCACGGCCCGCGAGCCCATGTGCTTCTCTTCGCACAGCACCGACTGCACGCCCGCGGCCCGGTACTCGGCGAACGCCTCTTCCGGACGCTCGAGGTAGTCGGGGCGGGACGACGTCGAGCACGGCGCCATCGTCGGCGGCAGGTACGTCAGCCACCGCGGATCGACCGCGAACCGGCTCATCACCTCCAGAGCGGCCGCCGACTGCTCCGCCGAGACACCGACCCGGCCGTGGTGCGCGGTCTGCACAATCCGCTTCCCGGTGACGTCGGTCAGCTCCAGCACCGCCGGCTCGCGCCCGCCGAGCGGCCGAGAGGCGTCGAGCGGGCGCGAAGGCTCGTACCAGACCCGGTGGGCCTTCACCGAGACGACTTCGCGCTCCGGGTAGCGCAGCGCGGTCAGCTTCCCGCCGAACACCACGCCGGTGTCGAGGCACATCGTGTTGTTGACCCACTCCGGTTCCAGCGTCGGCGTGTGCCCGTAGAGGACCATCGCCGATCCGCGGTAGTCGTGGGCCCACGGCAGCCGCACCGGCAGGCCGTACTCGTCGGTCTCGCCGGTCGTGTCGCCGTAGAGCGCCATGCTGCGCACCCGCCCGGACGCGCGCCCGTGGTACCGCTCGGGCAGCCCGGCGTGCGCGACGACGAGCTTCCCGCCGTCGAGGACGTAGTGCGCGATCAGCCCGTCGCAGAATTCGTGCGCCTTCCGCCGGAATTCCTCGGTTTCCGCGGCGAGCTGCGCCAGCGACTCGGCGAGCCCGTGCGCCGCGTTGACCTTCCGCCCGTGCAGCGCCCGCGCCAGCTTCTGCTCGTGGTTCCCGCAGACGACCAGCGCGTTGCCGGTCTCGGCCATCCCCATCACCCGGCGCAGCACCGCCGGGGTGTCCGGGCCGCGGTCGACGAGGTCGCCGACGAACACGGCCGTGCGCCCCGCCGGGTGCACGCCGTCGACGTACCCGAGTTCGGCCAGCAGCTCCTCGAGCTCGGCCGCGCAGCCGTGGACATCGCCGATCACGTCGAAGGGGCCGGTCAGCGCACGCTTGTCGTTGCGCAGCGGCTCGACGACGAGCTCAGCCTCGGCCACCTCGGCTTCGGACCGCAGCACGTGCACCCGCCGGAAACCCTCGCGCTCCAACGACTTCAGCGACCGCTGCAGCTCGCCGCGCTGCCGCCGGATCACGTGGTCGCCGAAGTCGCGGTCGGCCCGCGACGCGTTGCGGGCGGCGCAGACGGCCACCGGCAGGTCCAGGACGATGGCCGTCGGCAGCACATCGTGCTCCTTCGCGAGCTTCACCAGGCTCGCCCGTGAAGCGCGCTGGACGTTAGTCGCGTCGATGACGGTCGTCCGCCCGGCCGCGAGCCGCTTCGCCGCGATGTAGTGCAGCGCGTCGAAAGCGTCGGCCGACGCGGACTGGTCGTTTTCGTCGTCGGCGACGAGCCCGCGGAAGAAGTCGCTGGAGAGCACCTGCGTCGGCGCGAAGTGCGTACGCGCGAACGTCGACTTGCCGGAGCCGGAAGCGCCGACGAGCACGACGAGCGACATGTCGGGAACGGTCAGCTTCACGCGGCCACCTCCTGAGTGGTCGTGAAGACCGCCAGCTGGGTCGGCGGTCCCGATTCCTGGTCCTCCGGTCCGATCGGCAGGTACCGGACGTCGTAGCCGCGCCGGGTCGCGACACCGTCCGCCCAGGCGCGGAACTCGGCTCGCGTCCACTCGAACCGGTGATCGGCGTGCCGGAAATGCCCCATCGGCAGGAACTCGAACAGCCGGTTGTACTCCGCGTTGGGGGTCGTGACGAGCACCGTGCGCGGTGCGGCGACCCCGAACACCGCGTGCTCCAAGGCGGGGAGCCGCTCCTCGTCGACGTGCTCGACGACCTCCATGAGCACGGCGGCGTCGTACCCGGCCAGCGCCGGGTCGGCGTAGGTGAGCGCGGATTGCCGCAGCGTGACGCGGGAGCCGTCCTTCAGCCGCTTCTCGGCGATGTGCAACGCACTGCTCGACACGTCGACACCGACGATTTCGGTGAACGACCGCTCCTTTTCGAGGACGCGCAGCAGCGCGCCGGAGCCGCAGCCGAGGTCCAGCACGCGCCGGGCGCCCGCGGCCCGCAACGCGGCGAGCACGCTGCCGTGCCGCTGCGACGCGAGGCTCTCCGGCTTGTCCGGCACCTCGGTGACCAGCGCTTCGGCCTCCGCCGGGACGTCGTCCGCCTCGGCCAGCCGCGAAAGCGCGTACGCGACGACCGGGCGGCGCCGCTCCAGGTAGCGGTTCGTGATGAGCGTCCGTTCGGGGTGCCCGGCGAGCCAGCCGTCGCCGGCACGCAGCAGCTTGTCGGCCTCGTCCTGGCCGACCCAGTAGTGCTTGTCGCCGTCGAGCGCGGGCAGCAGCACGTACAGGTGGCGCAGGGCGTCGGCGACCCGCTGAGTACCGGCGAGCGTCAAGTCGACATAGCGGCTGTCGCCCCACTGCGGGAACTCGGTGTCGAGCGGGATCGGCGTGGCCGTGACGCGCCAGCCGAGCGGCTCGAACAGCTTGTGCACCACCTCGGCGCCGCCGCGCGCGGACAGCGACGGCACGCGGATCTCCAGGTCGAAGGCCTCGTCGAGCAGTTCGGGACGTGCCGCACAGCGGCCCGCGAGCGCCGTCGTGAACGCCGCCCGCAGCGCCACCGCGAGGTACGAGCCCCCGCGTACGGCCGGTCGTTGACGTACTGCGTCAACGACGTCCCGCCCCCGCGAACGAGCGCGACCGGGTCGATCTCGACGAACAAGGCGGCCGTGCACCGGTCCGGCGAGGCCTCCGGGTAGAAGACGTGCGCGGTGCCGGCGGACAGCGCGACCGACTGCGCCTTGTCCGGATGCTTGTGCAGGAGAAAGCCCAGGTCGGTGGCCGGGTTCCGGGTCGTGGTGATGGTCAGCAACACCGGCCCAGTGTGGCGGACGGGCCGGTGACCGCGCGCCCGGTTTTCCCGGGTGCGACCCTGGATCCATGAACCGCCTCGCGCACGCGACCAGCCCGTACCTGCTCCAGCACGCGGACAACCCGGTCGACTGGTGGCCGTGGGGCCCCGACGCGCTCGCCGAGGCGAAGCGGCGGAACGTGCCGATCCTGCTTTCCGTCGGCTACGCCGCCTGTCACTGGTGCCACGTCATGGCGCACGAGTCGTTCGAGGACGCCGGGACCGCCGCCCTGATGAACGCGAACTTCGTCGCCATCAAGGTCGACCGCGAGGAGCGGCCGGACATCGACGCGGTGTACATGGCCGCCACCCAGGCGATGACCGGGCAGGGCGGCTGGCCGATGACCTGCTTCCTCACCCCGGACGGCGAGCCGTTCCACTGCGGCACCTACTACCCGCCGTCGCCGCGGCCGGGCATGCCGTCGTTCCGGCAGCTGCTCGCCGCCGTCACCGAGGCGTGGCAGGAGCGGCCGGACGAGCTGCTGGACGGCGCCAAGCAGATCGTGGCGCACCTCGCCGAGCAGACCGGGCCGCTCAAGGAGTCCGTTGTGGACGAAGCGGCGCTCGCCGGCGCGGTCGGGAAGCTCGAGCAGGAGGCGGACAGCGTCAACGGCGGGTTCGGCCGTGCCCCGAAGTTCCCGCCGTCGATGGTCCTGGAGTTCCTGCTGCGCCACCACGAGCGCACCGGGTCGCGGGTGGCGTTGTCCCTGGCGGACTCGACGGCCGAGGCGATGGCCCGTGGTGGCCTGTACGACCAGCTGGCCGGCGGCTTCGCGCGCTACTCCGTGGACGCGGAGTGGATCGTGCCGCACTTCGAGAAGATGCTGTACGACAACGCCTTGCTCTTGCGCTTCTACGCGCACCTCTGGCGGCGCACCGGCTCGGCGACGGCGTTGCGGGTCGCCACGGGCACGGCGGAGTTCCTCGTGGCGGGCTTGCGGACGCCTGAGGGTGGCTTCGCGTCTTCGTTGGACGCGGACACCGAAGGCGTCGAAGGCCTGACGTACGTCTGGACGCCATCGCAGCTGCGTGAGGTGCTCGGGGAGGAAGAAGGGACGCGCGCGGCGGAGCTGTTCGGCGTCACCGCCGAGGGAACGTTCGAGGAGGGCGCCTCGACGTTGCGCCTGTTCGGTGAGCTGCCGGAACCGATGCGGGTCAAGCTCCTGGACGCACGGGCCAAGCGGCCGCAGCCGGGCCGGGACGACAAGGTGATCGCGTCCTGGAACGGCCTGGCGATCACGGCGCTGGCCGAGGCGGGCGTCGCCCTCGATCGTCCACAATGGATCGAATGGGCCGCCGCCGCGGCGGAGCTGCTGCTGCGGATCCACGTCGTCGACGGCCGGTTGCGGCGCAGTTCGCGCGACGGCGTCGTCGGGGAATCCGCCGGGGTGCTCGAGGACTACGCCTGCGTCGCCGACGGCTTCCTGGCGCTGCACCAGGCGACCGGCTCCGCGAAGTGGCTCACCGAAGCGACGCGGCTGCTCGACCTCGCGTTGGCGCACTTCGCGTCCCCGGACGTCCCCGGCGCGTACTTCGACACGGCCGACGACGCCGAGACGCTGGTCCAGCGCCCGGCGGACCCGGGCGACAACGCGAGCCCGTCGGGGGCGTCCGCGCTGGCCGGGGCCCTGCTGACGGCGTCCGCGCTCGCGGGCCACACCGATGCGGGCCGGTACCGGGAGGCGGCTGAGCAGGCACTGCGCCGCGCCGGGGTGCTGGCCGGGCGGGTACCGCGGTTCGCCGGCCACTGGCTGTCGGTCGCCGAAGCGCTGCAGGCCGGTCCGGTGCAGGTCGCGGTGGTGGGCGCGGACGCTTCACTGCGGCTGGCGGCGGCGCGGGGAGTGCACGGCGGCGGCATCGTGCTGGCCGGCGAGCCGGACGCGCCGGGTGTGCCGTTGCTGGCCGATCGCCCCCTGGTCGGCGGGGCCGCGGCGGCGTACGTGTGCCGCGGGTACGTCTGCGACCGCCCGGTCACGTCCGCCGAGGAGCTGACCGCCCAGCTCTGACTCTGACCACCCTGCCGTGATCGCCCTGGGTGAACGCCGCCCCGATCGCGGTGTTTCCGGCGTAGCTTCGGTAGCGATGTAATCATGTAATCGCGGAGGTGCGACATGGGACGAGGATGGCGAGGAGGCCGCGGCTGGCAGCAGGCCGAGGTCCCGCCGGCGGACGACGCGGCGGCCTGGTTCGGCGGCCGCCTGCCCGACGGCTGGTTCACGGGCGCACCGGAGGTGACGGTCGACCGCGAGGAGATCATCGTGGTCGGCGAGCTGCCGGCGTTGACCGAGGAGTACGCGGACGACGCGGCCCGCGCGGCGGCCGAAGAGGGCCGCATCAGCCGGTACCGCGAGGAGACGCGCGACGAGCGCATCGAGATCGCCCGCCAGGCCGAGCACCGCTACCAGCGCAAGGTGGCGTGGGGCGCGCGCCTGGGCGGCACGACGGCGCTGTTCACGACGCATTCGGCCCCGGTGATGACCCGCTTGCGCCAGCCGGAGCGCCTGGTGCTGGACACGCTGGTCGACGCCGGGGTGGCGCGGTCGCGCTCGGACGCGCTGGCGTGGGCCGTGCGCCTGGTCGGCCAGCACGCGGACAGCTGGCTGGGTGAGTTGCGCGAGGCGATGAGCAAGGTGGACGACCTGCGCTCGAAGGGTCCCGACCTCGGCTGAGCGCCCCGCCGTCGCTTCACCAAGCGTTCGTGAAGGCCACCTGGAGGACTTCGAGTTCGGCTGGCGGCTGCCCGACGTCATCCTCTACCCCACCGGCGGCGGCGTCGGCATCATCGGCATCCACAAGGCCCTGCTGG
>NZ_JBEZYB010000083.1:0-32410 GCF_040638285.1 Amycolatopsis sp. NPDC026612
CGGGCCCGCGCGACGCCCCCCGATGCGCGGCCGGCCGGCCCTGATGGCGCACCGGCAAATGCCGTGAAGGCCACCTCGAGGAACTTCGAGTTCCTCGAGGTGGCCTTCACGAACCGGATGCGGATCAGGAGCTGCTGCAGCTGACGCTGGGCCAGTTCCAGTTTCCGTTGGTCATGATCGTGACACCCCAGTTGTTGCCGCTGCCGTTGGGTTTCGCGATCAGCACCTGGCTGCTGGGCCAGGTGGCGTTGATGTTCCAGGTGGAGCTGATCCGTTCCGGGCTGGGCACGTTCATCGTGACGGTCCACGAGGAGGAGCCGCTGACCGAGACGTTGAGGTTGTACCGGTCGCCCCAGGACTGCCCAGCCGAAAGCGTGGCGGTGCAGTTACCCCCACCTGGCGTCGTGGGTGTCGTGGTCGGATCGGTGGGGGTCGTCGACGTCGTGGAACCCGTCGGGGTCGTCGGTGTCGTGGTCGGGCCGCCGGCGTTGAGGGCGTTCAGCACCGAGTTGTAGGCCGCCTTCTTGTTCCCGTTGCCGTCGAACAGAAGCGGGCTCTCGTTGGACCGCCAGGAGTCGCTGTCCCGCACACCCCACACGGTGATGCCGACGCAGCGCGCGACGTTCATGCACGCCTGGGTCAGCGCCGAGTACTGCGAAGTGTTCGAGTTCGTGACGTCGACCTCGGTGAGCGCCACGTCGACGCCGAGCGCCGCGAAGCTGGAGATCGTGGTCTGGAGGTTGCTCGGGACCGAACTGCCGCCGGTGAAGTGGGCCTGCAGGCCCACGCAGTCGATCGGCACACCGCGGGACTTGAAGTCCTGGACCATGCGGTAGACGCCCTGCGTCTTGGCGTAGTTCCAGTTGTCGATGTTGTAGTCGTTGTAGCAGAGCTTCGTCGACGGGTCGGCGGCGCGCGCCGTCCGGAACGCGACCTCGATCCAGTCGTTGCCCGTGCCCTGCAGGTTCGACTGACGACGGCTGCCGTCTTCGTTGTAGGCCTCGTTCACCACGTCCCAGTAGGCGAGTTTGCCTTGGTAGTGGGCCATCACCTTCTGGATGTGGTTGATCATCGCGTTGCGCAGCGCACTGCCGTTCATGCTCTGCATCCAGCCGGGTTGCTGCCCGTGCCACGCGAGGGTGTGCCCGCGGACGCGGGAACCGTGGCTGATCGCCCAGTTGTAGACCTGGTCACCCGCCGAGAAGTTGAACTGGTTCTGGTTCGGCTCGGTCGCGTCGGGCTTCATTTCGTTCTCGGGCGTCACCATGTTGAACTCGCGGGCCGCGATGGTGGTGTACGCCGAATTGCTGAGCCTGCCGGCGGCGATCGCCGTGCCGAAGTACCGGCCGGACTGTGCGGCCGCTGCGCCCAGCGTGCTCGCGGCGGCATCCGCGCCGGGCGCCGTCACCAGGACGGCCGCGGTCGCGGCCACGGTGGCCACTCCCGCCACCACCCGGCCGGCCGACGACCGCCACCACCGCCTGGGGCGCAGGTCCGACGAACTTCCTGCCATCCGTGCTCTCCTTCGATGATTTCCCCTCTTGCCAGCAGCACAGCACGCCGCCGGAACGCCACGCAAAAAGTTTCGACCGACTTTCGGGAGCTTCCATTTCGGGCTGGGCGAATCGATGAAACTTTCATGCAACCGATCACCGGATCGCGGGCCTTCCTCTTCACCGGCAAGCCGTAGCCCAACCATCGTCCCGACCGGACGTCCCTGGGAGGTGACGACCGAAACGGCCCGGGAGGACGTGCCGCCGCAGGCAGGCGCGCGTCCTCCCGGGCGGTGGCGGCGGTGGTGGTTCGCGCTCGCCGTGGTCGCGCTGCTCGCGCAGATGGCGGCCGCGATGGTCACGACGGCCGTGGAGCAGACCCCGACCATCGACGAGCCGGTCTACGTGGGCGCGGCCGTCTACGACCTCGAGCACCACAGCCTGCGGTACAACCCCGAGCACCCGCCGCTGGGCAAGCTGATCATCGCGACCGGGCTCGCCTTCGCCGACGTGCACGTCGGCGCCGCCTTCGCCGGCGACCAGACGCAGCTCGGGCGGCACGTGCTGTACGAGTCGGGCCACGATCCGGCCCGCCTGCTGCTGCTGGCTCGGCTGCCGGTGATCGTGCTGACCCTCCTGTTCGGGCTGGTCGTGTTCGCGTTCGCCCGCGAGACGGCCGGCCGGGCGGGCGGACTGGTCGCGCTGGCGCTGTACGCGTTCTCCCCCGACGTCATCGCGCACGGGTCGCTGGCCACCCTCGACGTGCCGGTGGCCGGTTTCCTGGTGACGTCGGCCTGGCTGCTGTGGCGGGCCCGGCGCCGCCCCGCGGTGTACCTCCCCCTCGCCGGGCTCGCCCTGGGCGCGGCACTGGCCACGAAGATGAGCGCCCTTCCCGCCGTGCCCGTGCTGCTGCTCCTCGCCGTGCTGTCCATCCGGCAGGCCCGCCGGATGGCCGGCGACGACCCACGGGGGACGGTCCGGCGCCTCGCGCTCGGTGCCGCGGCGGCCGTCGCGGTGGCGCTGATCGCGGTCGCCGTGGTGTGGGCTTCCTACCTCGCCGTGGACCTGCGGCTGCACCGGGTGCCACCGCCGGGCCTGCCGGCCGCCGACGGCCTGCGCGCGCTCACCGGCCTGCTGCCGCTGCCCGAGCCCTACCTCGACGGGATGCGCGTCCAGTTCGGCCTCGAGGACCGGGTGTGGACCACCTTCCTGTTCGGCACGCAGCACGTCGGTTCGCTGTGGTACTACCTCCCGGCCGCGCTGCTGGTGAAGACGCCGCTGGGCACGTCGGCGCTCTGGGCGGCCGGCGCCGTCGCGTCGGTGGCCGTTCCCCGGCTGCGCCCGGCGGCGCCGTACGTCCTCGTCCCCCCGGCCGTGCTGCTGGCCTCGGCCATGACCGGCAGCCGCGACCTCGGCGTCCGGTACGCGATCTTCGTACCGATGTTCCTGGCGATCGCGGCGGCGGGCGTGGTCGCCGTCCGCCGCCGGTGGACGCCCGTCGCCGTCGCGGCACTGGTCGTCTTCACGGCGGTGAGCTCGCTGCGGACTTTCCCGTACTACCTGCCGTACTCGAACGAGGCGTTCGGCGGCCCGGCGCAGACCCACCTGCGCCTGCACGATTCGAACGTCGACTGGGGCCAGGACCTCGGCCGGCTGGCCGACCGGCTGCGGCAGCGGTACCCGGGTGAACGGGTCTGGCTGGTGTACAAGGGCAGCGGCGTGCCGTCGTTCTACGGCATCGACGCCGCCGACCCGCTCACGGCGCCCGCGGACGCGGTGCGCGGGCTGCTCGTCGTGTCGGATTCCGCCGTCGCCAAGGCGGACGACCGCCTGGCGGCGCTGATCCGCGGCAGCACCCCGATCGACGAGGTCGGCCACTCGATCACCCTGTACCGCCGGCCCTGACCCGGCTGCCGGGCCCGGCCGCTGAAAGTTTCAGCCCGCTGCCGGGCTCCGGCCAGCGGCGACACGGGATTCACCATCGGCCGCTTGCCAGAAACAAACCGGCTGCGAACGATGGGTGCCGGACCTGGCCGCGGACCGGCGGTTCCACGGCCGGCGGCGCGGCCACTCACCCATCGACCCTCTGTGACGGAGATCCGATGCCCTTGCTCCTGCCCGGCCGGCGACGGGGACGGCTGACCGCCGCCTCCCTGCTCGCCGCGACGATGACCGCGGCGATGACCGCGGCCACGCTCGTCCCGTCCGCGTGGGCGGCCGCCCCGGCACCGCCGGCCGCAGTGCCGGTCTACCGCGACACGCACTACAGCTTCGCCGAGCGGGCCGCGGACCTCGTCGCCCGCATGACGCTCCCCGAGAAGGTGCTGCAGCTGCGCACCAACAGCGCGCCGGCCATCCCGCGGCTGGGCGTGCAGCAGTACACCTACTGGAGCGAAGGCCAGCACGGCCTCAACACGCTCGGCGCGAACACCGACCACGGCACGGCGACCGGCGGGGTGCACGCCACGAGCTTCCCGACCAACCTGGCGAGCTCGATGTCCTGGGACCCGGGCCTGATCCACCAGGAGACCACGGCGATCTCCGACGAGGCCCGCGGCATGCTGGACAAGTCGCTGTGGGGCGTCGCGCAGAACAACATCGGCCCGGACAAGAACGGCTACGGCTCGCTGACCTACTGGGCGCCGACGGTGAACCTCGACCGCGATCCGCGGTGGGGCCGCACCGACGAAGGGTTCGGCGAAGACCCCTACTTCGTGTCGAAGATGGCCGGCGCGTTCGTGAACGGCTACCAGGGCCAGACCGCCTCGGGCCGGCCGACGACGCCCTACCTCAAGGTCGCGGCCACGGCCAAGCACTACGCGCTCAACAACGTCGAGAACGACCGGCACGCGGACTCCTCGGACACGACCGAGGCCAACCTGCGTGACTACTACACCGCGCAGTTCCGGCACCTGATCCAGGACGCGCACGTGTCCGGCCTGATGACGTCGTACAACGCGATCAACGGCACGCCGTCGCCCGCCGACACCTACACCGCGAACGAACTGGCCCAGCGCACCTACGGTTTCGACGGCTACACCACGTCCGACTGCGGCGCGGTCGGCGACGTCTCCGCGCCGGGCAGCCACAACTGGGCGCCGCCGGGCTGGACCACGGCCACCGCCAACGGCGGAACGCAGTGGACGAACACCGCGACCGGGCAGCAGGTCTCCGGGCCCGCCGGCGGCCAGGCGTACGCGCTGCGGGCGGGCACCCAGCTCAACTGCACCGGCACGGAAGCCACCGTGGCCAACATCCAGGAGGCCATCAAGGCCGGGGTGCTGTCCGAGGGCGTGCTCGACAACGCGCTGGTGCACGTGTTCACCACGCGCATGCAGACCGGCGAGTTCGACCCGCCGGACCGCGTGGCCTACACGAAGATCACCAAGGACGTCATCCAGAGCGCCGAGCACCAGGCACTGGCCGAGAAGGTCGCCGCCAACTCGCTGGTCCTGCTGAAGAACGACGCGGTCCCCGGCACCGCGGCGCCGCTGCTGCCCGCCGACCCGGCGAAGCTCGGCTCCGTGGTCGTCGTCGGCGACCTCGCGGGCAAGGTCACCCTCGGCGGCTACTCCGGCGAACCCGCGCTGCAGGTGAGCGCGGTGCAGGGCATCACGACCGCGGTCAAGGCGGCCAACCCGGCCGCCACCGTCACGTTCGACGCGTGCGGCACCTCGACCGGCACGACGACGGCGGCGACCTGCTCGGCGGAGACGCTCTCCGCGCTCAAGACCGCCGACCTCGTCGTGGTGGTCGCCGGCACCGACGGGAACGTGGCCACCGAAGGCCGTGACCGCACGAGCATCGCCATGCCGGGCAACTACGACTCGCTGCTCGACCAGGTCAAGGCGATCGGCAACCCGCGCACCGCGCTGGCCGTGCAGGCCGGCGGCGCCGTTTCCCTCGCCCACGCCAAGGACGGCTTCCCGGGGATCGTGTTCAGCGGCTACAACGGGGAAAGCCAGGGCACCGCGCTGGCCGACGTCCTGTTCGGCAAGCAGAACCCCAGCGGGCACCTGAACTTCACCTGGTACGCCGACGACACGCAGCTGCCGGCCATGAAGAACTACGGGCTGACGCCGTCGCAGACCGGCGGCCTCGGTCGCACCTACCAGTACTTCACCGGCACGCCGGCGTACCCCTTCGGGTACGGCCTGTCCTACACGAAGTTCGCCTACTCGCACGTGCACGCCGACACGCGGGCCGTCGACGCCGAGGGCCGGGTGACCGTGCACGCCGACGTGACCAACACCGGCACCACGCCCGGTGCCACCGTCGCCCAGCTGTACGCCGCCACGGCGTTCGGCGTGCCCGGGGTGGAACTGCCCCGGCAGCGCCTGGCCGGCTTCGAGAAGACCGGCGTGCTGGCACCCGGGCGGACCCAGCACCTGGCCATCCCGGTGCGGATCAGCGACCTGGCGTTCTGGGACGATGGCAAGCACCGCGAGGTCGTCTACAACGGTGCCTACCGGTTCGGCGTGGGTGCCGACGCCGGCCACCTCGCCGGCACCGCCACGGTCGCCGTCACCGGCGCCCTCAAGCCGAAGACCGCGTACGTGACCGTGCAGCCCGGCCAGGTGGTGTTCGCGCCGGGCCAGAACCTCGACCTGACCGGCAAGAACCCGTGGATCGCCGATGACACCGCCCAGGCCGCGCAGCACACGCCGGCCGACCACGTCGTCGAAGCGGTGCACGACGACCAGTCGTTCGTCGACCTCGCGCACGCCCGGATCGGTTACCGCAGCAGTGATCCGCGCGTGGCCCAGGTGAGCCGGACCGGCAAGGTGACCATGGTGGCGCCCGGCGTCACGACGATCAGCGTCACCGTCGACGGCGTCACCGGCACCACGCCGGTGGTGGTCGAGCAGCCGTTCACGCTAAGCGCTCCGGCGCAGGTGAAAGCGGGCACGACGTACACCGTCACCACCACGCTGCCGAACCCGGCGGGAGCCCGGCCGTTGCGGGACGTGACGATGACGCTCTCCGTGCCCAGCGGCTGGACCGCGAAGGCCACCTCGCCGGCCACGTTCCCGGTCGTGGCGGCCGGGCAGACCGTGCACACCACCTGGGAGGTCGGGGTGCCGGCCTCGGCGCAACCCGGCAAGTTCGACGTGTCGGCGCAGGCCACGTTCACCTCGGTGAACGGGCCGGGGAACTCGGTGGACGCGACCACCGTGCTGCTGCCGCATCCGCCGTACCCGTCTTTCCCCGCGGCGTACAACAACGTGGGCGTCAGTGACGACGCCACCCCGGGCGCGGGCAACTTCGACGGCGGCAACGCCGGCTTCTCCGCGCAGGCACTGGCCGCCGCGACGCCGAGCCTCACGCCGGGTGCCACCTTCACCCACGACGGGCTGACCTTCACCTGGCCGGACGTGCCGCCCGGCAGCCCGGACAACGTGGTCGCCGGCGGGGTGGCCGGTGGCCAGACCATCACGCTGTCCGGCTCCGGGCACACCCTCGGCCTGATCGGTGCGGGCGACTACGGCAGCCCCAGCGGGACCGCGACGGTGACCTACACCGACGGCACCACCGAGTCCCACTCCGTCAGCTTCGCGGACTGGTGGGCCAACGCGGCGACCGGTGGCGACATCCTCACCACGCTGCCGTACCTCAACAACAGCAGCGGACAGCTGAACCAGCAGGTGAGCCTGTACTACGCCCCGATCCCGCTGCAGCCCGGCAAAACGGTGCAGTCCCTGACGCTGCCGGACGTCAGCGACGGGGCGAACATGGGCACGGCGGCCATGCACATCTTCACCGTCGCCATCGGCTGAGGGCGAGGTCAGCGGGTGCAGGTGAAGCCGGCGGCGCTGTCCGGATCCCCCGTGCGGTACCGGGGCCACTCCGGATAGGCGCACAGCGGCCGCGTGCGCTGGTGGGTCAGGTCGGTCACGACCTGGCCCACCGGCGTTTCTCCGGTGTGGACCCAGCGCTCGAGCGCCGAGAGCGAGTCCCAGCTCGCGGTGAAGGCGGGCATGCCAAAGCCGGCGTGGTTCGCGCCCGGCACGACGTAGTACCGCAGGAAAGCCCCGGTCGCCCGGGGGCCCAGCACGCTGCGCACCCGCTCGTAGTAGTCGCTCGTCGAGTACGGGGAGACCAGCTCGTCCGCGGCGCCGTGCAGCAGGATCAGTTTGCCCCCGGCCCGGGCGAACGGGCCGAGGTCCGCGTTGTTGCGATCCTCCACAGTGGACAGGTCACTGATCCGGCCGAGCCACCGGCCGGGGCGGCGGGGATCCACGTCCAGTGCGTTCTGCCGCGGGTCGCGCGTCAGGAAGTACTTGACCCACTGGTCCCAGTACTGCATGCCGTAGCCGCTCGTCACCGGCATGGGGTCGGCCGACGCGGTGGTGCCGAACCCGAGGAACGGCGTCCGCATGTCCGCGCCCGACAGGAACGGGAAACCCGGGTACCCGGTTTCGCCACTGGCGATCCGGTACGGCCACCGGAACGGCGACGACATGGCGATCACGGCGTCGATCTGCGGATCCGACAGGCACGCCGGCCCGGTGTCGGCCCCTCCCAGGCAGCGGAGCGCATGCGGATCGAAGTGACAGCCGCCGGGGTTCGAGACGACCTCGTCCTCGACACCGTCCAGGCCGTCACAAGCTTCGATGACTCTGTCGTAGAGCAGAGTTTGCTTCGCGGGCCCGGGGAACGCGCCGGGCTGGGACAGGATCTGCGTCAAGTAGCCGAGGTCCAGCACCTCGGCGAGGTTGTTCCACGCCGGGTAGGCGGAAATCACGCCGTCGAACGCCGTCGGCCACCGCTGGGCGACGACGAGCGCCTCGCGGCCGCCGGTCGATCCTCCGGCGAAGAAGACTTCGGTGGGCGTCGCCGCGTAGGCGTGCCGGATGAGGAACAGGCTCGCGTCCCGGGTCTTCTTGAGGGCGTCCCCGGCGGCGAAGTTGGTCAGTGCCTCGTCGTTCAGGCCGAACGACCCGTCCAGGGACGGCGGGGACGCCGGGTTCTGCCGGTGGCCGGAGTCGCTCGCGAAGACCGCATACCCCCGGGCCAGCGGCACCGGGCGGTCGGCGGGCCCGAACGGCACGTTCGCCGCCAGGTCGGGAATGGTCCCGTCGTACCCGCCACCGCCGAACATCATCGCCTTGCCGTTCCAGCTGCGGGGCAGAGCGACGCGCAGCTCGATGGCGGGCGCGGCCGGGTCGACGGGAAAGAGGTCGGCGTCCACCCGGCAGTACTCCCCACCGCCGGGACCCGACGCGAGCGAGACCGCCGTGACGCGGCCGCCGGTGGTCGGCAGGCTCATGACCGGCGCGGGAATCCGCAGCCCGGCGAGCCCGGCGCACCCCGGCACCGCCGAGGCCGCGGCGGCGGGTCCGGGTACGCTCGCCGCCAGCACCAAGATCGCCGACACGGCGAGCCGGCCTGCTCGCCTCATACCGGCCTCTTCTCCGCGTCCCGCGGGACTTCGGAGCCGTGGAGGTGGGCCCCCGGGACGGCGTGCGGATCGGCCCGGACCTCGGCGGGGTTCGTCTCGGGCAGGAACCACGCACTGGCGAAGGTGATCAGCCCCATCACCGCGATGTAGGCGGCGACCGGCAGGGTGCTCCCGGTCTTGGCGATGAGCGCGGTCATCAGGAACGGCGTACCGCCGCTGACGATGATCGCGGAAAGCTGGTAGGCCAGCGACGCACCCGAGTAGCGCACAGCGGGCGCGAAGAGTTCGCCGAGGAAGCTCGCGATCGGGCCGTAGGTGAGGCACTGGAACGCGAAACCCACCGCCACCGCGACGAAGATCAGCGGCAGCACGGCGGTGTCGACGAGCCAGAAGTACGGGAACGCCCAGGCGGCGACCCCGAAGCCACCGATCAGGATCAGCGGACGGCGGCCCACCTTGTCCGAGAAGTACCCGGACCAGGGGATGGCGACGAGCATCGCCGCGGAACTGAGCAACACGACCGCGAGCAGCGCGTTGCGCTCGAGCTTGAGCGTGCCGGTGCCGTAGCTCAGGAGCCCGGAAATGCTGACGTAGAACAGGCTGTTGGTGGCGGAGAGGAGCCCGCAGCCGAGCAGGATGGTCCCGCCTTTGCTGCGCAGGACCCGGGCGAGAGGGGCCCGCACCACCGGATCTTCGTGGCGCGACACTTCTTCCCGCAGCCGGCGGAACTCCGGGGTGTCCTCCACCTTGGCCTGGATGTAGAGCACCACCCCGAACATCACGACACTGAGCAGGAAGGGAATGCGCCAGCCCCAGCCGAGGAAGGCCGCGTCCGGCATCAGGCCACTGGCCGCCACGAAGATCAGGTTGGACAGGATCACGGCGACGGGCACGCTCGTCTGCCCGAAGGTCCCGGCGAAGCCGCGCCGCTTGGGACCGGCCGACTCGGTCAGCAGCAGGACGATGCCGCCCCACTGCCCGCCGGCCGCGAGGCCCTGGACGAAGCGCAGCGTGACCAGCAGGATCGGGGCCAGTGCCCCGGCGGTCGTGGCGCTGGGCAGGCAGCCGATCAGGAAGGTCGCGGCTCCCATCGTCGCCAGGCAGGCGACGACCACCGGCTTGCGCCCGTACTTGTCCCCGAGGTGCCCGGCGAGGACCCCGCCGATCGGCCGGGCCACGAAGCCGGCCCAGAAGGTGCTGAAGGCGAGGAGGGTGCCGGTCAGCGCCGAGGAGTGCGGGAAGAACACCTTGGGGAACACCAGTGCGGCCGCGGTGCCGTAGAGGAAGAAGTCGTACCACTCGATCGAGCTGCCGATGAGCCCGGCCGCCAGCAGCTTGCGGAAGGCGCGGCGCCGGGGTGCGGACCACCCGGAGCCGGACTGCCGTTCGGGTGGGCTGAGCGGGATGGCCATGGTTGCCGCCTTCGTCGGGGAGCGCAGGCAGGTGATGGCGGTGATGTTAAGGCGCCGTTACGCTGCGGACTGAGGTATGGACCACCCACTCCTCCCAGCGCCTCGGTGGGTCTTTCGCCCACCCCGGTGCGGAGGAGGACGGCACCAGGAGGACAGCACCGAGGAGGACGGCACGGTGACCAGTGCGGCGGAACCACGCCGGCAGCGTGAACTGGCGTCGTTGTACGCGACCGTCAAGTCGCTCACCGCCCTGGGCGAGCTCGACCAGGTCCTGCAGTCGATCGTCCACCACGCCCACGACCTGATCGGCACGGACTTCACCTACCTCTCGCTGGTCGGCGCGGACGGCAGGCTGTCGGCCCGCGCGTCGGACGGCACGATTTCGGCCGAGTTCCTCGCCGCGGCGATCCCGGCCACGGTGGGGCTCGGGGGCCGGGTACTGGCCTCCAAGAGCCCGCAGTGGGTGCGCGACTACGCCACCTCGACGCTCATCCAGCACGACCCGGACTTCGACCGCCTGGTCGTCACCGAGGAGCTGGTCGCGCTGCTCGGGGTGCCGCTGGTGATCCGCGGCGAGGCGGTCGGTGCCCTGTTCGCCGCGGACCGCTCCGAACGGTCCTTCCAGGCCGAGGAGATCGCGCTGCTGAACGCGTTCGCCGATCACGCCGCGGTCGCCCTCGACAACGCCCGGCTCTACGCGGCGAGCCGGACCGCGTTGCGGGAGCTGCGGGTCGCGTACCGGAAGATCGAGCGGGCGCAGGCGATCCACGAAGCCCTGACCGGCGTCGTGCTCGGCGGCGGGACGCCGGGCGACGTGGCGCGGCACCTCGCCGACCAGCTGGGCGGGAGCGTCACGCTGCTCGACCGGGCGGACGAGGCCGACCTGGCCGTCGCCGTCGAAGACGCCCGGCGTTCGGGCCGCTGCACGGTCTCGGCAGGGGCGGACGGCACCACCCGCAGCGTCGCCGCGATCCAGGCGGGCGACAGTCACCTCGGTGCGCTGGTGTGGCGCCGGAAAGCAGCCGGGCCGCCGGACGACACGGACCTGCGGACCCTCGAGCGCGCCACCCACATCCTGGGGCTGCTCATCCTCAAGGAGCGGGCCGTGGCCGAGGCAGGCGAACGGCTGAGCGGCGAGCTCCTGACCGAACTCATCGTCGGCAGTCCGGGGATCGGCCCCGCCCAGCGCGCCCGCACCCGGGCGCGCGGCATCGACGCCGACCGCCTGGAACTGGTCCTGGTCGCGGACTCCCCCGCGGTGCCGCCGGCGGACCTTGCGCGGCACCTGCACGACATCGCCCGCGACCGCGCCGGGCTGGCCGGCGAACACCTGGGCCGGGCCACCATGATCCTCCCCCACACCGACGACGACCGGACGGTGGCGGAGGTCCACACCGGACTGCGGCGCACGCTGGGCTCGCCCGTCATGGTCGTCGGCGAACTGGCGGCCGGCCAGGACTGGGCACGGGCTTTCTCCCTAGCCGGTCGATGCGGCGCCGTGCTGCGCGCGCTCGGCCACACCGACGTGGGCGCCACCACCCGGCGGTATGCGTTGTACGCCATGGTCTTCGACCCCGAGCGGGCCGGGGAGCTCGACCGGTTCCTCACCGGCGCCATCGGCGCGCTCCTCGAGTACGACCGCCGGCGCGGCACCGACCTCGTCGGCACCCTGACCACCTATTACGGGCACCGCGCCAACGTCGCGGCGACCGCCCGCGCGCTGCACCTGCACGTCAACACCCTGCTCAAGCGGCTGGACCGGATCGGCACCGTCCTCGGCTCCGGCTGGCGCCACGAGAACGACCTCGAGCTGCAGCTGGGGCTCCGGCTGCACCAGCTCCGCGCGATCACCACCGGGCCGTCCTGCTGAACCGCGTCAGGCCAACACCGTTCCCCACCCGGCCCGGTGCGCGACCACCCACGCACGGGCGCCCGGGTGCGGCTGCGGTTTCGAGCGTGTCGCATGGGTCATGGGGACCTGGCACGGAGTTGTCGGCGGATTCAGCCGTCGCGTGCGGCAAACTCAACGACCGCAGCAGCCAACTCACTGCCCGGAACGGCCAACCCGGTGAGTTGGTCGTTCCGGGCGGTGAGTTGGTCGTTCCGGGCAGCGAGTTGGTCGTTCCGGGCGGTGAGTTGGTCGTTCCGGGCAGCGAGTCGTGCGGAGTCGCCGACAGCACTGAGCTACGACAGGATGAAGCAGCGGTACGCCGAACTCGGGTTCCGCGAGGAGTTCGGCGCGGTGACCGAACTCCTCGCGGCCCGCAACACCACGATCGAAGCATCGCTGACCCGGGCATCACGGTCTGGGAACCGTTGCGCGCGCTCGGCGCCGGGCCGGGCACGCGGGTGGCGGTCGCCGGACTCGGCGGCCTCGGGCACCTGGCGGTCAAGCTGGCGGTCGCCCTCGGCGCCGAGACGACGGTCATCAGCCGCTCGGCCGGGAAGGCCGCCGACGCGACCCGCCTCGGGGCGCGCGAGCTGCTGGTGTCGTCGGACCCGCGGCAGCTCGCCGCCGCCCGCGACCGGTTCGACGTCGTCATCGACACCATCGCCGTTCCCCACGACATCGGTCCGTACCTGCGGCTGGTCGCCCTGGACGGCACCCTCTGCCAGGTCGGCCACCTCGGCTCGGTCACGCTCGAGACCCTGGACCTGCTGGTGGGCCGCAAGAAACTCACCTCGGCGGGCAGCGGCGGCCGGACCGGGACCGCCGCCATGCTCGACTTCTGCGCCCGCAACGGCATCACCGCCGACGTCGAAGTCGTCCCCTCGGCCCGGGTGAACGAGGTCCTGGACCGCTTGTCCCGCAACGACGTCCGCTACCGCTTCGTCCTCGACCTGGCCGACCTCGACCAAGAGGCCGCGAGCTGACCCGCTCCGCCACGACCCTGGCCTGCCTCACCGCCTCGTGGGCGGCGAAACAGGCCAGGTCCTCTCCCTCGAGGCACTCCGGTCGAGGTCCGGCGGGACGGCGGGCTACCACCGCCGCCGGAGCGTCAAGAACCGCTCCACTGCTGGTTGGCTCCGCCGTTGCAGCTCCAGACGATCACCTTGGTGCCGTTGGCGGTCGCGGCGCCGGTCACGTCCAGGCACAGGCCCGACTGGCCGTTGGTGACCGTGCCGTTCCCGGTGAACGTCCACTTCTGGCCGGTCCCGCCGGTGCAGGTGGCGATGACCGCCGCCGTGCCGGCGCTGGTTCCGCCGCCCGCGGTGTCCAGGCAGCGCTTGGTCGAACCGGAGTACACGCTCAGCTCGCCCGCGCTGCCGCGGGTCCACTGCTGGTTCGTCCCGGAGTGGCAGTCCCAGATCGCCAGCTGGGTCCCGGCGGTGGTCGCCGAGGCCGGCACGTCCAGGCACCGGTTCGCCGCGACCGCGCGCACCGGCCCGGTGCCGCCCGGGTCGGGGTCGGGAGTGCCGCCGTTCAGCACGTCGAGGACGGCGGTGTACGCCTGCTTCTTGCCGTAGTTGCCGTCGAACAGCAGCGGGGTGTCGCCCGAGCGCCACGAGTATTTGTCCGTGACACCCCATACCGTGATGCCGGTGCAGCGGGAGACCGCCATGCACGCCTGGGTGACCTGCCGGTACACGTTCGCCTGGCCGGACCCCGAGCCGCCGACGTCGAGCTCGGTGATCTGCACGTCGACCCCGAGGTCGGCGAAGCGCTGCAGGTTCGCCTGGTAGCTGCCGAGGTTGGAATTCGAGCCGAGGTGGCTCTGGAAGCCCACGCAGTCGATCGGCACGCCCCGGCTCTTGAAGTCCCGCACCATGTTGTAGATGCCGGTGCTCTTCGCGTTGATGCCGTCGGTGTTGTAGTCGTTGTAGCAGAGCTTGGCGTTCGGGTCGGCCGTGCGGGCGGCGCGGAAGGCGTCCTCCATGTAGCCGTCACCGAGCTTCTGCTGGAAGACCGACTGCCGGCGGGCGCCGTTCTCCTCGAACGCCTCGTTGACCACGTCCCACGCGATGAGCTGGCCCTTCCAGTGGCCGGCCACCTGACTGATGTGGTTCAGCATCGCCGAGCGCAGGTTGTTCGCGTCCAGCCCGCTCACCCAGCCGGGCAGTTGCTGGTACCACACCAGCGTGTGCCCGCGGATCTTCATGTTCCGGCTTCTCCCCTGGCCGGCGATCTGGTCCCCCGGGCCGAAGTTGAACTGGTTGCGGTTCGGCTCGACCGTGTCCCACTTCATCTCGTTTTCCGGGGTGACGCCGTTGAACTCCGCCCCCCACGTGTTCACGTAGGCCGCCTCGCCGAGGTGGCTCGTGGAGATGGCGGCACCGTAGTACCGTCCGCTCTGCGCCGCCGCGGCTCCGAGGGTGTTCGCCGCCCCGGCGACGCCGGGCGAGAGCACCAGGGCCGTCGCCGAGAGGCCGGCGACCGCGAGGACGGTGACGGCGGTCCGGAGACGACGCCGTGGGGATGAGCCGGTGTTCATGGGAATCCTCGTTTCGTCGCGGGACGGGCTCAGCCCAGCGTCCACTGCTGGTTGCTGCCACCGTTGCAGGACCACAGTTCGACCGGGGCGCCCTCGGCGGTGGAGGCGCCGGTGACATCCAGGCACAGGCCGGATTGACCGCCCGTGACCGTGCCGTTGGAGTTGACGGTCCACTGCTGGTTGCCCTGGCCGTTGCACGACCACGTCACGACCTTCGTGCCCGCGGTGGTGCCCTGGCCGGACGCGTCCAGGCAGAGGGTCGCCCCGCCGAGAGTGGCCGTCAGCTGGCCGCTCGACGTGCGCGTCCAGGCCTGGTTGGCCTGGCCGGTGCAGCCGGCGATCTGCAGCTGCGTGCCCTGGGTGGAATTCGGGGCGGCCAGGCACTTGCCCGCGCCGACCGCGTGCAGCGGGCCGGTGTTCGTGGTGCTGCCGCCGGTGTCGTAGCCGGCCGCGACGACGTTGGCCTGCACGGCGTTCTCCGTGGCGTCCGACGGGTAGCCGGACGTCATGACCCCTTCGTAGAAGGTGCCGGCGGATCCGATGCTGTTGTCCCCGCCGGTGCCGAGGATGATGGCGCCTTCCTTGCGCATCGGGTTGTAGCCCGAGACGTTCGGGCGCACGCCGTCGTAGAACGTCGACACGCCACCGGACTGCGCGTTGCCACCGCGGATGGCCCACCGGTTCTGGCCGCCCTTGATGATGGCGGTCAGGAAGCGGTGGCTGATGCTCGGGTCGTTGGCGTTGTAGTGCTGGTTGACCCCGGAGAACAGGCCGTTCTCGAGGTCGGCCATGATCCACGGGCCGTTGCCGGCACCGTAGCCCCAGACCTTGATGTTGCCGAAGTAGATGGCCTCCATCGTGCCGTTGCCGTTGTCCCGGCTGTTGCGCTCGGCGTTGCCGTAGTCGAAGCAGCAGCCACCGTTGTAGTGCGTACCGTCGAAGATCGCGTACATGCCCTCCGGCTGATCACCGGTCGCGACGCCGTTGGTGTTGTTGTTGCGGTAACCGGTGCCCGGCGCCACGAACACGCCGTAGGCCTTCTGCCCGCCGACGGTGATCGGCGCCGCGGCCGCGTTGGCCAGGTTGTCGTACCCGCCCGCCGCCGGGCCGGAGAACCCGCCCGGCGGTGCCTGCGTGAGGTGGTTGTTGCGGCCGGACTGGTCGTAGATGACGGTGATCAGGCACGTCGTACCGGCACAGAACGCATCCTGGGCCGCGGCGTCCGCGACGCCGCCCGCAGTCAGGAGCCCGATGTTCCGCGTCGTGTTGTCCGAAGCTCGCCGCACCTGGTACAGCGAGCCGCTGTACGCGCCATACAGCGCCCGGGTGGTCGAGTGCGCGGCCACGCACGGCGTGCCGCCGGCCGCGTAGATGTCGCACGGCCCCTGGGTGGCCGCTTGCGAGGTCGTGGCCGTGCCGGCCACCGCGCCCGCGGCGAGTGCCACGGCCGGCCAGAGTCTTTTCCAGCGAGCATTCATCGGCGAACTCCTTTGTCCGGACGAAGTGCCTAGCTCCGGGTCCACTTCTGGGCGTTGCCACCCGTACAGGTCTGCAGGGTCACCGGCGTGCTGTTCGCGGTGCCGTTCCCGCTCGGCGTGAGGCACAGTCCCGACTGGACACCGGTGATCGTCCCGTCGGTGTTGGCGTTCCACTGCTGGTTGGTCCCGCTCGTGCAGTCCCAGATGATCGCCCGGGTTCCCGACGTCGTCCCGGCACCCTCGGCGTCGAGGCACTTGCTGCCGTACACCTGGAGCTGCTTGCCGGAGGTGAGGGTCCACTGCTGGTTGCTGCCGCCGTTGCAGTCCCACAACGTCACCTGGGTGCCGTTGGTCTGCGACACGCCCGGGACGTCGAGGCAGCGGCCGGCACCGGTGTTGCGCAGCACGGAGGTGGACCCGCCACCCGAACCGTCGACGGAGAGGTTGTCGAACTGCGCGGTCTCCCCCACGCTCGTGCCGATGCCGACCTGGCCGGCCGGGAAGGTGCCGTCGGTGATCGTGCCGAGCACCGTGCCGTCGACGGAGGCGGTGATGGTACTGCCGGAGAAGCCCAGCGCCAGCTTGTGCCAGCTGCCGGTGCCGAGCGCGGTCGTCGTGCCGGTGCGCAGGGTCGTGTTCTGCTGGCTGGTGTTGTTGCGCCGGATCGACCAGGCGCCGGTGTCGCTCACCCGCAGGTAGTACGCGTTCAGCGCCCCCTGGTTGCCCGTGTCCTGCGAGCCGGCCCGGCCGAGCAGCTCGACGTACCCGGGCTTCTCCAGCAGCACGTCCGTGCTGAGCGTGTAGTTGCTCCAGGCCACATTGCCCAGGAGCGCGTAGGGGTCGACGAACTTCTTCCACGGGATCGTCTTCTGCGTCGCGGACTGGCGGACGCAGGTGCCCGCGCGGCCGGCGCCACAGGCGGAGGTTTCGAAGGCGCCCTCCATGTCCATCAGGTACTTGGCTTCCTTGCCCTTCGCGTACCCCTCGAAGTCGTCGCTGTAGGGCAGGTTGAGCGAGCCCTGCGGCGGGCTGGTCGCCGTGCCCTTGCCCTGCCCGGTGGTGGTCGTGATCGAGTACAGGTAGCCGGGCTGGACGGTCAGGGAGAAGGCGCCGCCGGACGGCGTGATGTCGGTGCTGTGGACGAAGTGGTCCGCCGGGTTGTTCGAGTTGAGGTTGGTCGACCACACGTGCACCTGGCCGGTGGACAGGCCGCCGGTGACGTTCAGGTTGAGCGTCTGGGCCGACGTGGCGTCCATCGTCTCGATGATCGTGCTGTAGTCGGTGTTGTTCGGCGACTTGAGCGAGACGTAGCTGCCGTTGTTCCGGTTCCCGCCGAGGTAGCCGCTGGAGGAGTCGAGGTACTTCCAGCCCGGCGCGGTGAACTGCGTCGTGTGCGCCAGCGCCCACGCGTCCTTGCCGACCGAGTAGTAGCCGGACCACGGCTGGTTGGCCAGGATCAGCCCCACGGTCGGCCACGGGATGTTCGGCGTGACGGCGGCGATCAGGTCCCAGTTGAGGTAGGCGGTCATCTTGCCGTCGAGGTAGACGCGGTTGATCCCGCGGGCCAGCGGCTTGGCGCCGTCGTTGTAGTCCTGCGAGCCGTTTTCGCTGGACCACAACGTCTTCCCGGTGTTCGTGACGTTCGCCGGGACGCTGCAGGAGGTCTGCGCGCTGAGGTAGCCGCAGGTGTAGTGGGCGCTCAGCACGTCGGTCGCGTTGCGGTAGGCCGTGTTGGTCGGGATCGCGCTCGCGGGACCCCAGTCGCCCGGCCACGAGTCACCGGAGATGACTTTGATGGCGCTGTACCCGTTGGCGTTGAGCGCATTGCGCAGGGTGACGGTCCAGTCGGCGCTCCACTGCTTCTCGTTCTGGACGCTCGTGAGGTAGTCGATGCTCAGCCCGTGCTGCTTGGCGCACCCCAGCCACGACAGGTAGTAGTCCGTCAGGTCGTTGGAGAAGAAGGTGCCGTTGCCGATCCAGCCCGGTGCACCCCAGGGCAGGCCCACGAGCTTGATGCCGGGGTTGCGTGCCTTGGCCTGTTCCATGAGCCACCACTCGTACCCGCGGTTGCAGTCGAGATCACCGCGGAAGTGGGCGTGGCTCGGCTCCGCGCCGCTGGTGGAGTTGGTGTCCCCGCCCATTTCCACCTTGAGGATCTGCAGGGCGGCGCCGTAGCCGGGCTTGAAGAGGTAGTCGAGGATCTGGCCGCGCTGCGGCTCGGGGTAGTCGATCAGGAGGCGGGTGTTGCCCCCGCCGCCGCTGACCGCGCCGACGCCGTCGAACGTGCGCCCGCCCGAACCCCCGTTGATCGTGATCGAAGTGGCGGCCTCGGCCGGCGCGGCGGTGACGGCGCTGCCGGCCACGGCCAGGACGATCGCGGTGACCGCCGCTGCCGCGGTTCTCACGCTCCGGAGCAGGGTCGCGGGCATGGTTGTCCTCACTTCCGACGAACGGGTGGCGCCCACCGAAACTTTCGGGGCCGGAGAAATCGATCAATCAGCGGACGGGAAACGCACCGGTCCACCCGGAGAGGCACGCAGAACACCGCACATGGGAACCCCATCTTCGTCGATGGCGAACACGCTGGACGTTAACGCTAACAGGGAGATCGGCCGCCGAACAACCGCCGATTCCCGGCGCCGCCCGCATCGTGCGGGAACTCGCCTCCGAAGACCCGGACGCCGAGAATCGGCGCAGGTCACGCCCCTGAACCGGATCTTGGCCGCCCACCGGTTTCCCGCTTCACACCGGTGTAATTTTCTTGCCGCCGGAGACGGCCGGCACCGGAACCTCTTTCCGATCCCGCTTTCCCCGGCTACAGTCCCGAAGCACTGGGAGCGCTCCCAGTTCTTCGGGACCGGCGTTACCAGGCATTCGAAGGAGAAGGTGCATGCGAAGCAGGACAGTGGCAGCCGGTGGGCTCGCCGCGCTGGCCGTGACCGGCGTCGTCGCCACGACCACGTGGGCCGGCGCGCAGGCCGCCGGGTCGGCGTACTACACCGACCCGGGCACCAATGCGGCCAAGTGGGTCGCGGCCAACCCGGGCGACTCGCGCGCCGCGGTCATCCGCGACCGCATCGCCGCGGTACCCCAGGCGAGGTGGTTCACCACCACGAACACGTCCACGGTGCGCGGGGAGGTCGACGCCTACGTGGGTGCGGCGGCGGCCGCGGGGAAGATCCCGATCATGGTGGTCTACGACATCCCCAACCGCGACTGCGGCGGCGCCAGCAGCGGTGGCGCGCCGTCCCAGGACGCCTACCGGGCCTGGGTCGACCAGGTGGCGGCCGGCCTGGCGGGCCGGCCCGCGGCCATCGTGCTCGAACCCGACGTGCTCGCGATGATGACGAGCTGCCAGAGCAGCGACCAGCAGAGCCAGACGACGGCGTCGATCGCGTACGCCGGCAAGCGGCTCAAGGCGGGCTCGTCCCAGGCGAAGGTGTACTTCGACATCGGGCACTCCGCCTGGCTCTCCCCGGGCGACGCCGCGACGCGGCTGCGGGCCGCCGACGTCTCGAACAGCGCCGACGGCATCTCCACCAACGTGTCCAACTACCGCGCGACCGCCGACGAAGTCGCCTACGACAAGGCGGTCCTCGGCCAGCTCGGCAATTCCCGGCTGAAGGCCGTGATCGACACCAGCCGCAACGGCAACGGGCCACAGGGCAGCGAGTGGTGCGACCCCGGCGGGCGCGCGATCGGGACGCCGAGCACCAACCAGACCGGCGACAGCCAGATCGACGCGTTCCTGTGGATCAAGCCGCCGGGCGAGGCGGACGGCTGCATCGCCACGGCCGGCCAGTTCGTGCCGCAGCGAGCCTACGACCTCGCCATCGCGGCCGGTCCGGTCCAAACCACCACCCCGACCACGCCCACCACCCCCACCACTCCCACCACCCCGACGACGCCCACTTCCCCGACCACCACGACTCCGCAGCCGACCGGCGGCTGCAAGGTCACGCAGCGGGTGATCAGCAGCTGGCCGACCGGGTACACCGCCGAGATCGTCATCGAAAACCGCGGCGCCCCCCTCACCGGCTGGACGCTGACGTTCTCCGCCCCCGGCGTGACCGTCACCCAGGGCTGGAGCGGCACCTGGAACGACACCGGTGACGTCGTCAAGGTCGCCAGCATGTCGTGGAACGGAAACCTCGCCACGGGTGCGACGACCTCGATCGGCTACAGCGCGAGCTACACCGGCAGTACTCCGCCCTTCGTGCAGCCGGCACTGAACGGAACCGTCTGCTCCTGATAACGCTGTCCGCCGCGAAGGCCTCTTCGGGATTCTTCTTCCCGGGGAGGCCTTCGTGTGCGGCCCCTACCGCGAGGCCGGCTGCTTCGGCGTCCGGCCCAGCCGTAGCGCGGAGACGAGGAAGAAGATCCCGCCCAGCGTCGCGTAGCCCGCCAGTGCCGTCAGCGTCGCACCGTCCATTGTGGCCTGAACCAGGAACGAAGTACCGGCCACGGCGGAGATCGCGCCACTGAGGATCATCGGCCACTGCCCGCCCAGGCCGCGCCGGACGACGCCGACGACGAGCTGGACGACACCGGCCGCGATCGCCCAGCTGCCCCACACCCCCACGACGGCCGGGATCCCGGACGAGGCCGCGACAGCCAGGCCGGCGCCGGCGAGCAGGCTGATCGCGACGTTCACGTACAGCGCCACGACGGGCTTGCCCGCCTTCGCCGAGCGGGCGTCCAGCACCGCGGCGACGACGTCGAACAACGGGTACGCCACCAGCAGCGCGACGCTGACCGGCCCGAGACTCGACGCCGTCGCGACCAACGCTCCCGCCCAGACGAGGGCGAACGCGAACCGGACGAAGTAGAGCCGCCGCAGGGACTGCGTGCTGCCGACGGCCGGAACGGTGGTGGTCGCCACTGCGTCCTCCAGGTAGATAGAACGATCTGTCTTGTCTCGCCGAACTATGACACCGGCGGTCGACGTCGTCAAGACCGACCGTTCTATCTGCTAAGCTCGCCACGGCGAACCCGGAGGGAGAAGTTCAGTGTCCGAAGCTCGTGCCCGGCTGCTGGCCTCGGCCAGCCGGCTGTTCTACGCCGAAGGTCTCCACTCGGTCGGGATCGACCGGGTCATCGCCGACGCGGGCGTCACCCGCGCCACGCTCTACCGGCACTTCCCCGGCAAGGACGACCTGCTGGTCGCCTACCTGACCGCCGCGGACCAGGCCATCCGCGCGCAGATCGAGGCGGCCCGGACCGCGGGCGGCCCGCCGGACGGCATCGTCCGGGCGGTCGCCGCGACGATCGCCGACGGGATCCGGTCCCCCGGCTTCCGGGGCTGCGCCTTCCTCAACGCCGCCGCCGAATACCCCGATCCCGCCCACCCGGTCCACCAAGCGGTCCTCGCGCACCGGCAGTGGTTCCTGAGCACCGTCACGGAACTGCTGGCCGGAACCGGGGAGACCGCACCCGGGCCGGCCGCGCAGCACTTCGTCATGCTGCGCGACGGCGCCATGGCCGCCGGCTGCCTCTCCGACCCGGCCCCGATCTGCGAAACGTTCCTGCTCGGGGTCGAAGGAATCCTGAGGTACCGGGACGCCGCCATCGCGGCGGAGGCCGCACCACCGAGGTGAACCGCCCCGCGTTACGCCGTCCGGCCCGCACTCCACGCGGCCACCGGCGGCAGCGCGGCGGGCGCTCCGAGCTTCGTGCCCTTGCGGTAGCCACCGAAGATCAGCCCGAGCACCAGGATGGCGAGGACGACCAGCAGGACCCACAGCCACAGCGACTTGCGCACGACGCTTCCCCTCATCCGCGAGATCCGGCCACGCGAGCGAGCACACCGTACCGCCGGCGGCGCTTGACCCGGCAGCCGCGTGGGTAATCTTCCGGGCATGGGCACCTGGGGCAAGCGGCTGGTCGCAACGGCTTTGGCGGTGGTGGTGCTGGCCGCCGCCGCACTCGTCGCATCGGCAGTACACCTGTTACCCCAGCTGCGCAATCCGTTCGCCACCCAGACCGAGGAGCACTCCGGCCCGGTGCTGCTGCAGTCGATCGTCGAGCTCTCGCGCTACGAGGCGGCCAGCGGTTCGTTCCAGGTCGTCGTCGACATCACGACCAGTTCCGTCCTGCCCAGTTTCCTCGTGGGCAGCGACACGATGTTCATCGGAGTCGGCACGGACAACGCCTTCGTGGATTTCTCGGCGCTGAAGGGCGACGCGGTGCGGGTCTCCGACGACCGCCAGTCCGCCACGATCACCTTGGGGCACGCGCAACTGGAGCCCGCGACGCTGGACGTGCACGAGTCCCACGTCTACGCGCAGCAGCAGGGCCTGTTCACCCGCGTCAACGAATTCCTCAACGGGAACCCGAACTCGCAGCAGGCGCTGTACGAACTCGCCCAGAAGCAGATCCAGGCCGCGGCCGCGAAAAGCTCACTGGTGGCCGACGCGGAGAGAAACACCAAGACGATGCTGATCGGCCTCCTGCAGTCACTCGGCTTCAAGAACATCACCGTCAACTACGCGGACAACGCCGCCGGCTGACCACAGCTCGCGTCCCGGTCAGCCGGTGCGCACCATGCGCCACCGGGTGGCGGCGGCACCGCTGTCGGGACCCTGGACGGCGAACGCGCCCGCGGCGGTCGAGTTGTTCTCGATGGTCAGCAGCTTGCCGCTGTTGACGTTGCGGATCTTCGCGGTTCCGTCTCCCTGGTCGACGACGGTCCACCGGTGGTCGGCGGTGCCGTTGTCCGACCACTGGAGCACGGACGCGTTGTCCGCCGTCGACATGTCCCGGACGCCGAGCACCTTGCCGCTGTTGGCGTTGCGGAACCGGACGGCGCTCCCGTCGGTGACGACTTCCCAGTTGTGGTCCGCGGTGCCGTTGTCCGTCCACTGCAGCGCACGGCCGCCGTCGGCGGTGGACATGTTCTCGACGCCGAGCAGCAGCCCGCTGCCCACGTTGACCAGCCGGTAGGTCGTCCCGCCGGAACCGCCGCCGGTGTTCCAGTAGACCGTGTAGTTGAAGCCTTGCGCGTCGTAGAAGGGCACCAGGTTGACCGTGGAGCCGTTGGCCTTGGCGCTGAAGGCCAGTGCGCTGCTGCTGGTCCGCGTGACCGAGTTCGGGTCGAGCGCGGGCGGTCCGCTGAGCGTGCTGGTGCCGTAGTTGCCGGCCAGGACCACCGGGCCGTAGGTGACGGCGGAGACGTTCGCGTTGTCGTTGGCCGGCCGCAGGACGGCTTTCATGGGCAGCCGGACGGTGACCGCGTCGCCGGACACCCAGGACCGGTTCAGCGTGGCGTAGCTGCCGGGAGTGACCGTCACGTTCTGCGCGACGCCGTTGACGCTGATCGTCGCCCCGGCGGCCCAGCTCGGGATGCGGATGCGCAGGCCCCAGGTGCCGCTCACGCTCCCGGTGACCGTCAGCGTGGTCGTGTCGCTCGCCGGGTAGGACGTGGTCTGGGTGACGGTGATGCCGCGCTGGGTCCAGGTGAGCACCGAGGGCAGGAACAGGTTCACGATCAGCGTGGTGTCGGTGTGGAAGTAGATCGAGTCCGCCAGCTTCGTCTGCGTCTCGAGCCCGCTGCCCTGGCAGCACCAGAACGAGTTGTAGTCGGTGCTCCACGTGCCGCCGCCCCAGGCCGGGCCGAGGCCGCGGCGGCCGCCGGGGTTGAGCGAGCTGAAGTACGTGATGTGCCCGTGGCTGTCGGCCGGGTTCTGCTGGCCGATCATCTGGTTGAGCAGCGCCCGCTCGTAGTATTCGGCCAGGTCGGCGCGATCCGGGTAGAGCGCGATCAGTTCCCTGGTCAGCTTGAGCATGTTGTAGGTGTTGCAGCTTTCGCACGTGTCCTGGGTGAGGTACGCGGCGATGGCGTTGGGCGCGCGGAAGTGTTCGGCCTGGCTGTTGCCGCCGATGGCGTAGGTGTGCGCGCCGACGGTGATGTTCCACGCGTTGGTGGCGATGTCCCGGTAGCGGGTGGTGCCCGTGGCCTTGTACTCCCGCGCGGCGCCGATCCACTTGGGGACCTGCGTGTTGGCGTGCAGCCCGTTGAGCTGGTCCCGGTTCGCCGCCAGCGGGTCGAACACGGCGGCGTGGTCGAACCGCTGCGCGACGGTCAGCCACCGCGCGTCGCCGGTGTACTGGTAGAGGTCCGTCAGCACCGCGTTCATGCCGCCGAACTCGGTGTTGAGGACGGACTGCTGCTGGCTGGAGCTGAGCCGCGCGGTCCGCCGGTCGACCCACCCCGCCAGGTTCAGCAGCACGTCGCGGGCCTGGGTGCTGCCGACGTAGCGCCACACGTCGAGCAGGCCGGCCAGCGTCTTGTGGATGCAGTAGTACGGCACGTTGCCGTTCGACAGGCGCCCGGCCTCGAGGTTGTCGAAATCGGCCTCGGGAAAGCCGGAGAGGTACCCGGCGGTGAAGCCGGCGGCGCTGTTGTTGGCCTGGCACTTGGCCAGCTCGGCCACCATGGCGGTGGCCTTGTCCCGGCACGCGGTGTCACCGGCGACCGCCCACAGCTGCGCCCAGGCCGTGAGGAAGTGACCCTGCACGTGGCTGCGGAACGGGAAGTCCGGCGCGTCCCAGCCCCCGTTGGCGGCGGCCCCGCCGGTGGAGAGCCGGTGGTTGGCCCGGAAGTTGTACAGCAGCCGGTTGACATCGACGAACCGGAGGTAGTTCTGCGTCCGGTTCTGGTTGTCCAGCCACCGGCTCGCGGTCAGCCGCACCTCGCCGAGTTCGAACGGGAACGCGGCCACCCCGGCGTCCGCGCGGACCGGATCGACGGCCGCCGCGGTGGCCGCGCCGGCGGGCGCCCAGCCGATGACGGACCCGGTCGCCGAGACGATGGCAGTGGCTCCGGCGGCTTGCAGCAAGCGCCGCCGGCTGAACGATGAGGTCACTGGGTTCTCCGTTCACCGACCGGACCGGGAGAGGACGCGGATGATGTTAGCGCTAACAAGCAGGCGTGTCACGAACAAGTTTCCGAACCCCCGCCCGGCACGCAACGGGGACGAAACCTCCCGGAGCGGCGCAGCCACGCCGCGTCCCGGTTTCCTCCCCCATTTCCGCGCTCCGGCAAAGGTGAAACTTACAGTTTCCGACGAGAGCGAGCCGCGACCTTCCGATCGTCCACTGACCAGGCACCGGTCGCGATCCTGGCTTTCGCCCGGTACCGCGGCAACCGGCCCGGCATGACAGTTACCTGGACGCGCCTTCAAATCCTGTGCTACAACGCAAACACGCTCGAGGCAGGCATCCGGCGCCACGGAAATCCGCGTTCCTGCCCGGTGTTTCACGAATGGCCGAAGATTTCCCCGTCGCGTTGAAGGGGTTTCGCATGTCGAGGCAGAGATCGTTGTTCAGGGCCGTCGTGACCGCCGTGCTGCTCGTGCTGGCGGTGGGCGGGCCGCCGGGAAGCGCCGGAGCGGCCACTTCGCCGCAGGCCGGCGACCGCGCCGCCGCGGCGGCCGCCCCGAGCGCCGGCTGCGGCAAGAACCCCACGCTCACCAGTGGTCAGCGCACGATCCAGAGCAACGGCAAGAGCCGCAGCTTCATCCTGAAGATCCCCGGCACCTACGACAACAGCCGTCCGCACCGGCTGGCCTTCGGGTACCACTGGCTGGGCGGGACCGCCGACCAGGTCGCCTCGGGGGGATCCGACGGCTACGCCTGGGCCTACTACGGCATGCAGTCGCAGTCGGGCGACACCACGATCTTCGTGGCGCCGCAGGGCATCGGCAACGGCTGGGGCAACTCCGGCGGTGAAGACGTCACCTTCACCGACGACATGATCAGGCTGATCGAGAACGACCTCTGCGTCGACACGACGCAGCTGTTCTCCATCGGGTTCAGCTACGGCGGCGCGATGAGTTACGCGCTCGCCTGCGCGCGGGCGACCGTCTTCCGCGCGGTCGTGGCCATCGCCGCCCCCGGCGCGATCAGCGGGTGCAGCGGCGGCACGCTGCCGATCGCGTACATGGGGATCCACGGGGTCTCGGACAACATCGGTGCCGGGCGGGGCCTGCGTGACACGTTCGTCAGGAACAACGGCTGCACCCCGCAGAACGCCCCCGAACCCGCCGCGGGCAGCAAAACCCACTACCTGACCGTCTACTCGGGCTGCCGGACCGGCTACCCGGTCGTCTGGGCGCCGTTCGACGGCGGCCACCAGCAGGGCCCGGTGGACGGCTGCACCGGCTGCGAGAGCGGCGCGCGGAGCTGGGACAAGGCGGAGATCTGGAAGTTCTTCAGCCAGTTCGACGGCACCGTGACGCCGCCGCCCCCGTCGCCCGTGCAGGTGGGTGTGTACTACTCGGTGGTGGCGGCGCACAGCGGGAAGTCGGCGGACATCAGCGGTGCCTCGACCGCCGCCGGTGCCGCGCTGATCCAGTGGTCGTCGCACGCCGCGGCGAACCAGCAGTTCGACTTCCTGGCTTCCGCCGGCGGCTACTACCGGATCCGGGCCCGGCACAGCGGACTGGTGCTGCAGGTCGCCGGTTCCGGCGCCGGGGCGGACATCACGCAGCAGCCGGATGCCGACGCGGCGGCCCAGCAGTGGCGGGTGGTCGATCAGGGCGGCGGCGCGGTCAGCCTGGTGAACCGGTCGAGCGGCTTGGCGATGGACGTGTGGGGTGCGTCGACGGCCGACGGTGCGCGGATCTCGCAGTACGCCGCTTCGGGTACCACCAACCAGCGGTTCCAGCTCCAGCGCGCCTGAGCGCGGCCACTCCCCGATCGGAGGACGAAAGATGCCGGACCTGACCCGGAGGCAAGCGATGCGGCTCGGCGCCGCGGGCGTGGGAGCCGTGCTGGCGCCGATGGCGTGGACGGCGACCGCCCGTGCCGGGTCGGCCGCGCCCGCGGACGTGCGGGCGGCCGGGGACCTCGCTCTGTGGTACGACAAGCCGGCGGGTACGGAGTGGCTGCGCGCGTTGCCGATCGGCAACGGCAGGCTGGGCGCCATGGTGTTCGGCAACAGCGACACCGAACGCCTGCAGCTCAACGAGGACACGGTCTGGGCGGGCGGCCCGCACGACTACAGCAACCCCCAAGGCGCGGGTGCCCTGGCGCAGGTCCGGCAGCTGGTGTTCGCGAACCAGTGGACGCAGGCGCAGAGCCTCATCGACCAGAAGATGCTCGGCACCCCCGCCGCCCAGCAGCCGTACCAGCCCGTCGGCACCCTCAGCCTCGCTCTTCCCGGCGCGAGCGGGGTGTCTTCGTACCAGCGGTGGCTCGACCTCACCACCGCCACGACGGTCGTGACCTACGTCGCCAACAACGTGCGGTACCGGCGTGAAGTGTTCGCCAGCGCGGTGGACCAGGTGATCGCCATGCGCTTGACGGCCGAGACGCCCGGCTCGATCTCGTTCTCGGCGTCGCTGGCCACCCCGCAGCGCGCGACCGCGTCCAGTCCCAGCGGGTCGTCGATCGCGCTGGACGGGATTTCCTCGGACAGCCGGGGGATCGCCGGCTCGGTCCGGTTCCTCGCGCTGGTCAGCGCCGTCGCCGAGGGCGGCAGCACCGCCAGTTCCGGTGGCACGCTGCGGGTGTCGAACGCCGACGCCGTGACCCTGCTGATCTCGATCGGCACCAGCTACGTCGACTACCGGACGGTGAACGGGGACTACCAGGGCAGCGCCCGCGCCCGGCTGAGCGCGGCGCAGGCCCTCCCCTACGACTCGCTGCGCAGCCGGCACGTGGCCGACTACCAGAAGCTGTTCGCGCGCACCACCCTCGACCTCGGCCGCACCGCGGCGGCCGACCAGCCGACCGACGTCCGGATCGCCCAGCACAACACCGTCGACGATCCCCAGTTCTCCGCACTGCTCTTCCAGTTCGGCCGCTACCTGCTGATCTCCTCGTCCCGGCCCGGCACCCAGCCGGCCAACCTGCAGGGCATCTGGAACGACCAGCTGAACCCGTCGTGGGAGTCCAAGTACACCCTCAACGCCAACCTGCCGATGAACTACTGGCCCGCCGACGTCACCAACCTCGCGGAGTGCCACGAGCCGGTGTTCGACATGATCGCCGATCTCGCGGTCACCGGCGCCCGCACCGCACAGGTCGAATACGGGGCCCGGGGCTGGGTCACCCACCACAACACCGACGGGTGGCGCGGTTCGTCCATTGTGGACTTCGCGCAGGCCGGCATGTGGCAGACCGGCGGTGCCTGGCTCGCCGGCACGATCTGGGACCACTACCGGTTCACCGGCGACGTCGAGTTCCTGCGCGCCCGTTATCCGTTGCTGAAGGGCGCCGCCCAGTTCTTCCTCGACACCCTGGTGACGGAGCCCAGCCTGGGCTACCTGGTCACCAACCCGGCCAACTCCCCCGAGCTGAACCACCACGCGAACGCGTCCGTGTGCGCGGGGCCGACGATGGACATGCAGATCCTGCGTGACCTGTTCGACGGCTGTGCCGGCGCGTGCCAGGTGCTGGGCGTGGACGCCGCCTTCGCCGACCAGGTCAAGGCGGCTCGGCAGCGGCTGGCGCCGATGAAGGTCGGCTCGCGCGGGAACATCCAGGAATGGCTCTACGACTGGGTGGAGACCGAGCAGAACCACCGGCACATCTCGCACCTGTACGGCCTGTACCCCAGCAACCAGATCACCAAGCGGGGCACGCCCCCGCTGTTCACCGCGGCCCGCCGGACACTGGAACTGCGCGGCGACGACGGCACCGGCTGGTCCGTCGCCTGGAAGATCAACTACTGGGCCCGCATGGAGGAGGGCGCCAAGGCGCACGACCTGCTCCGGCTCCTCGTGCGGACGGACCGGCTGGCGCCCAACATGTTCGACCTGCACCCGCCGTTCCAGATCGACGGCAACTTCGGGGCGACGTCCGGCATCGCCGAGCTGCTGCTGCACAGCCACAACGGCGAGCTGCACCTGCTGCCCGCCGTGCCGCCCCGCTGGCCGTCCGGGACCGTCACGGGCCTGCGCGGACGCGGCGGCTACACGGTCGGTGCGACCTGGAGCGGCGGCGCGGCGACGCAGCTGACCATCACGCCCGACCACGACGGCGACGTCAAGGTCCGCAGCCGGCTGTTCACCGCGGAGTACGAGGTGCTCGACACCACGAGCGGCACCAAGGTGCAGCCGGTGTCCGTCGAGACCGACCTGGTCCGCTTCGCCGGCCAGGCGGGCCACACCTACCGCGCCACGGCCCTCGGCGGGCCGCCGCCGGTGGTGCAGCCGGGGGTGAACTACCGCCTGGTCGCCCAGCACAGCGGCAAATCGGCCGACATCAGCGGCGGTTCGGCGAGTGCCGGCGCGGCGCTGATCCAGTGGACGGCCACCAGCGGCCTCAACCAGCAGTTCGACTTCCTCCCCTCCGACGGCGGCTTCCACCGCATCCGGTCCCGCAGCAGCGGGCTGGTGCTCCAGGTGGCGTCCACCGGCACAGGTGCCGACATCACCCAGCAACCGGACACCGGCGCGACCACGCAGCAGTGGCAGGTGACCGACCAGGGCAGCGGGGTGGTGAGCATCGTCAACCGGGCCAGCGGCCTCGCCATGGACGTGTGGAGCGCCTCGACCGCCGACGGCGCACGCATTTCGCAGTGGACGGTGACCGGAGCCGCCAACCAGCGCTTCCAGCTTCAGCGCGTGTGATCGGCCGACGTGGGCACCGGTGCCGGCCCCCTGGTTCGCCAGGGGGCCGGCACCACCCGGTCCGCCGTGAAACTTTCCCGGCCCGGCACGGGATTGTGTTAGCGTTCACATCTCCACCGAAGCCGGCTCACCGTCAATGCTGATGGGGGTTCCGTTGTCGCACGCACCCGCCGCCACCTCTTCGCGCATCGCGCGTCCTTTGTGGACACTGTGCACGATGATTGCGGTCCTGCTGTCCGCCGTCGTCGCCTTCGCGGCGCCGTCGAGCGCCGCCCCGGCGGCGGCGCCGATCACCAAGCCGCCGATGGGCTGGAACTCCTGGAACTCCTTCTCCGGCGCGATCGACCACACCGTCATCGAGCAGCAGACGGACGCGCTCGTGTCCTCCGGCATGAAGGACGCGGGCTACGAGTACGTCAACATCGACGACGGCTGGTGGACGGGCGCCCGCGACGCGAGCGGCAACATCACCGTCGACACCGCCAAGTGGCCCGGCGGGATGGCCGCCATCACCGCCTACATCCACAGCAAGGGCCTGAAAGCGGGCATCTACACCGACGCGGGCCACAACGGCTGCGGGTACTACTACCCGACCGGGCACCCCGCCTACCCCGGCACCGGCGCCGAAGGCCACTACGACCAGGACTTCCTCCAGTTCTCCCGCTGGGGCTTCGACTACGTGAAGGTCGACTGGTGCGGCGGCCAGGCCGAAGGGCTGAACGCGCGCGACTCCTACACCGCGATCAGTGACGCCATCACGCGCGCCACCGCCCAGACCGGCCGCCCGCTGGTGTTCTCCGTGTGCGAGTGGGGCGGCCAGCAGCCGTGGAACTGGGCCCCCGGCATCGCCAACCTGTGGCGCACCAGCGGAGACATCATCTACTGGGGTGAGCGGCCCGCGATGTCGCGCGTGCTGGCCAACTTCGACGCCGCCCAGCACCCGAACGCGCAGAGTCCCGGCCACTACAACGATCCCGACATGCTCGTCGCCGGCCTGCCCGGCTTCTCCGACGCCCAGAACCGCACCCACCTGAGCTTGTGGGCGATTTCGGGCGCCCCGCTGATCGCGGGCAACAAGCCCGGCGACATGACCGCCGCCACCCGCGCGGCGCTGACCAACCGCGAGATGATCGCCATCGACCAGGACCCGCTCGGGCGGCAGGGCACGAAGGTCGCCGAGGACGCCTCCGGGCTGCAGGTCTACCAGAAGGCGTTGTCCGGCACGAGCCGCCGGGCCGTCGTGCTGCTCAACCGCACCGGCTCGGCGGCCACGATCACGGTCCGCTGGTCTTCCCTCGGCCTGACGGGCCCGGCCACCGTCCGGGACGTGTGGGCCGGCGCCGACCGCGGGAGTTCCGCCTCGAGCTACGCGACGTCGGTCCCGGCCGGGGAGGCGGTCCTGCTCACGGTCACCGGAGCCGACGGCCCGCCCCCGGGCGGCGGCCCGATCACCGGCAAGCAGTCCGGCCGCTGCCTCGACGTGCCGAACGGGACGTCGGCGAACGGCACCCAGCTGCAGCTGCAGGACTGCCAGGGCGGCCCGGGCCAGACCTGGACCCGCACGGCGAGCCGCCAGCTGACGGTCTACGGCACCAAGTGCCTCGACGCGGCCAACCAGGGCACGGCGAACGGGACGGCCGTGGTCATCTGGGACTGCAACGGCCAGGCCAACCAGCAGTGGACGGTGAACGCCAACGGCACGATTTCGGGCGTCCAGTCGAACCTCTGCCTGGACGCCAGTGGCCAAGGATCCGCGAACGGCACCAAGGTGATCCTGTGGTCCTGCAACGGCCAGGCGAACCAGCAGTGGACGGCACCCTCGGCGTGAGCTGCCCTCCTTGAGGCCCATGCCGGGGACGCGTGCCCGGATCGCGTCCAGGACGCCTCTTCCGCGGGCGAGTAGCGAACGCGCCGTCCGTGGAAGAACGCGTGGTCGACTTCGCGTCGGGCCACGCGCGGGCGAGGCCGGCCGCGGCCGGCGGGCTCCAGCCGAACCGAGACCCGCCGGCCGACGCAGGTCCACCCGGCCCGCGGACCACGTCCGGGTCGCCGCCGATCCGGACTCCCCATCCCGCCACCCTCGTCGACAGGGCGCTGACCAGCGGCTTCAATGATCGTTCAAGGGTGCACCGCCAGCCTTGAACCGTCGCGGACAGCGGCCGGGGACGGCGGGGAGGGACGAGTGCGGCTGTGCACTGTGGCCATGGCGGTGGTCCTCACCCTGCCCACCCCGGTCCCGGTCACAGCGGAGCCGGCCGCGAGCACGGTCCGGCTCCTGCGCAAACTCGACACGCGGACGCGGATCCGCTGCACACCCGTCACCCGGTCCTCGCACGCCGCGCCGGGGACGCCGGGTTGCCATGCGTACCTGGTGTCCAGACCGAGCACCGTCGTCTACGTGGACCTCCGTCAGGGTCGTGCGCGGTGAGCGCAGACGGCGCGAGCCGGGTCAGTCGACGGCGTCCAGGTGCCGGGACCGGCGGCAGGCTGCGCAGGAGGCCTCGGGTGGCGCTGAGGACGCAGCACAAGGGCCCCGGGTGCCGTGTCCGGCACCCGGGGCCCTCAAGGGTTGGGTTTCACCATTGTCGACCGGCGCGACCGCCGGTGTCCTGCAC
>NZ_JBEZYB010000084.1:0-31608 GCF_040638285.1 Amycolatopsis sp. NPDC026612
GCCGCTGTGGTGGGTGTCCACTTCGGACACGTGCTGGGTCATGGCGCGCGCCAGCCGGAACGTCCGGGGATCGCCCGAGCGCAGGAAGGGGTACCCGAGGCCGCCTGCGCCGGCGTGGCGGCGTTCGGGACCAGGCCCTGCGCGAGGTCGTTGTAGGTGATCACCGGGGCGATGGCGTCGACACGCTGGTCGGTGCCGGCCAGCAGCAGCGACAGCGCACCACCGTAGGAAGCGCCGGTGACGGCGATCTTCGGGTCGCCCTTCGCGTCGAGGGTCACCTGGTGCTGCGCGACGAGCCGGTCGATCAGGTGACTCGCGTCGGCGACTTCGCCCGCCGGGTCGTTGAGCCCGATCTTGCCGGTGCTCTTGCCGAAGCCGCGCGCGGACCACGTCATGGCGACGAAGCCCTTCCGCGCGAGTTCGCGGGCGTCGTCGGCGACGCTGTTCTTGTCCCCGCCGAAGCCGTGGGCCAGCAACACGGCGGGCGCGGGCACGGTCGTGGGGAGGTAGGTGGTCGTGTCGATCTTGACCTGCTCCGCCGAGCCGGAGGCGGCCGGCAGGTCGATCAAGGCGTCCTGAACGGGCACGGGCGGCGGGGCCGTGTCGCGCGTCGCCCAGAGGACGGTCGCGGCGGCGAGCACCACCACGACGGCGCCGATCGCCGTGAGACGGGCACGGCGGGTGCGCGGGAGCAGGAGTCGGGGCACGACGTGACCGTAGGTGAAGTTTCCTGAGAGTGTCCTCCGCGGCTCACAGTGATCACACGTCCGCGGACCACCTGGTGGACCGAAGTGACCGGAATTACAGCACCAACCCGGTGACGTGCGCGATCCCCGCTGGCGCTCGGGCGGGGGGAACCGGCAAACTGGACGCGCTGTGAGGGGAGTATTCCTTCGCGGCGGTGTCGTCAGCACGGTGGCCCAGCGCCCCCGGCACCGTCGGCCGGTGGTGGCACCGGCGGAAGAGACCTCCGGTTAGTTGCTGCTGCACGCACTATCCGGAGGTTCGAGTTTCATGACTGTCCCCCTGTGGCTGTGGATCGCCACGATCGGTGGCCTGCTGGCGCTGATCGCGCTGGATCTGGTCATCGTCGATCGCAAGCCGCACGAAGTGACCACGGGGGAAGCCGCTCGCTGGGTGATCTTCTACGTCTCGTGCGCGATCGTCTTCGGCATCGGCGTGTGGGTCTTCGCCGGGCACGACCCGGGCGTCGAGTTCTTCACCGGGTACATCACCGAGTACTCGCTGAGCGTCGACAACCTGTTCATCTTCATGATCATCATGGGCTCGTTCAAGGTGCCCGCCATCCACCAGCACCGCGTGCTGCTGGTCGGCATCCTGCTCGCGCTCGCCATGCGGAGCGTTTTCATCGCCATCGGCGCCGCGCTGATCGCCCAGTTCGTCTGGGTGTTCTTCCTGTTCGGCGCGGTGCTGATCTGGACGGCGATCAGCATGGTGCGCGGCAAGGGCGAGGACGCGGAGTACCACGAGAACGCCGTGACCCGGCAGGTCCGCCGGTTCGCCCCGGTGACCGACGACTACCACGGCCACAAGTACACGGTGAAGCTCGACGGCAAGCGGATGATGACCCCGATGCTGCTGGTGATCGTGGCCATCGGCTCCGCGGACCTGCTCTTCGCCGTCGACTCCATCCCGGCGATCTTCGGCATCACGCAGGAGGCGTTCCTCGTCTTCACCGCCAACGCGTTCGCGCTGATGGGCCTGCGGCAGCTGTACTTCCTGCTCGGCGGCCTGGTGACGAAGCTCGTCTACCTGAGCTACGGCCTCGCGGTGATCCTCGCCTTCATCGGGGCGAAGCTGTTCCTGCACGCGCTGCACGAGTACCACGTCGTGCCGGACTGGCTGGACATCAACAACTGGGTCTCCCTCGGCGTGATCGTCGTCGTGCTGTCGGTGACCACGGTGGCCAGCCTCGCGAAGGCCCGGCGCGACGAGCGCAACCAGGTCGCCGCGTGAGTCCCGGCGAAAGTCGTTCGCACCGCTAAGGGATTCGGGTACGGTCGGACCGTGCGTCCTGCCGACATCGAAGACCTCGCCGTCCCCGGCCGTCCCGCCCTGCGCGGGAACCTGCTGCTCACGGCGTTGAAGAAACCGGACCTCAAGGCGAACGCCACGCACAGCGCGGTGCGGCGCGTTGCGCTCGACGGCGGCGAGAGCGCGTGGACCCACGGTCCGCGCGACTCCGCCCCGGCGATCTCCCCGGACGGGCGCTGGGTGGCGTTCCTCCGCGCGGGGGACGGCAAGGGTGCCGACGGCAGCCCTCAGTTGCACGTCATGCCGTCGGCCGGTGGGGAAGCCCGCCGGCTGACGTCGTTGTCCCTCGGGGCCGGGGAACCGGTGTGGGCGCCGGATTCACGGCGGATCGCGTTCACCGCCCGCGTGCCCGAAGCCGGTCGCTACGGCACGCCGGACGCCGACGGCGAGACGCCGGAGCCGGCCGCCGAGGCGCCGCGCCGGATCACGCGCATGGACTACCGGATCGACGACGTCGGGTTCCTGCGGGATCGCCTGCAGCGCCTGTTCGTCGTCGACGCCGTCGCGGCGCTCGAGCAGGACGGACTCGCGGACCTCGAGCCGCTCACCGGAGACGGGTTCGACGCGGCCCACCCGGCGTGGACGCCGGACGGCACCCGGGTGGTCTTCACCGCGCCGCCGGGCTGGGGTGCGGCCGAAAGCGACTCGCGCGACATCTGCGCGATCTCCGCCGAGGGCGGCGAGCCCGAGGTCGTCGTGCGCTGCGCGGGGTACTCGGAGCGGCCGGCGTTCGGGGCCGACGGCACGTTGTTCTACTTCGGACAGTCCTTCGAGGAGCACCACGAAGCCGCGCCCACCGGGCTCTACGCGGCGACGCCCGAATTCGGCGCGGGCCCGGTGAAGGCCCGGCGGCTCACCGACGCCGAGACGGTGGACTGCGAAACCGCGGCGGGCCCGCCCGCCCCGCGCGGGGACGACGTGCTGGTGGCCGTCCGCCATCGCGGCGCGGTGGAGCTGCGCGCGGTCGGCGTCGACGCGGCCGAGGCCCCGCTGGCCGACCTCGCGGTGGTTTACGCGGACCAGGCCGCGGTCCGGTCGTTCACACTGGACGACTCGGTGCTGGTCGCCGTGATCGCCACGCCGTCCGCTCCGGGCGAGGTCGTGCTGCTCGGCGAGAGCGGCCCGCGAGTGCTCACCGACTACGCGAAACCGGTGCGCGACAAGGGCATCCGGCCGATGATCGAGCTGGAGACCACCGCGCCGGACGGCTACCCGGTGCACGGCTGGCTGGTGCTGCCCGATGGCGAGGGCCCGCACCCGGTGCTGCGCGTGGTGCACGGTGGCCCGTTCACCCAGCAGGAGTGGACGCTGTTCGACGAGGCGCAGGTGTACGCGTCGGCCGGGTACGCGGTGGTGGTCGGCAACCCGCGCGGTTCGGCGGGGTACGGGCAGGCCCACGGCCACGCGATCACGCACGGCTTCGGCACGGTCGACGTCGACGACGTCCTGGCGCTGCTCGACAAGGCGCTCGAACGCCCGGACCTGGACGCTTCCCGCGTCGGCATCATGGGCGGCTCGTACGGCGGGTTCATGACGAGCTGGCTGGCCGCCCACCACGGCGAGCGCTTCAAGGCGGCGTGGAGCGAGCGCGCGGTCAACGCGTGGGACTCGATGGTCGGCAGCTCCGACATCGGCTACATGTTCGTCGACGCCTACATCGGCTCCTCGCCGGAGGTGCAGCGCGACCGGTCGCCGCTTTCGTACGCGGCGCAGATCAAGATCCCGTTCGCGGTGGTGCATTCGGAGCAGGACTGGCGCTGCCCGCTGGAGCAGGCGGAGCGGATGTTCGTGGCCCTGCGCCGCGCGGGCGCTCCGGCGGAGCTGCTCCTGTTCCCCGGCGAAGGCCACGAGCTGAGCCGCTCCGGCCGCCCGCGGCACCGCGTCCAGCGCTTCGAAGCGATCCTCGAGTGGTGGGGGCGGCACCTGTAGACCTTGCCCGGGCGGCGCGCGCCTGCGAATGTCGGTGACCATGACGGTGCCCGAGGTGGACTTCGAGCTCGAGACCTGGCGGATGGTGCTGTTCCGGGCGGGCCCCCGCGCCGCGGAGATCTCCGCGGAGATGGCCAGGGAGCTGCGCGCCCGCCACCTTTCGGCGGCCCGGCAGCACCAGGCGACGGGATCGCTGCTGTTCGCCGGGGCGGTGCCGGAACCGTCGTCGGCGCTGCCGGTGACGGGCGTGGCCTTCTTCCGGACGTCGGAGGCGGAGACCCGGGCGATCCTCGACGCCGACCCGGCCGAACAGGCGGGGTTGATCGCTTCGGAGATCGTGGGGTTCGTCTGCCCGCGGGGCACCCTTGGCTGACGGCCTGGTCTGCTTCGACGTCGACGGAACACTGGTGCCGGGCACGAGCTCGTGCGCGTGGGTGGCCGCCGCGTTGGGGCACGAAGCCGAGCTCGTCGCGGCCGAGGCAGCGTACGCGGCGGGGCGGATGACCAACCAGGAGGCGTCGGTGATCGACGCCCGCGGCTGGGCCGGGCACACCGAAGCGGAGGTCCGGGCCCGGCTGGAGACGTTGCCGCTGGTCGGCGGGATCGCCGAGACCGTGGCGTGGTGCCGGGACCGCGGCCTGCGCCCGATCCTCACCACGCTGGCGTGGACGCCGGTGGGCTGCCTGCTCGCCGACCGGTTCGGCTTCGCCGCGTACTGCGGGCCGGTGCCGGAAGCGGAAGGCGGGCGCTACACAGGCCGGGTCGCCGAGCACCTCGACGAATTCGGCAAGCGGGACTTCGCGCTGTCCCAGGGCTTCACGCCGGAGCGGTGTGCCGCGGTCGGGGACAGCCGGTCGGACTTGCCGCTCTTCGCCGCCGTCGGGATGAGCACCGGCTTCAACGCGGCCCCGGACGCGCGTGCCGTCGCGACCCACCTCGTCGACGGCGACGACCTGCGGGCGATCATCCCGCTGCTGGCGGCTCAGTTCAGCAGCGTGTAGTTCAGCTCTTCGCAGACGCGGCCCAGCGGGACGTCCAGGCCCGGGTGGTCCAGCGGCAGCAGCACGTCCGGCGCAATGGGCAGCGCGGCGCCCGCCGGCGGGTCCCACAGGCAGATCGCGGGGTCGCCGGAGTCCATCGACGAGCGGTACCAGAGGCCGTCGAGGTCGCTGAACGCGCCGCGGATCGCGCGGGCCCAGGCCTGCGTAAGTTTCTTGGGTCCGCTGGAAATCTCCTGCGACGCGCCGACCCGGGTCGGCCACAGGCCGGTCAGGTCGAGCAGGCGCAGCGTGCGCGTCGGGCGGACGACGACCAGCCGGGGACCGCGGGTGCGGCGGTCGACCGTCGAGCTGGTCTGGAAGACCTCGGCGACCGAAGTGCGCACCGTGAGGCCGAAGTAGAGGACGCCGTTCGCGGGATCGGTGACCGGCGCGCCACCGCGACCGGGCGACTGCGGGTCGAACCGGCCGTGCGGGAGCGGGCCGGTGTAGCGGAACGAATTCCACTGCTGGGGGTGGTTGCCGTGCGCGGTGAAGATCCGGACGAGCCTGGTCGCGGGCTGGACCGTCACCACGTCGTCGGCGCGGTTCAGCTGCCGGACCAGAACGGATCGGGCGGGCGGCAGGGGGAGCCGGGCCATGGGTCGGGGGTGGTCCGTCCTTGTCGGTGATCTTGCTCGGGGAGGTCCAGCCTAGAGCGGCGTGCCGAGCGTGGCGATGAGGCGGGCGACGTGGTCCGGGTCACCACCGGAGAGGAGCCATTGGCGAGGGGTGGCCGCGTGGTCGTTGATCACCAGGTCGGCCTGCGGGGTGCTCATGAAGGCGGCGACGACGAGCGCGGGCTGGTCGGCGGGCAGCGCCTTCAGCACGACCTCGAGGCCGGGCAGCACGCCCGAGCCGGCGAACTGCCACGCCGGGAGCCGCCAGCCGCCGTCCTTCCAGCCGGTCAGCCTGCCTTCCTTGAGGCGGTGCCGGATCCGGCTGTCGTCGACGCCGAGGGTCTTGGCCGCCTCGTTGACGCTGAGCGCGCCTTCGGCGAGCACCGCGTGGGCGGCCACCGTGCGGGCTCTGAAGTCGGGTTCGTCCTCCCGCCGCGGCGCCAGATCCAGGCCGACATCGGTGAGCGCGGCGCGCTGATCGGCCGAGAAGTAGTGCGAGGGATCCGGATTCGGTGGGGACAGTCTGCGTGCCGCGTCTTCGACGAGCGTGAGGAACTCGTGCGCGTCGACTTTCAGGCCCGCCTTGGCGAGGATGTTCTCCAGCGCTACAGACATGTGGCTCAGGTTAACCCGAAACAGCGCGGATGTGCGGGTTCGTGCGCTTTCTTGCCCGTTCTGTGGGTGAATTCACCAGAGATCGACACTCAGGGCACATCATCCAACACGTTGAGTAGGCAACTTCCGGTCAGTCTCCCTGGATCGGGTGCGGTTGTCCAGACCCCCGTGGGGTTGACACTGTCGGTTCCCCGACCTACGTTCCCGGGGGAGTAAACGATTTCCGCTCCGTGCTCACAGGATCCGGCGGTCGGGCGCCGGTCATGGGGGACACAGGGGGTGGGGCGTGCCTGGGGGGCCCGGCATGAGCCGGCCCCCTGGGCACGCCGCTCCGCCGTCGTCAGCGGCGGGAGCTCTTCCGCACGATCAGCCGGGCCTCGAGCGTGGTGGTGGTCGCGTCGCGGCCGCTGTCGGAGATCCGGGCGAGCAGGAGTTGGGCCGCCACCCTGCCGACCTCGTACGCCGGCTGCGCGACCACCGTCAGCGGTGGGTCGATCAGCGTCGTCCACGGTGCGTCGTCGAACGAAACGATGCCGACGTCCCGGCCCGGGCGGAGGCCGCGTGCCGACAGGGCTTCCAGGACCCCGATCGCCATCGTGCTGTTCGCGACCAGGAGCGCGTCCGGCGGCGACGGCTCGTCGAGCAGTTCCAGCGCGGCCAGCCGGGCGCCCGCGGCACGGTACTGGGCCCGGCGGAACAGGACGTTTTCCTCGCCCACGACGTCGGCGTACCCGGCGAGACGGTCGTCGGCCGTGCGGACGCCCGCGGGTCCGGTCAGGCAGCCGACGCGCCGGTAGCCGCCGTCGAGCAGGTGCCGCGTGGCTTCGGCGGCCGCGTGCCGCGTGTCGACCAGCACCTGGTCGCCCTCCGCGGCCAGTAGCGGCCGGTCCACCGCCACCAGCGGCGTGCCCTGGCGCCGGAGGCCCTCGACGTTCGTCGACCGGCCGGTGGGGGACAGCACCACCCCGGCGACGCGTTCCTGCAGCGCGACCTCGATGTAGCGCCGCTCCTTGTCCTCGTTCTCGTCGGAGTTGCAGAGCACCACCGAGTACCCGGACCGCTGCGCGAGGTCCTCGACGCCGCGCGCGATGGCGGTGAAGAACGGGTTCTCGACGTCGGAGATGATCAGCGCCAGCACCGCCGTCTCCTGCCGGCGGAGGTTCCGGGCCAGCCCGTTCGGGTGATACCCGAGCTCGGCAGCGGCTTCCTGCACCCGCGCGGCCAGTGTGGGGTCCACAGTGGACTTGCCGTTGAGCGCGCGCGACACGGTCGCCGTGGAGACCCCGGCTCTCGCCGCGACGTCGCTGATGGTGGCCACACGTCCCTCCCTGATCACTCGTCGAGGGGGACAATAGCGCTCTTGGTAGTCGTTTACCGTCCGCTTACCTTTTTGGTGGGTAACCACTTCCGGTTGTGCGCACGGGTTACGCCGAACGGCGCCGATCACGCACCGCCACGTCCACAGTGGAGGGTCCGCCGAAGTAGCCGCGGGGCGTGAGGCCGGTCAGCGCCCGGCAGTCCCGGCTGAGGTGCGCCTGATCGGCATACCCCGCGGCGGCGGCCAGCGCGGCCAGGTTCGCCACGCGCGGAGCCAGGGCGACGGCCCGCTGGAACCGGCTGACCCGCAGGTAGGTGGCCGGCCCGTACCCGACGGCTTGGACGAACCGCCGCCGCAGCCCCCGCTCGCTCACCGCCAGGGATGCGACGGGATCTTCGCCCCGTCCGGCCACGGCGTCCGGTCGGCTCGCACCGGCCCGCCCGAGCGCGGCGGCGACCTGTGCGGCTTCCGCGCCAGCCCGGCCGAGCGTGGCGGCTGCTTCGGGCTCCGCGAACATCGCGGCGGCCCGTGCCGTCTCTTCGCCGGACCCGCCGAGCCCAGATCCGCCCAGCCCAGATCCGCCCAGCCCAGATCCGCCCAGCCCAGACCCACCCAACCCGGCCACGCCCGGCCCAGCGGCTCCGCGCCGGATCAAGCCCGCCGCCGCGTCGGCGACTCGCGCCGCCCCCGCGTCCAGCCGCGCGATCAGCTCCGCCGCCGCCGGGTCCGGCGGCGGCACCTCCGCGAGCCGGGACGCAACCGCTTGCGCCGGGGTCAGCTCGCCCGCGGCCAACCGCTCCGCCACCCGTTCGCCCGCCCGGCCCCACAGCTCGCCCAGCGGCACCCGCCGGTCGCGCAGTTCGTCCGCGGCCACGCCGAGGACCGCCGCCGCGCAGCCCGGGTGGAACCGGATTCCGCTCAGCACCACGCCCGGGCGGGTCACCGATGACCACGCCGTCGTGTCCGGGCCGGCCACGAACGCCTCACCGTCGCCGGCGACCAGGTCCACGCAGCCGTCGGGGACGATGCGCTTCGGGCCCGATGAAGCCGATCGCCACACGCAGCGCGCCACGTCCCGCAGTGACCCGGATGGCGCCGTCTCTTCGTACACAGCGCCGATCATGCCCCGCGCGCAGGCCCCCGTCCGGGTGAAAATGGGACTTCTCGTGAAGAGCGGCTAACGCGCAGTCAGGTCACGGCGAGATAGAGATCGACGCACTCGACGGAAGTGCGCGCGACGAGAGAAGACCTCTCCATGGGTGTTCCCACCGCGACCCGGCCCGCTTCGCCATCTCCGCGCGACTGCGCCGGACGGGCTCGCTCGGCCGGCAGCTTCGTCGTCGTCCTGGGGGTGCTCGCCGCGGCGTTCGCGGTGACCGCCTACGTCGTGCCCAGGTCCGCGCGCGAACCGGGCCAGAAAGAGGCCGCCGGTGCGCCGGTCGCCCCGGCCTCGGTCCGCACCGTGAGCCACCAAGTCGTCTACGAACTGACCGGCACGCACGGTGCCCGCAACGTCACCTACGCCGCCGAGGGCTCGGCGCTGACCCAGCGAACCGAGGTCACGACGCCCTGGTCGGTGGTGTTCACCCGGGTCGGCCCCGCCGGCCGCACCGAGTTCTACAGCGTCGCCGCCCGCAACCCCGGTCCCGGCGAGCTGCGGTGCCGGATCGTCGTCGACGGCGTCGTCGTCGCCGACAAGACGGTCGCCGAACCGGGCCGCCAGTTCAGCTGCGCCGTCTGACGCCCAAGATGGGCGGCGTGAACGCCGCGATCACCTTCGGACCCGCCTTGGTGGCGGTCCTCGTCCTGCTCGCCGTCGCCGGCGCGGCCGTCGTCCAGGCGGGCGGCCTCGGCTCGGGGCGCGCCGTGCTGATCGCCGCCGCCCGCGCGGTCGCGCAGCTGGCCGCCGTGTCGCTGGTGATCACCGCCGTCCTGCGCTCGGCCCCGCTCACCGGCCTGTTCGTGCTGCTGATGTTCGCCATCGCCTCGATCACGTCGGCGCGGCGCGTCGGCACCCGCAAGAACCTCCCGTGGACGGCGTTGGCGATCGCCGCCGGGGTCGTGCCCGTGCTGGCGCTGGTCCTCGGCGCCGGGGTGGTCCCGCCGCAGCCGATCGCCGTGGTGCCGATCGCGGGCATCGTGATCGGGGGCGCGATGACCGCGACGTCGCAGGCCGCGCGCCGCGCACTCGACGAGCTCAAGTCCCGCCACGGTGAGTACGAAGCCGCGCTGGCGCTGGGGTTCCTGCCGCGCCCGGCCGCGCTGGAGATCTGCCGCCCGTCGGCCGGGCACGCGCTGATCCCGGCACTGGACCAGACCCGCACGGTCGGCCTGGTGACGCTCCCGGGTGCCTACGTCGGCGTCCTGCTCGGCGGCGCGGGACCGATCGAAGCGGGGTTGACGCAGGTGCTCGTGCTGATCGGGCTGCTGGCCGCGGAGGCCGTCTCGATCCTGGTGACCGTGCAGTTCGTCGCGGCCGGGAAACTCAGCCGAGCGGAGTAGCCAGGTGGGCGGTGTCGTTGAAGCGCCGCACGATCCAGATGTCGCCGTGCAGCACGAGGTGCGAAATCGACCCGTTGTCGGCGCCGAGGAACGCGAACCGCTCGACCGAGCGGCCGGCCTGCGCGAACACCTCGCCGATCACGCCGCCGTGGGTGAAGATCGCGATCCGCTGGTCGGGGTGTGCGGCCGCGATGCGGGTGAGCGCGCCGCGCAGGCGGGCGCCGAACCGCTCGTCGGACTCCGCGCCCGGGATCACGTCCCAGCGCTGCTCGATCCACAGCCGTTCGACGATCGGGTGGCCTTCGGTGGTGTACTTCCGGAACAGCCCGTTTTCCCAGTCACCGAGGTGGATCTCGCGCAGGTCCGGCTCGACGACCGGAGTCAGCCCCAGCTTCTCCGCCAGGGGCGCGGCGGTCTGCACCGTGCGGCGCAGCGTCGTCACGTAGATCGCGTCGATCCGCTCCCCGGCGAGCCGGTCGCCGACGCGCCGCGCGTGGTCGCGGCCCTCCGGGGCGAGGTCCGGGTCGGCCTGGCCGTCGACGAGCTCGAAGGGAGCGTCACCGCGGGCCGGAGCCGATTCGCCGTGCCGGACCAGGAAGATCTCCGTCGAACCCGGGGGCGGGCTGAACCGGTGCTGGCGGTATTCGATCTCCTGCTCGGGCGTGCTCATGCTGGAGACGGTACAGCGGCGCGAAGCGCCTCCGTTGAGGGTGGCGGTGGGGAGGAAGGCGGAGTTAGCCCAGTTGCTTGTCCACGAAACACCAGCGCCACGTCTCGCCGGGCTCGTAGCTGCGCATGACCGGATGGCGGGATTCGTGGAAGTGCTGGGTCGCGTGGCGGCGCGGCGACGAGTCGCAGCAGGCCACGTTGCCGCACTTCAGGCACATCCGCAGGTGCACCCACGTCGTGCCCTCGGCGACGCAGGCTGCACAGCTGTCGGCCGAGCTCGGGTCCTTGTCCACCCACTGGTGGGCCAGGTGCTTGCACGAACCGGCCGTCGCGGCCGGGGTGCGCAGTTCGCGGCCTTCCACTTCCGGTTCTTCCTCGTCGCGGTCGAGCATCGATTCCTCGATGTCCAGCCGGACCAGGACCCGGCGCAGGACGTCGTCGTCGGCGCTGCCGCTGGCGCGGGCCTTGAGGAACTGGTTGCGTTCCGCTTCGAGGAGCTCCAGCCGCAGCCGGCGGTAGGCGTCGCTCGGCGTTTCGGCCAGCGCGCTCTGCCTGCCGAGCTGCTCCCACGCCGAGTCGGCGCGGTGCTGCAAGCGGTCGCGGAGGCGCTGGATGATCTCGGGCGGGTCGTCGGGCTGCCGGATCTCCTCGAGCTTGGCCAGCGCCGCCCGGGTCATGTCGTGGAGCACGGCCGCCTCCTGCAGCGCATCCTCGGCGGGGTCCGGCCGGGGCAGGCGCAGGCGCCGGATCAGCGGCGGCAGCGTCATGCCCTGCACGGCCAGGGTGCCGGCCACGACGACGAACGCGGCGAGCACCAGCACGGCCCGCTGCGGGGTGTCGGCGGGCAGCACGAACGCGGCCGCGAGTGTGACCACCCCGCGCATGCCCGCCCACGCGATGACCGCCGAGTAGCGCCACGGCCAGATCTTCGTCTTGGCCTTGCCGGGCAGCAGGCGCCGTTCGACGCGCTTCACCGTGCCGATGCCGATCAGGTAGAGCACCCGGGTGAGGATCGTCGCGCCGAGCACGGCGACGCAGATCCAGGTCAGCATCACCAGGGACAGCCCGCTCTCGCCGACCTCAGCGAGGATCCGCCGCAGCTGCAGGCCGATGAGCAGGAAGACCATGTTTTCCAGCAGGAACGCGATGGTCTGCCAGTTCAGCCGGGACGCCAGCCGGGTCGAACCGGACAGGATCTGCGGCGCCTTGTGCCCGAGGATGAGCCCGGCGATGACGACCGCGAGCACGCCCGAGCCGTGGATCGCCTCGGCCGGGAGGTAGGCGATGAACGGCACGGCGAACGACAGCGCGGTGTCGAGCACCGGCTCGTCCATCCGGGCGCGGATGTACGCGGCCCCGAACCCGACGATCAGCCCGACCACGGCCCCGCCGATCGCCGCGCGGAAGAAGTCCGCGCCGACCTGCCACAGGCTGACCGAGCCGGCCAGCGCGGCGATCGCGGTGCGGAGGGCGACCAGCGCGGCGGCGTCGTTGAAGAGGCTCTCGCCCTCCAGGAGCCGGATCAGCTTGCGGGGCATCCCGACCCGGCGGGCCACGACGCTGGCGGCGACCGCGTCCGGGGGCGCCACCACCGCGCCGAGCGCGATGCCGCCGGCCAGCGGGAGGCCGGGGATCACCGCCCAGGCGACCACCCCGACCCCGAGCGCGGTGAACACGACCAGCCCGACCGACATCAGCCCGATCGCGCTGCGGTTCTTCCGGAAGTCGACCAGCGACGTCTGGATGGCCGCCGAATACAGCAGCGGCGGCAGCAGGCCCACCAGCACGACCTCGGGGTCGAGGTGGACCTCGGGCACGCCGGGGACGTAGGAGGCGCCGACGCCGACGACGATCAGGCACAGCGGGGCCGACCAGTCCAGCCGCCGCGCCACCGCGCTGACGACGAGGACCGTCACGACCAGCGCCACTATCTCTGCCGCGATGTGCACCGGGTAATCATCACCCCGGCCCGGCGACGGGCGTCACCGGGCCAGCTCGGTGCCGGTGCCGGTGCCCGGTCGACACGCTGGAGCGCACTCCAGGGCAGGTCCCTAGGCTGGGAACGTGACGACGGTGGAGCTCGACGACGGCGTCCTGCGCGGGTCCGAGCGGGACGGGGTCAGGACGTTCCTCGGCGTGCCCTACGCCGAGCCGCCGGTGGGGGAGCTGCGGTTCCGCGCACCCCGGCCGGTGCGGCCGTCGCCCGGTGTCCGGGAGGCGACCGGATGGGCGCCTCGCGCGCCGCAGCCGAAGCTGACCGGCCGGGGCTTCACCGGTGACGAGGACTGCCTGTACCTGAACGTCTACGCGCCGGCGTCTCCCGGCTCGTACCCGGTGCTGGTCTGGATCCACGGCGGGGGCGGGGTGATCGGCGCGCCGCACGAGTTCGACGCGTCCGCGTACGCCCGGCGGGGCGTGGTCGTCGTGACCGTCGCCTACCGGCTCGGCGTGCTCGGGATGCTGCACCTGCCCGGCGTCGCCGACTCGAACCTGTCCCTGCGCGACCAGGTCGCCGCCCTGGAGTGGGTGCGGGACAACATCGCCGCGTTCGGGGGCGACCCGGGCCGCGTGACGCTGGCCGGGCAGTCCAACGGCGGCCGCACGGTCGGGACGCTGCTGGCCGTGCCCGCCACCCGCGGACTGGTCCACCAGGCGATCGTCCAAAGCGGCACCGGCGTCGGCTCGGTCGTGCACACCCCGGCCGAAGGGGCGGCGGTCGCGTCGGCGGTCCTGACGGAACTGGACGTCTCGCCGGCGGACCTGGTGACGCTGCCGGTGACGCGGATTCTCGAGGCCCAGCAACGGGTTTCGGCGATGTCCGGCACCAAGGTGACCTACCGCGTCGTCGTCGGCGACGAGCTGCTGCCTTCCCGCCCGCTCGACGCCGTCCGAGACGTCCCCCTGCTCATCGGGACGACGGCCGACGAGGAGGACCTGTTCAGCTGGTTGCAGTCGGGCGGCGCGAAGCTGCTGGGCGTCGGCTCGACGATGCTGGACGCTTCCGCGCTCGAAAAGGCCGTCGCGGCGTACAACGACCTGCTCGATTGGCCGGAAGACCAGATCCGCAACCGCGCGCTGACGGCGGGGGACTGGTGGATCCCGGCGATCCGCTTCGCCGAAGCGCAGCCGGACGCCTGGATGTACCGGCTCGACTGGCGGATCGCCCCGCGCGGCCGCGGTCTCGGCGCCGCACACGGGCTCGACCTGCCGCTGGTGTTCGACGACATCCGCAACCGCAACTGGCGGTTCCTCTTCGCCGGGCGGCCCTTCCCGGCCGAGCGGATGCAGGCGGTGGCGACGGAGATGTTCGACACGTGGGTCCGGTTCGTCGCGACCGGCGACCCGGGCTGGCCGCGCTACACCCCGGCGGACCGCGTCACGCGTCTCTTCGACGACGTCTCCACCACGGTCTCCGACCCGGACCGCGACCAGCGCCTGCTCTGGGAATGACCGAAGGCGGCACTTTCACGTGAAAGTGCCGCCTTCGGGTCTGGACTAGACGGTGATCTTGTCGACGTTCGGGCCGCCGACGGCGGTCGTCGCGGTCGCCTTGATCTTGTTCGTCCCGGCGGTCAGCGTCACCGGGATCGTGACCGTCTGCCAGGTGTCCCAGTTCCCGGTGCCGCCGAACGCCACGCCGGACGCCACCGTGGTGCCGTTGACCGTGACGTCCATCGGCCGGTTCGTCGTGGTGCCGTTGGCGTACCGCAGGACGACGGTCGCGGGCCCGGCGGCTGCCGCGTCCACGGAGAACTCCACCGCGCTGCCGGTCGCGTTGTCGTAGTTGACGAACCCGGTGCCGGTGAAGCCGGTGTGGTTCGACTCCGCGACGCCGCTGGTGATCGTGGCGTCCTCGGCCTGGTGGTCGGCCGGGGTTCCCGGGCCGGTCGAGCCGTCCGCGGGCACGGTCTTCGTCCCGGTGTTCCAGCCCGCGACCCGCACGGACGGCTTCGCGCCCTTGAGGTCCGCGGTCCGGTACGTCGCCGTCAGGGTGGCCGACTCGCCCGGCCAGAGGGTGACCTGGTTGTCGGTCCACCGCACCGGCAGCACCGGTGCGCCCGCCGCGCCGACCACGTGCGCGTCGACGAAGAACGCCGGCACCTTGCCGCCCGTGCCGTTCTTCAGCGTCACCTTGGTCGTCGTGGTGCCGTCGCTGTTCGCCGTCGACGCAGCAGTCGTGTCGACGGAGACCTGCGCGAGGTTGTTCAACCCGGACAGGTCGGCGTACGACGTCGTCGGCGTGTAGTACCAGTCGCTGTTGCCCCAGTCGAGCGTGTCGGCCTTGGTGGACAGCCAGTAGACGTTCCGGCTGACCTCCTTGCCCGCCGCGTCGGTCAGGACCAGCTTCGCCAGGTACGTCGTCGACAGCCCGCTCACCGAGCCGATGGTCAGCGCGGTCGTCTTCGCGCCGTCACCGCCCACCGAAACGGCCTTCGACTGGGTGAACTTCTCCGTCCCGTCGAGGTTGTAGAGCTGCACCGACGCCGTCAGGTTCGCCGCCGCGTCGTGGTTGTGGTTGACCACCACGACGGACTTGGTGTCGTACGAGTACTGGATGTGCAGCGGTTCGTTCGCCTTCTTGGCCCCGAAGTACGAGCCGTTCTGGTCGAGGTAGGCGTCGAACAGCTGCCAGTGCAGCGACGTCCAGCCGCTGTTGAGCATCCAGTAGATGATCCCGGTGGCCGGGTTCGAGCTGTCGCTGAAGTTCCGCGAGTGCGACTCGAACTCGGCGCGGACGTTCTCGTACTGCGCCAGCTGCGCCTTCCGGACGAAGTCGTCGAGGTTCGCCGGCTTGCCGTAGCGGCCGGTGAGGGCGTCGCCGAACAGCTTCAGGTTGGCGAACGTCGACGACGAGGACCGGTGGTACTGCGCGGTCGACGGGCTCTTCCACAGCGTGTCGAGCTCGCTCGGCGACAGCATCCGCTTGAGCGTGTCCATGGTCGGGATGTCCGGCCCGGCGCTGGTCTCGGAGTTGAAGCCCCACGCCCCGCCCAGGTCGCTGTGCGCCTTGTCGTACCAGTAGTTCGGCGGGACGTAGTCGTACGGCCCGTTCATCTTCATCCCGGACGACCCGAGCTGCGGCGACGACTTGGCCGACGCGGCCGGGACCACGGGCGTGGGCCAGTCCGCGGCATTCAGCGCATCGAGGTAGTTCTTCTCGATCGTCGCGTCGGGAGCGAAGTCGCTGCCGATCAGGAAGGAGATGACGCTCGGGTGGTCGCGCAGCCGCTCGGCCTCCGCGGTCATCGACGCCTTCGCGACCGGGTAGTCCGCCGCCGTCCACGCGTCACCCGGCTCGCTGCCGTTGACCTGGCCTTCCCACTTGTCGCAGCACTCCCAGCCGGGCAGCGTCAGCACGCCCATCCGGTCGGCGAGGTCGAAGAACTCGTCCGGCTCGATGTGGCCCTCCAGGCGCACGGTGTTGAGCCCGAGGTCCTTGACGTAGGCCAGCTTGTCGGCCGCGTACTGCTCGTTCCAGCGCAGGAACAGGTCCGGCGAGTAGCCGCCGCCCTTGATCAGCAGCGGGCGCCCGTTGATCGTGTACGCCCGGCCGCCGCTGGAGTTCTTGGTCGCCGTCACCTGGCGGACGCCGAAGCTCGAGTGCGAGGTGTCCGACGCCGTGCCGCCGACGCTCGCGGTCAGATCGAGGTCGTAGAGGGGCTGACCGCCCATCCCGGCCGGCCACCAGACCTGGGGGTTGTCGATCCCGATCACCGGGAACGTCACGGTCTTCTTCTCCTTGGCCGCCAGCGAGACCGTCTGGCTGATGGCGTGCCCGGCGACCGTGCCGGACACCGTCGTGGAGACGGCGGCGGCGGAGTCGTTGCGGACGTCGGCCTTCACCGTCAGATCGGCGTGGCCGAGCGTCGGCAGCTTGGTGACGACGTGGCCGCCGCGCAGCGCCACCGGCCCGCTGCGGCGCACGAGGACATCCCGCACGATGCCCATGTTCCGGTCCGGCGGGGTCTGCGCCCAGTCGATCCAGCCCATCGACAGGTCCTTGTTCGGGTCGTTCGGGTAGACCTTGAACGCGATGCTGTTGGTGCCGGCCTTCACCTGTGCGGTGATGTCGAGGTCGTGGCGCGTGTAGGCGCCGGTGACCTGCGTCTTGTCGGCCACCCGCGTCCCGTTGACCCAGACGTCGGCCTTCGAGAGCACGCCGCTGAAGTCCAAGTAGGTCCGCTGGGTGGGGTCGCTGACGGTGAGGTCGGTGCGGTACCACCACGGGACCTGGAAGTCCGCGACCGGCACGTTCTTCATGTTCGTCGAGTAGAACGGGTCGGCGTACTTGCCGTTCGCCAGCAGCCCGGCGTAGACGGTCGACCGGGGGCCGACGGGGTACCAGCCCGCCGTGTCGAAGCCGGGCTTGGAGACCGCGGAGTCGTCGCCGGTCTTGGCGGATGTCTGGATCAGGAAACCGGGGATCGCGGTGGCCGGTGCCGCGGCGACGGCCACCGTTCTCGCCGGTTCCTGTCCGGTCGCGGCCGGGACGGTCGCCCCGGTCACCGCGACGGCCAGCGTGGCCGCCGCGAGGAGGATCCGGGTTCTTCTCTGCCGATAGCTCACGAGAGCGCCTCCTAGGCACCACGGCGGCGGGACCATAGTTAGGGAACTTTCCTAACAATTGCGGACGATGGTAGCGGCCCGATCACGCGGGGAACAGGGGCGGTTTGCCCGGTCGGCCGGCCGCGGGCGATCGGCCGGGCCCCCGCGGCGCGCCGGGCCAGCAGGAGCGGCCGTGAGCCGTCTTCCCGGAGCCGCGGCGCCAGTGCCTCGCTGAGCGGGACACCGCCGTCCGGCGCGGCGGAGAGCGCCACGCCGACAGTGCTCGGCAGGATGGTGCCGACGCCGAGGACCCCCCGAGCGGCCACTCCCGGGTGCCGGTGAAGCCGGGACGACCCCGAGCCCGCGCGCGGCGCGTGAGGGTTCCATCGCCGCACCGGCGGTGGTGCGCGGGGCGGGTTTACGCTTCCGCGTCGAGGTAGACCCAGTGGCCGTCCTCGCGGCGAAAGCGGCTGTTCTCCTCGAGGAAGCCGTCCCGGCCCCGGTGGCGGTAGTGCGCCCGGAACTCGACCGTGCCCTCGGTGTGCAGCAGCCCGCCGCCGGTGCGGCCGAGGATCTCCAGCCGCGTCCACTCCTGCCCGGGATCGAGCGCCAGCCGGCGCGGGCGGGTGTTCGGGTGCCAGGTGCGCAGCAGGTACGCGGTGTCCTGCACGGCGAAGGCGCTGAACCGGGAGCGCATCAGCAGTTCGGCCGTCGGCGCGGTGAGGCCGCCGTCGTGGAACCGGCCGCAGCAGGCGGCGTAGGACTCGGCGAGGCCGCACGGGCACGGGGCGGGAGGCACCGGGGAATTCTGCCACGGACGGTCCGGGCGCCCGCGGAACCAGGACGGGCCGGCGGCGTGTCCCGCCGCGGCCGTCCACTTCGGACTAGTGCGCGGCGGCCGGCTTCCCGGTCTCCCGCGCTTCCTGGGCGCCGCGCACCGCGAGGCGGTCGGCGCGCTCGTTCTCCGGGTGTCCCGCGTGGCCCTTGACCCACAGCCACTCGACCTGGTGCTCGCCGGCCGCCGCGTCGAGGCGCTGCCAGAGGTCGGCGTTCTTCACCGGTTGGCGCGCCGCCGTCTGCCAGCCGTTGCTCTTCCAGCGGGGGAGCCACTGGGTGATCCCGTTCCGCACGTAGGTGCTGTCGGTGTACACGCGGACCTGCGACGGCCGCGTCAGGCTCTCCAGCGCGCGGATCGGCGCGGTCAGCTCCATGCGGTTGTTCGTCGTCGGGGTGGCTTCGCCGCCGTACAGCTCGCGCTCGTGCTTGCCGTAGCGCAGCACCGCGCCCCAGCCGCCCGGCCCGGGGTTCCCGCTGCACGCACCGTCGGTGAAGATCTCCACGTCCACGCGGCGACCCTACCGGTCGCGACCCTCGCCGAACGCCGCCACGCCGGGTTACGGTGGTGATCCGGAGGGGAGCCATGGGCGGGCACGACGACACGGCGGAGGGGGCGCTCCTGGCCTACCTCGCCGACGCCGATCGCGAGTACCTGCTCGCCAGGGGCACCCGCCGCCGGTTCCGCGCGAACGACGTCGTGCTCATGGAGGGCGACCCGTCCGACCACGTCCACGTCCTGGTGTCGGGCTGGGTGCGCGTCTCCGCCGTCGTCGAAGACGGCCGCGAGGTGCTCTTCGGGCTCCGCGGTCCCGGCGAGGTGCTGGGCGACCTCGCGGCGGTCACGGGACGGCCGCGGTCGGCGTCGGTGCGCGCGATCGAACCCTGCACCGTCTTCCAGCTGACCGGCGCGGAGTTCGTCGACGTCCTGCACAGCAGGCCCGCGATCGCCGTCGCGACGATCAAGACCGTCGCGGCCCGGCTCCGCAACGCCGAATCCGCCCGGGTCGGCGCGGCCGCCTTCGACGTCAGCCGCCGCGTCGCGGTGGTGCTGGTCCGGCTGGCCGAGGAACACGGCAGGCGCGTCCCGGAAGGCGTGCTCATCGAGGCTGCGTTCTCGCAGGAGGACATCGCCGCGCAGATCGGCGCGGCCCGGCGTACCGTCGCCCGGGCGTTGCGGGTGCTGCGGGAGCGGGGGATCGTCGAGACCGGCCGCCGCCGGATCCTCATCCGCGAGCCGCGCGTGCTGCGGGCCTTCGCCCGTTCTGAGCCAAACGGCACACAACACCCGTGACAGCGGGCATCTGACGGACGCCGCCGTCCGGCGATGCTGGAGTCCGGCCGGAAAAGAATGTGATGCCAGCCGGCCGGTATTCATTTCCAGTGAGGTCGGGGAGCCTTTGTCGTGAACGTCTACTGCAAGATTCTGACCCTGGTGAAATCGGTCTTCGCCGCGTTCGTGGTCGGTGTCGTCGCGGGCTTCGCCGCGGCCGCCGGAAACGCGGCGGAGCCGGCCGCGCCGACGTTCCACGGCTCCGTGCCGCTCTCCGCCTCGGCCTGGATGCAGCGATGAGGAGGTGTGTCTGATGGAGAGCCACTCGATCTGGGCCCTGATCTTCGGGGCCGGCTGACCCGTGGTGGAGCCCGGCCGGCCGGCTCGTGGGGGGCCGGTCGGCCGGGCATTCCGCGCCGGTCGATGTCCGGAATCCGTCCTGCTTTCCGGGAAGGGCCACTGGTAGCGTGAACAGTTGTTTCGCGGGGAACAAAAGGGGGTGGTGACGATGGACGTGCACACCTTCCCGTTCGTGCGCGAGCTGAACGAACTGCGCCGCGGCCGCGGCCTCGACGCCGCCGACCTGCACCTGCGGATCGGCCCCTGCCTGCGGGGAGCGTGCGCGATCACCGACACCGACCAGCCCGCCGCCGCGCGCCACAAACTCGTGCTGCGGCTCACCGAGCTGTGCGGGCGGCTGCCGCCGGACCTGAAGCTGGCCGCGCTCGCGGCGCTCGGCCTGCACGAGGAAGCCGCGGGCGAGTTCCTCGACCGGCGGATCTCGTGGCTGGCCAGCGTCCTCGACCGCGACCCGCGCACCGCCCGCCGCCGGATCGACCTCGCGTTCCGGCGGCTCGACGAGCTGCTCTGCGCGCCCGCGCCCCGCGGTGACCTGCACCCGCTGGCCGGCTGGTACGTCGAGTCGATGAAAGCGCGGCTCCGGCTCGACCGCGACCCGCCGGAACTGCAGGAGGAGCGCCGGATCGTCGCGGAGGTCGACGAGCTCGACGAGCTGATCCTGCCGTTCAGCGTGCCGGCCGAGCCGGGCAGCGACCCGGTGCCGGACATCACCGCGGACGCGCTGTTCGGCGGCGAAATCGTCGAAGCACGCCAGGTTTCGGTGAGCCACGCCCAGTTCGTCATGCGGCTGCCGAACCCGCTGCGGCTCGGCCAGCGGCACGAGTACGGCATCCGGTTCACGCCGCAGCGCACGGAACTGCGGCCGTACTACGCCATGACGCCGCTGCGCCGCTGCGAGGAGTTCTCGGTGCGGGTCCGGTTCGACCGCGCCGCCCCGCCGTCGCGGGTGTGGCGGCTCAACGGCGTGCCGGGCCGGGTGGTCGACGACGGCGTCGACTCGGGCGACGCACTGACCGTCAACCGGGTGGGTGAGGTCGGCCTCGAGTTCCACGACCTGCACCAGGGCCTCAGCTACGGGCTGCAGTGGTCGTTCGACTGAGCATCCGTCCGGATGCTGGGAAGCGGAATAGCGGCGCGAGCACCGGGTTGGCACTGTCGTAGCCGACGGAAGGGGCCCGCGATGACCACGTTCACGCAGGACTGGCAGGAGTGGAAGACCCGGCGCGAGGCCGACCTCGCCGAGCCGCACGGCTGGCTGGCCCTGGTTTCGCTGGACTGGCTGACCGGCACCCCGCGGGAGTACCCCGGCATCCCCGGCCGCTGGTGGCAGGACGCCGACGCGGCGTACGTCGACCCGGCCGGTGCTTCGCTCGCCCACGAAGGGGAACCGATCGCCGACGTCCGGCGGTTCGAGCTGGTCAACAGCGGCGCGGGGACGCGGGTGCACGCCGGCGACGTCGAGATCGAGGTCGCCCGCCGCTCGGGGTACCTGATCCGCGTCCACGACCCGAAGGCCGAAGTGCTGCGCGAGTTCCACGGGGTCCCGGCGTACGAGCCGTCGCCGTCCTGGGTGCTGTCCGGGCGGTTCGAGCCGTTCGCCGAGCCTCGGCCGACCACGGTGGGTGCGGTCGTGGAAGGCCTGAGCCACGTCTACACGGCGCCGGGCGTGGTCCGCTTCTCCCGCGACGGGGTGCCGCACACCCTGACGGCATTCAACGGCAGGGACGGCGGCCTCAGCATCCTGTTCACCGACGGGACGAGCGGGGTCACCACCTACGCGGCCAACCGGTCGCTGCCGGTCGGGGCACCGGCCGCGGACGGCTCGGTGACGCTGGACTTCAACCGCGCGGTGAACCTGCCGTGCGCGTTCACGGACTTCGCGACGTGCCCGCTGCCGCCGGCGGGCAACCACCTGCCGTTCGCGGTCGAGGCGGGGGAGAAGACGCCGTACGAGCGCGGGTGACCCGGAGGCCACCCGCGTCCGGCTTCAGTGGGCGACGTCGATGACGACGCGGTTGGGCGCGGTGAGCGTGAAGACGTTCACCGCGGTCCGCGACCGCACGCCGAGCCCGATCGCGAGGTGCGCCTCGAAGTCCCCGGTGAGGGCGACGGCCATGACGTTGCTCAGGTTCCGCGTCCGGAACTTCTCCGGCCCGGTGTAGGTGGGAACGCCGTTGACGTCGTGCGCGGCCGCGGGGGTGACGCTGACGTTGATGAAGTACTCCCCGGTGAGCCAGACGATCTGGCCGCTCGGGTCGGCGATGAGCTCGTCGACGAGCTGGTAGCTGACGGCGGGCGCGGGCCCGGAGCTCAGGTCGAGCACGATCCGGTCGAACCCGGTGTTGAGCCCGGTCCGGATGTTCGTCATGGCGGGGATGGTGGGAGCGGCGGCCTGGGCGGGACCCGCGGCGGCCGCGAGGATCCCGCTGCCGGCGAGCAGCAGGATGACGGCGGCGAGCGCGCGCCTGTTCGGTCTGGACATGGGTGGGCCTCCTGACGGAGAGAACCGATGGAAGTCCCAGCGCTGGGTTTGCGGGAGACGCCCGGTTCGTCCGGTCCGTTGCCCGGCGGCGGGCTTTGACGCTCCAAGCGTTACCCGGCTGCTCCGAACGTGTCCGTGCCCTCGCCACGACGGCCACCGCCCGGCTCGACCCCGTCGTTATCGGGGTGAGCCGGGCGGTGGGCCGCGGGTGGCGCGCTACTTCCAGTGGCCGCCGTGCTCGTGGCACACCAGGCCCGTGGACGAGCATTTCTTGCACGTCAATCTGTCGCCCAGCAGGCTGCGAGCCCGTCCGCCGTTGCAGGCGGTGCAGTCGTGCAGCGGACGGTGGCATTTGCGGCAATCGGACATGAGTCACTCCTCGGTCAGACGGTCCATTTCTTGAAGGATTTGATGATGTCGCCGTTGCGGATCCGGCCGAGCGATTCCGACCAGTTGTCCCTCAGTTGTTCGGCGAGGAAATCGAGGTCCAGCCGCCCGCCCGGCCGGGACTGGACGGCCCAGGCCGCGGCCGCGGGCATGCCCTGCGTGAGGTAGACCTGCTGGGCGGTCGTGCCGATCCGCTTGGCGTCCCGGTGGCCGAGGCCGAAGGAAGCCCATACTTCGACGGCGATGGCGTCCTTGGCGGTCAGCCAGGCCAGGTGGGTGAGGGGACCCCGCTTCCAGTCCCTGATCCCGATTTCCCGCAGGCGGCTGCCCGGGATGGCGCCGTCGGAGTTCCGCAGCCCGGCGATCGCCGCTTCGGTCGCGCGGAGGGCGGGCTCACCCAGGAAGTCGAGTGCGTCCAGCAAGAACGCTCCGGCGTCGGGCAGCCGGGCGGTGATGCCGGCATCGACCACCACGTTCTCGTGGTCGACGAACGCGGTTTTCTCGCTGGTGCCGAAAATTCCCATGCCGCCCTCTCCTGTCGTCAGCGGGCCGGCTCGGTGCCGCTTTGTTCCAGGACATGGTCGGTGTTCTCGAGCCTGCCGTTACGGTGCGGCCCGAAATTGGGTCGGTCAGGTGATCCAAGGGGGATGAAAAAGCGTTCGGGGCTTCCGGAAAAATCACCGGAAGCCCCGAACGCCGGAAATTCACCAGCCGCGCTCGCGCCACTCCTGCAGCTTCGGCCGCTCGGCGCCCAGCGTCGAATCGTCACCGTGGCCGGGGTAGAACCACGTCTCGTCCGGCAGCTCCCCGAAGATCCGCGTCTCGACGTCGTCGAGCAGCGACGTGAAGCCCGCCGGTGACCCCGTCTTCCCCACCCCGCCCGGGAACAGCGAGTCGCCGGTGAACAGGTGCGGAATGCCGGCCGGATCCCGGTACAGCAGCGCGATGGACCCCGGCGTGTGCCCCCGCAGGTGGATCACCGAAAGCGTGACCTGGCCCACCGGCAGCGTGTCGCCGTGCTCGACCAGGAAGTCCGGCGGCACCGGCAGCGGCTCGGCATCCAACGGGTGGGCCGCCGTGTTGGCGCCGTTCGCGCCGGCCACCGCACCCAGTGCCTGCCAGTGGTCCTGGTGCTGGTGGGTCGTGACGACCGTGCGCAGGGCCGGGCGGTCCGGGCCGTGGCCGATCAGGTCGGAGATGCGCTCGGGGTCGTTCGCCGCGTCGATCAGGAGTGCCTCGTTCGACTCCCGGCACACCAGCAAATACGCGTTGTTGTCCATCGGGCCGACGGACAGCTTGGTGATGGTCAGCGCGTCCAGGGTCCGCCGGGTGGCGTCGCCGCCCGGGTCGACGTGCCCGGTGTAGGTCTCCACGATGTTCACCCTGCACACGGTAGTCGTTTCGCTCCAAGCGGTTCCACCCGCACAAGCAGTCACACGCCCCGCCACGTAGGCTCACGGCGACCCCGCCAGCCCCGACCTCAGGACGACCGTGCCCACCTCGCCGACGCCGCGCCGGATCAGCTGGGACCTCCTCCGCGTCGTCGCCGTCTTCGCGGTCATCCTCGGGCACGTCACCCACCAGGGCGCGCTCCTGCACCCCGAGCTGACGGGGTACCCCGTCCGGGTGACGGCGCAGTTCGGCGCCGCGATCCTGCTGGTGATCTCCGCCTTCTTCGTGTGCGCCAGCCTCCGCAAGGGCCGGCCCCGCCGGTGGCTGTGGAACCGGGTCGCGCGCCTCCTGCCCGCGTACCTGGCCGCCGTCCTGGTGACGTACGTCATCACGCGGTGGGCCGCCATCTCCTTCAGCGGCCTGCCCTACCCGCCCGGCCTCGGCGGGTTCCTGTTCGGCGTGCCGCCCGGGCCGCCGTCGGACCCGTCGCCGTGGTACATCCCGACCGGGCTGGACCTGGTCGCCAACCTCGGCATGGTGCAGGAGTGGGGCATCCGCTCGGGCGCGTTCTACTACCTCGACGGCTCCTACTGGACGCTGCCGGTGCAGCTGCTGGCCTTCACCGGCGCGGCCCTGCTGTGGCCGCGGTCGTGGCGCACGCACCGGCTGACCGTCGCGCTGCTGTGGGCGCTGATCCTCGTCCCGCTCACGCTGCGGTTCCTCGTCTTCGACCCGGCTGTCGTGCGCCCGGTCGCCGACAGCTTCTACTACGGCCTCGGGCTGCACCGCCTGCACGTGTTCGCCATCGGTATCGCGGTCTGGCTGTGGTCGCAGCGGCGGCTGGCGCACTGGCACGCCGCGCTGTTCGTCGTCGCCGCGGTCGCCGCGCAGGACCTGCAGGTGTTCCCGCTGCACCGGGCGCTGCCGCAGGACGCCGAGCGCTGGCCGTCCACGATCGGGTTCGCCGTGCTGCTCCTGCTGGTCTGCCTGGCCGCCCGCGGCCCGGACTGGCGGTTCCCCGGGCTGGCGAGGATCGCCCCGGCCGTCACCTGGCTGGCGGGCATCTCGTATGGTCTTTATCTGGTGCACCAGGAACTGGGTTACATCCTGGCCCGCGTTCTGGTCGACCTCGGCCTCCCCGGCTGGCTGCGGCTCCCCGTGGTCGTCGCCGCCGCCGTGCTGGCCGGCTGGGCGGTCACCGCGGGGGTCGAACGCCCGGCCCACCGGTGGCTCACCACCCGCCGGAAGCCCGAAGAACCGCAGGTCAAGGACGCGGAGCCGGTTTCTGTCGGTGGTGGCTCGTAGCATGAACGCGGCCACCCGTGCAGCCGCGTTGAGACAACCGGCCGGGTCGGCGACCGCAGCTGTTGAATGACTGAGAATGACCTGAGAGGACCCTGGCGTGGCTGATCGCCTCGTTGTTCGCGGTGCCCGCGAGCACAACCTCCGCGGTGTGGATCTCGACCTGCCCCGCGACAGCCTGATCGTGTTCACCGGCCTGTCCGGGTCCGGGAAGTCGAGCCTCGCCTTCGACACCATCTTCGCCGAAGGGCAGCGCCGCTACGTCGAGTCGCTGTCGGCCTACGCCCGGCAGTTCCTCGGGCAGATGGACAAGCCCGACGTCGACTTCATCGAGGGCCTCTCGCCCGCGGTGTCGATCGACCAGAAGTCGACCTCCCGCAACCCGCGGTCGACCGTGGGCACGATCACCGAGGTCTACGACTACCTGCGGCTGCTCTACGCCCGCGCCGGCAAGGCGCACTGCCCCACGTGCGGCGAGGCGATCAGCAAGCAGACCCCGCAGCAGATCGTCGACCAGGTGCTCGCCATGGAGGAGGGCATCCGGTTCCAGGTGCTCGCCCCCGTGATCCGCGGGCGCAAGGGCGAGTACGTGGACCTGTTCGAGAACCTGCAGCAGCAGGGCTACGCGCGCGTGGTCGTCGACGGCACCATGCACCCGCTCACCGACCCGCCGAAGCTGAAGAAGCAGGAAAAGCACCAGATCGGCGTGGTCATCGACCGGCTGACCGTGAAGGCGGCGTCGCGCCAGCGGCTCACCGACTCGGTGGAGACGGCGCTGCGGCTGGCCGACGGGCTGATCGAGCTCGAGTTCGTCGACCTGCCGGAGAACGACCCGCACCGGATCCGCGGCTTCTCCGAGAACCTCGCCTGCCCGAACGGTCACCCGCTGGCCATCGAGGACCTCGAGCCCCGCTCCTTCTCCTTCAACTCGCCCTACGGTGCCTGCCCCGAGTGCACCGGCATCGGCATCCGCAAGGAGGTCGACCCGGAGCTGGTGGTCCCGGACGACGAGCTGTCACTGGCCGAGGGCGCGATCGCGCCGTGGTCGGGCGGGCAGAGCGCGGACTACTTCATCCGGCTGCTCGAGTCGCTGTCGGAGACCATCGGCTTCCGGATGGACACGCCGTGGCGGCGGCTGCCCGCGCGCGCCCAGAAGGCGGTGCTGCACGGCGTCGACGAGCAGGTGCACGTCCGCTACAAGAACCGCTACGGCCGCCAGCGCTCGTACTACGCCGCCTTCGAGGGCGTCATCCCGTTCCTCGAGCGGCGCCAGGAGCAGACCGAGTCCGAGTACATGCGCGAGCGGTACGAGGGCTACATGCGCGAGGTGCCGTGCCCGGCCTGCCAGGGCACCCGGCTCAAGCCGGAGATCCTCGCCGTCACGCTGGCCCACAAGACCCGCGGTGACATGTCCATCGCCGAGGTCTGCGCGCTGTCCATCGCCGAAGCGTCGCAGTTCCTCGACGAGCTGGAACTCGGGCAGCGCGAGACGATGATCGCCGGCGCCGTGCTCAAGGAGATCCAGGCCCGGCTGCGCTTCCTGCTCGACGTCGGCCTGACGTACCTCTCGCTCGACCGCGCGTCGGCGACGCTGTCGGGCGGCGAGGCGCAGCGGATCCGGCTGGCGACGCAGATCGGCTCCGGCCTGGTCGGCGTGCTGTACGTGCTCGACGAGCCGTCGATCGGCCTGCACCAGCGCGACAACCACCGCCTGATCGAGACGCTGACCCGGCTGCGGAACCTGGGCAACACGCTGATCGTCGTCGAGCACGACGAGGACACGATCCGCTCCAGCGACTGGGTGGTCGACATCGGCCCCGGCGCGGGCGAGCACGGCGGTCACATCGTCCACAGCGGACCGTACAAGAAGCTCCTGAAGAGCAAGGAGTCGCTGACCGGGCAGTACCTGTCCGGGCGCCGGAAGATCGACATCCCGGCGATCCGGCGGCCGATCGACAAGAAACGGCAGCTGACCGTCGTCGGCGCGCGGGAGCACAACCTGCGCGGGCTGGACGTCTCGTTCCCGCTCGGCTGCCTGGTCTCGGTGACGGGCGTGTCCGGCTCGGGCAAGTCGACGCTGGTCAACGACATCCTCGCGACGGTGCTGGCGAACAAGCTCAACGGCGCCCGCCAGGTGCCGGGCCGGCACACCCGCGTGAACGGCCTCGGCCACGTCGACAAGCTGGTGCGCGTCGACCAGTCGCCGATCGGGCGGACCCCGCGGTCCAACCCGGCCACCTACACGGGCGTCTGGGACCACGTGCGCAAGCTGTTCGCGGCGACGACCGAGGCGAAGGTCCGCGGCTACCAGCAGGGCCGGTTCTCGTTCAACGTCAAGGGCGGCCGCTGCGAGGCGTGCGCCGGCGACGGCACCATCAAGATCGAGATGAACTTCCTGCCGGACGTCTACGTCCCGTGCGAGGTCTGCAAGGGCGCCCGGTACAACCGGGAGACCCTCGAGGTGCACTACAAGGGCAAGACCGTCTCCGACGTGCTCGACATGCCCATCGAGGAGGCCGCGGAGTTCTTCGAGCCGATCAAGGCCATCCACCGCCACCTGCAGACGCTGGTGGACGTCGGCCTCGGGTACGTCCGGCTCGGCCAGCCCGCGCCGACGCTGTCCGGTGGTGAGGCGCAGCGCGTCAAGCTGGCCAGCGAGCTACAGAAGCGCTCGACCGGCAAGACGGTGTACATCCTCGACGAGCCGACGACCGGCCTGCACTTCGAGGACATCAACAAGCTGATCGGCGTGATCAACGGGCTGGTCGACAAGGGCAACTCGGTGATCGTGATCGAGCACAACCTCGACGTGATCAAGACCTCGGACTGGCTCATCGACATGGGCCCCGAGGGCGGCTCGGGTGGCGGCCAGATCGTCGCCGAAGGCACGCCGGAGCACGTGGCGGCCATCGAGGAGAGCTATACGGGCCAGTTCCTGCGGACGGTCCTCACGGCGGAGTAGCGGCTACCGCTCCTTCCCGGTGGTCTGGTGGACCACCGGGGAGAGCGGGCCGTACCGCAGCGTCCGGAGCCGGTAGGCCGATTTCTCCTCGCCCGGGAGCAGCGGGAGCGCGCAGGTCGTCACGTTCGGGTCGGTCACCTCGACCGGGTCGAAGTCCGGCGCGCCCGGCCGCCGGATCTCCAGCAGGAACCCGGCTTCGTCGGGGGAGCGGTCGGTCCAGGTGAACGTCACCGTGTCGCCCGAAGTCACCGCGTGCAGTTCCGTCGAGACCGGACCGGTGAACGGCTGCTCCCGGTAGTAGAACGGCGTCTCCGGGATCAGGCCGGGGTGGTGGTAGCTCGTCGTGTGCGGCGGCAGGAACCGCAGCGTCGTCCAGGGGCCGGCCGGGTCGTTCGCGTACTCGACCCGGTGGCCTGCACCGTCGTCCGGCCAGCTCAGCACCACGTCCGTGGGCGAGGTCAGGGTCGCGGTGAAGGACGGCGGTGGCGCCGCCGCACAGCCCGCGGCCAGCAGCGCCACGGCGACGAGGGGTTTCACGGACACGGCGGCCTCCCGGAACGGGCGGGGGCGGCGGTGCGGACGTGAGCAGCTTAGGAACCCGCCCGTACGGCGACAAGATCTTGCCGATCAGCGGGACACACCAATCCGGTGGCGAACCGGCACCGAATGCGCGTGAACCCGGCTGAACCGTTTCGCGATCGCGGCCGTGTTCCCGGTGTCGAGGTCCGCCGGACGGCGGTGCCGCCCTCACCGAGGAGAGAACGTCATGAACCGTATCCGGCCGGTCGTCGTCAGCGCTGTGGCGCTCGTCGCCGTCGCCACGTTGTCCGCCTGCGGTGACATGGCCGACGGTGCCCAAGGACCGCAACACGGGGAGCCGGGGCACAAGATGCTGCAGGTCGGCACGGTCAACGGTGTCGGCGCGGTGGTCACCGACGCCGACGGCAAGACGCTCTACCGGTTCGACAAGGACCTCTCCCAGCCGCCGACGTCCAACTGCGACGGCGACTGCGCGGCCCAGTGGCCGCCGCTGCTCGCCGGGGTGGCAACTCCGATGCTCAAGGGCATCCAGGACACCCAGGTCGGCACGGCGACCCGCAAGGACGGCAGCAAGCAGCTCACGCTCAACGGCTGGCCGCTGTACGAGTACGCGGGCGACAAGGTGACGGGCGACATGAACGGCCAGGGCGCCAACGGCACGTGGTTCGCCGTGGCCCCGGACGGCAGCAAGATCACCGCGGGCGGCAAGGCCGGCGGCGCCGGGTCCTGACAGACGACGGTTTCCGGGCAGCACGAGGAAGGGTGGGCGGCCGATGAACACCATGGTCGCGCTGCGCTCGACGCACGCACCGCCGGTGGAGCTGAGGGTTGCACTACTGTCCTCGACGACTCAGAACACCGTCGGGAGGACGAGGGTGGCCATAGGAGGCAGGCGGCCTAAGAAGGCCAAGGGCGAGGACCTGATTCGGCAGCTGTACGCCGAACACGGCCGGAGCCTGCTGGCTTACGCGACAAGGCTGACCGGTGATCGCGCGGCAGCCGAGGACGTGGTCCAGGAGACGCTGGTCCGAGCGTGGAAACACGCGGACGACCTGCAGAACGACGGGAAGGGCTCGGTGCGCGGCTGGTTGCTGACCGTCGCGCGCAACCTGGTCACCGACCGGGCACGAGCCCGGGCGGCCCGGCCACAGGAGGTGGCCGAACCGGCCGATGGCGCGCCGACCCCGGCCGTCGAGCGGGACCACGCCCAGGGCGTGGTCGACTCGATGACCGTGCTCGGCGCGATGGACGGGCTGTCCAACGAGCATCGAGAGGTCCTGGTGGAGATCTACTACCGGGGACGGACGGTGGCCGAAGCGGCGAGAACACTGGGCGTCGCACCCGGTACCGTGAAATCAAGGTCGTACTACGCACTAAGAGCACTCAGAGCAGCGATGATTTCGAGCGGAACGGAGGTGGCGCGATGAACTCGGTCGACGAGAGTCACACGCAGCTCGGCGCGTACGCCCTCGGCGCGCTCGACCCGGGAGAGGCGGCCGACTTCGAGCGGCGGCACCTCCAGACCTGCGCGCAGTGCCGGTTCGACCTCAACGAGCTGGTGGCCCTGCGCGACTCGCTCGACGAGGTCCCGCCCGAGGCGTTCCTCGACGGGCCGCCCGAAGGTGGGGATCTGCTGCTGCAGAAGACCCTCCGGCGGCTGCGCGACGAGGAACAGGTGGCGCCGGTCCGCGAAGCACGCCGGGGTGGCCGGGGCCTGGCCCTGGTCGCGGCGGCCGTGCTGGTGGTCGCCGCGCTCGGTGGCGGCGTCCTGGTCGGGCGGTCGACGAGCTCCGGCGACAACCTCGCGATGCCGATCCAGCCGACGGCAGTGCCCGGCACGAAGGACGTGCGGGCCACCGACGCTTCGACGGGTGTGCAGCTGGCCGCGTCGGTCAGCCCGTTCCAGGGCTGGGTCCGGGTGAACGTCGCCGTGAAGGGCGTCCAAGCCGGGGAGAAGTGCCTGCTGCAGGTCACCACGAAGGGCGGCCAAGCGGTGACCGCCGGCAGCTGGCAGGTCTCGGAGAAGTGGGAGAACCAGGGCTTCCAGCTCGACGGGTCGGCGCTGGTCGCCCCCGACGACGTGAAGTCGGTCGACATCGTCACGGTGGACGGCCGGAAGCTGGTCTCGGCCCAGGTTTGACGAGCATGACGGGCGCGCGCTACCGGTTCCGCAGCAAGTGGCTGCTGCCCGGAACCACGCCCGAGCGGGTGTTCGGCGTGGTCACCGACCTCGCCGGCTACCCGCGGTGGTGGTCGGACGTCCGCGCGGTGCGCCGCGTGGACGACGACACCGCCGAACTGGTCTGCCGGTCCCGGCTGCCGTTCCGGCTCGTCGTCCGGATGCACCGGGACCACCAGGACGAGCGCAGGGGCCTGATGCGGGTCAGGCTCAGCGGCGACCTCGACGGGACCCTGGCCGGGGCGGTCCGCGCGGCGGGCGCGGGCACGCTGCTGGAGATCACCCAGGACGTCCAGGCCTGCAAGAAGTTGCTGCGGCGCTTCGACACGGTGGCCCGGCCGCTCTTCCGCGCGAACCACGCGCTGATGATGCGGCGGGGCCACCGTGGTCTTTCGGCCTACCTGGCCGGGGCCCCGGCGCTCGAGCCGGGTCAGGCCTGACCCGGCGACGCCCACCCCGGGTTCCGCGATCGGCCGCGATCAGGCAGCCCGCGCGCGTCGGCTCCGACGGCCACCGCCCACTGAACCGTCCACTGAACCGCCGAAGGCGGCACTTTCACTATGAAAGTGCCGCCTTCGGCGGAGTGGAACGGGCCGCGGTGCGAGG